>CAIVKH010000328.1 GCA_903906425.1 uncultured bacterium
GGTCAGTCGCTAAGTTAGTGAAGACAGAATGGGGTCAGTCGCTAAGTTAGCAGTTAATGAAAGTGCCGTACCCGCCGCCGGAGATTATCGCCTTGAAGACAAGGCGAAATCTCAGCGGTAATGTTGGCCAGCGATAGAAAAGCGGATCGATTTATGAGCGATGTTTCAGCAAAAGCAACTTGGACTCCAAGCAGTGCAGTAGCAGGCATTGTAGCTGGTATCTTGGTTTATATTTTATCCGCGCCACCAATCATGATCGCTATGACGCGACACAATCCACGGGAATGGCCCTCGATTTATTATCCCCTTGCCTGGGGATTTCAATGTGATTGGACTCATTCGCTATTTCAATGGTACTTCGACGATGTGTGGAAAGCTGATACAGAGATCAGAGGTGAGTGATGAAAAGGCCAACCAGTCGCCGGACTTTACCCGCGCCATCTGGGGCGCTTCCAATGATTGGAAATATGAGCAAGGCCCTTCTCCAAAGATTGGAACTTGTCGGCGCGGGAAAAGTCAGCGGTAATGTTGGGGCACATTGAACGATTAAGGAACAGGGATGTCGATTGATCCATGAAAAGAATACTCGTAGTCGCATCTGTCGCAGTTCTGCTTTTGGGTTGCTCACTTTACAGTCGCCACGTGCAATTGACCGTGGTCAACGAATCGGCTGCAACACTCACGAACATTTTCGCCATCGGCTCCGGATTCTCAGTGTCCGTCGGCTCACTCGCGCCCGGTGCGAAACAGCAAGTCCCTTTGAAGAGCAATACGGGGCCATTCAAGCTTGAGTTTGACGCCAGTGGCAAACACTTTTCTGAAGCGTCGCCAAAGAACCCGTGGGACGGCATGAAAGAGCTCATCATGACCGTCACGACCAATTTTCGTATCGATTGCGCAAGTGTCACCACGTTCTGAACAGCCGATGCGGCCCAACCAGAGGCCGGACTTTACGGCTCGAAGACAAGGCGAAATCTCAGCGTTGATGTTCCAGCGCATGGAAGTTGTCGCGGGGAAGGGTTCCAATGATTGGAATTTTGTGTCACGGTCGTTTCCAATCATTGGAAGTGAAGGAATGACGCGATGAAGATTTTTATGTGCGCAGCAATCGTGGCCGCGGCGGGTGTCGTTTCGAAATGCGGAAGCGAACAGCGCGGGCCGTCGGTGGTCGTGATCGTGGGCGATGGGCGGACCTTTTCATCGCCCGCCTGCCCGGGAAGCTCCGGCTGGGGCGACGCGATGCCGCAGTTCTTTCAGGCCGGCGTCGTCGCCACGAATTTTGCGTCGGACAAGAACGGCCAGGCCGTCGCGATGAGGCCGACGTTTGTCATTGCAGGTTTCGGACAGGGCGATGCGGAAGCGAAAACTCCGCTGCCGGATTTCCGAAATAGAATTCAGCAACTCATCGCCGCCGCGAAGAAGATCAACGCGACGCCGGTGCTCGTCACGCCGCCGGTATTGCGGACGAACGATCCGGTCAGCGCGAAGACGTTCACGAACATGCCGCCGCCAGCCGACGCGCAGCCGTACGCCGATGCGATCCGCGAAATCGGCGCGGCCGAAAAAGTGACCGTGCTCGATCTGCGCGGCGAAATGCAGAAGACCTACCGCGAGATCGGCGACCGCGCCTGCTGGTTCCTGCATCCGCCCGCCGACATCACAAAAGAAGTCGCGACAAACGTCCGCACGAACAGGGAATGGCGCGGGCCCAAACCGCGCAACCCGCAATATTTCTCCAGCACCGGCGCGGACACGCTGGCGCAGTGGATCGCGACGCTGATCCGCGAAAGCGATTCATCGCTCAGGAATCTTCTCCGTGATCCCGCCGGGCCTCCATCGCCGGACTACAAGCTTGTGTGGAGCGATGAATTCGACGGCAGCACCTGGACCAATAACTGGTCGTGTCGCGATCCGGGCAAACGCAAGGACGGCTTCAACGATCCCGCGTGCATCCGGCTCGATGGCGAGGGGCATCTCGTCATTGATGTGCGACGCGAAACCAACGGCGTTCACGCCGGCATCGCGTCAACCGACCGCAAGCATCAATGGAAATATGGCTACTTCGAATGCCGTTGCACGATTGCCGATGACGATGGCTACTGGAGCGCATTCTGGATGATGTCCAACCATGTCGGCGATCCGCAGTCCGGGCGCGGCAAGATTGACGACACCGCGAATAACGGGACCGAAATTGACATTTGCGAGTGCATGAAAGTGCAGGGCGATGTCGTCCACCAGAATCTCCACTGGAACGGCTACGGCGATGATCACAAGAGCAGTCCCTTCGACACGTTCGTCCCCGATCTTCGCAAGCAGAAATGGCACGTGTTTGCCGTGGATTGGCGGCCCGATGGCTACACTTTTTATGTGGACGGCCGCCGCGCGTGGGAAACCACCGACGCGATCTCTCAGACCGAGGAATACATCATCCTATCCATCGAAATTGGCAAATGGGCCGGCGACGTCAGCAAGGCAAAACTTCCCCAGCAGGTTATGTTCGACTGGGTCCGCGTGTATCAGCGGCCGGCAAAATAGGCTTCAGATTTTCTTCTTCAACTGAATCGGTTTTTTTCCATCGGGCTTCGGCGCGAACATGTCCGCCGGCGTCAGTCCGCATTCGCGGATCATGTCGAGGCAGTATTCGAGCCGGCCGAGATCCGGCCCGCTGTTGTTCGTGCCGAAGCTGAATTTCGCGCCGGCGGCCTTCGCGCGCTTGATGAACGTCGCGCTCGGAATCCGGTAGCGCGCGCCGATCTCGATGGCGATGCCATTCTTCACCGCCGCGGAAATCACGCGGTCCATCCGCTCCGGCGTCCAGAGTTTGTCGTAGTCGGTCGCGATCACTTCCGGCAGGAATGTCGCGTTCACGTAGATGTCGATTGGTTCGTTCTCCATGATGCCGGTGATCTTGTTCACCAGCATCTCCATGAATGCCTGCGCGTCGGTCACCTCGACCTCGTTCGTCATCCACAGCCGCATGCGCTTGCCGCGCTGGTCGGTGAACGTCATCGCGTCGGTGAAGACGTAATCGAATTTCGCGATGGTCTCCGTCGAAAACATGTTCACCCACTCGCGACCCTCCGCCTGCATCGCATGAAACACCGGCTGATCCTTGATTCCGTCGAACCACTGCGCAGCCGCCACATCGTTCGTAATCGGAAACCCGACGCCGCAATTCACCGCCACGCCGTAGCGGATGCCCGTCTCGCGCGAGTGCTCCAGCAGTTGCTCGATCGTCAGCCCGCCCTTCAGGTGCGAGTGAAAATCAATCACCGGAAAGCCTGCGCGATTCAGCTCCGCGATTTCGCGGATCGCCGAGCCGCCCGCCGGAGCGTCGGCGGCGTGCAGAACTTCCAATGATTGGAAAAATACGAGGGCGGAAGTTCCAATGATTGGAAACAGCCGGCGGGAAAACGGACTAACGATTGATTTCATGCCGGCGACTACAGCACAGCGACCAGCGCGATGCAAGGGCGTCGGCCTCTTGACAGCTTGTGAGGCGTCAAGCATCGTGCGCGGTCTGTGATGACAAAGATTGTTTCCATTGGCGGCGTGCGGTTCGGCTGCAATGCCGGGCTGGCGCTGATTAGCGGGCCGTGCGTGATCGAAGGGCGCGAAAAGTGCCTGGCGATTGCGCGGGCGCTGGCCGCGCTGGCGAAGAGCGAAAAAATTCCGCTGGTGTTCAAAGCGTCGTTCGACAAGGCAAACCGCTCTTCGATCAAGTCCTATCGCGGTCCCGGCATGGCGGCGGGTCTGGAAATTCTGGCCGAAGTGAAACAGAAATTCGGGCTGCCGATTCTGACGGACATTCACGCGGTCGAGCAGGTGAAGCCCGCCGCGGAGGTTTGCGATGTTTTGCAAATTCCCGCGTTCCTCTGCCGGCAGACGGATTTGCTCGTCGCCGCGGGCGAATCGGGCTGCGTGGTGAATGTGAAAAAGGGCCAGTTCCTCGCGCCGGGGGACATGAAGAATGTCATTGCGAAAATCGAGGCGACGGGAAACACGAAAATTATTTTGACGGAGCGCGGCGCATCGTTCGGCTACAACAACCTCGTGGCGGACATGCGAAGCCTGCTGGTGATGCGCGAATTCGGCTATCCGGTTGTCTTCGATGCAACACACAGCGTCCAGCGACCCGGCGGCGGAGGCGATTTCACCGCGGGCGACGGCAAATGGGCACCGCATCTGGCGCGCGCGGCGGTCGCGACCGGCTGCGATGGAATTTTCATGGAGACGCACCTGAATCCGGCGGAAGCCATGTCGGACAAGGAGAATTGCGTTCCGTTTTCAGCGATGAAGAAACTTTGGCGGCAGTTGAGAGGAATCGATGAACTTGTCTCCTGAACAACGTGCGGCACTTGTGAAGTGCATCGTGTTCGACGTGGATGGCGTGCTGACCGATGGCATGGTCCACGTGGGCAGCGATGGCGAATCCAAATCGTTTAACATCCAGGACGGCCACGGAATCGTCGTGGCGCGAAAGATGGGATTGAAGATTGCCTTTCTGACGGGCCGTGCTTCCGGAGGCACGCAGATGCGCGCGCGGGAGCTGCAGATTGACGAACTTCACGAAAGCCGCGCCGGCAAGGGTCCGGCGCTTCGCGAGGTGCTCTCGAAGCTGCACGTGAAGCCGCAGGAAACCTGTTATGTCGGCGACGATCTCGTGGATCTGCCGGCGATGCGGCAGGTTATTTTTCCTGTCGCGGTGGCCAATGCGGTTGCGGAGGTGAAGTTTCACGCGGCGTGGGTCACGACCCGGCGCGGCGGCGATGGCGCGGCGCGCGAAGTGATCGAGGCGGTTCTGAAAGCACAGGAGCGATGGGCCTATGCGGTGCAGAAATACATGGAGGATGAGTGAGCAGATTCCGCGTCGCGCTCATCCTTTTTCTTCTGCCCGCCCTGGCATTTGCTGCGTCGCGCGAAAAAGCGCCGCCACCCGTGGAGACCAACCGCGTCATCCACGTGATTGATTTTCAGGTGCCGCAGTACGACACCAACGGCGTGATGACCGGAATGCTCAGGGGAAACGACGCGAACATTTATCCGGATCGCATGGCGGAAATCAGCGGCGTGCGCATGGACATCTTTCGCAACACACTGACGGGCCGGGTGGCCGACGTGCGCGTGACCTCGCCGAAATGTTTTTATCATGCGGACAAGGGCTACGCGGTTTCGGAGGAAACGATCCGCATCGCCCGCGACAACATGATTATCACGGGCAGCAATTATGTGATAAACTCGAAAGACCAGCGCATGCAGATTAATCACGACGCAAAGGTCGTCCTGCTTGGCGTACAGAGCGACTCGATCAGCGGAAGAATTCTGGGGACGAATGCGCCGCCCGCCCGTACCAAGGGCGCGCAGAAGGTGAAGCAGCCATGAAACTGAAATGTATTGTCGGATTTTTTCTTGTGGTGGCGGGCGTCTGCTTCGCGCAGACCGCGACGCCGCGGCACGCCGCTTCGCAGGACCCGCTCGCCGCGGCGTTCAAATCTCACGCGACAAATGAGGAGCAAATCACCGTCATCACATCGGATCGGCTCTTCTACGACTACAAGCAGAAGTTCGCGCTCTTCATGACCAATGTCGTCGTCGTTGATCCGCGCATCAAGATCACCGCCGAGCAGATGACCGTCTTCTTTGACGAGAGCAACAAAGTCAGCGCGATCAAATGCGAGCGAGACGTCCATATTTCGCAGGAGGACAAGACCGCCAAGGCCGACCTGGCGACCTACGATGTCCACTCCGGCGACATCGTGCTGACCGGCGGCAAACCCGAAGTCCTCCAGGGAAAAAATGTGATGACGGGTGACCCGATCATCTTCAATCGCGACAACAACACCGTCACCGTGCCCGGAACAATCCAGAAGCCGCGCATCGTTTTCGTGCCCGGTCAGAACACCGGCTCGATGGATCTGCTCGGCGCGGGAAACGTCGGCGTAAGAACAAACAGGGCGAACAGAACAGGTGGGAATCCAGGTGGAACTCAAACCCAGCCATAGTCCGCTGGTGCGGACCGAGGATCTCGTCAAAATTTACGGCGGCCGCCGCGTCGTCAACGGCGTCAGCATTGACGTCAACGCCGCCGAAATCGTCGGCCTGCTCGGCCCGAACGGCGCGGGCAAGACCACAAGTTTTTATATGACCGTCGGCCTCATCAAGCCCAATGGCGGCCGCGTTTTTTTCAAGGGCCGCGACGTGACGAACATGCCGATGTACAAGCGCGCCCGCATGGGCATGGGCTACCTCGCGCAGGAACCGTCCATCTTCCGCCGCCTCACCGTCGAACAAAACGTCATGTCCATTCTCGAAACGCTGCCGATCAATTTGCGCGAGCGCCGCCGCCGACTCGCGATCCTTCTCGACGAACTCAAGATCGGCCACCTCGCCAAGCAGCGCGCCTACACGCTCAGCGGTGGCGAACGCCGCCGCCTCGAAATCACCCGCGCGCTCGTCACCAATCCGTCGCTCATCCTGCTCGACGAACCGTTCAGCGGCGTTGATCCGCTCGCGGTCTATGACGTGCAGCAAATCATCATCGAACTCAAAGGCCGCGGCCTCGGCATCCTCGTCACCGACCACAACGTCCGCGAAACCCTCGCCGTCGTGGACCGCGCCTACCTGATTTGCGAAGGCAAGGTCCTGCGCGAAGGCACGCGCGATTTCCTGATCAACGACCCCGTCAGCCGCGAACTTTATCTCGGCCCCCGCTTCAGCATGTGACGCGATCGCGCTTTCCAATGATTGGAAATTCACGCGGCGCAAAGTTCCAATGATTGGAAATATTTTGCGTGCGCCGCAGGGTCAAATTTTATCCGCCGTCCGCGGCGGCGAGCCGTCGGTGTTGACGCTGAACAGCCACCAGCGCTCGTGTGATTTTCCGCGGCGCGGCGTGCGTTCGAAATAGACCGTCATCACGCCGTCATCCGCGGTCGCCACTTCGTACCAATGTTTGCGGACATATTGTTCGCCACTGCCGTGCCGGCAATCGCCCGTCGTCTTCCACGCCCGCCGCACTTGCACGACGCGGACATTCCGTCCGTGCCAGATGAATTCGCGCGGCAGCCCCGGCTCGCCCGCGGCCATCCGCGCCGTGTCGCACGTGGCCGCGACGGGCTTGATCATTTCGCTGACGAATTGTTCGGACATTTGTTTTTTGTAATCGGCCCAGCTTCGATGCTATCAGCTTTCGCCACCACAAACATGCCTGCGAAAAAAAACAGTTCAAGCCGGCCGGTCGTCATCTGGCTGATCGTCGTTTATGTTTTCATCCTCGCGATGATCGTCCTCGGCGGCGTCACGCGGCTGACGGAATCCGGCCTTTCGATCGTGAAATGGGAGCCGGTACTCGGCGTGCTGCCGCCGATGAACGACGCGCAGTGGCACGAGCGGTTCCAGGCCTACAAATCGGCGACCGGTCAAGCCGCGGTACTTTTCTCGAATCTGACGGTCGAGCAATTCAAGCCGCTTTTCCTTTGGGAATTTGTTCACCGGCTCGTGGGCCGGCTCACCGGTTTTGTCGTCGCAATTCCGTTCGTCATTTTTCTTCTGAAACGGCGCATCGGAAAATCACTCGCGATCAAAATCGCGTCCGCCTTCGTCTTCGGCGGATTGCAGGGCGGCGTCGGCTGGCTGATGGTCGCGACCGGTTTGCAACAGGACATGACGCACGTGAGCCACTACGCACTCGCCGCCCACCTCGTTCTCGCGCTCACGCTGATGAGCTTCATCGTGTGGCTGATTCTGGACCTGTTGCCCGCCGCCCGTTCGCGCGCCGCTCCGCGATGGAGTCGCGCCGCCGCGTTTGTGTTCATCGCCGTGCTCGTCCTTCAAATCATTTACGGCGCGTTCACCGCGGGCCTTCGCGCCGGGCACTTCTTCAACACGTTTCCGACGATGAATGGAATGTGGATTCCTCCCGGCACGTTCGGAGCCTCGCCGATGCGAGATCTGCTTGCCAATCCGATGACAGTTCAATGGACGCACCGCCTGCTCGCCTGGCTGCTGGCCGGATTCGCGGCTGTGATCTGGATCGGCGGTCTCAAATCGAAATCACCAGGGCGCTCGCGCGCGACTCTCCATCTGGTTCTTCTTTTCACATTGCTGCAATCCGGCCTCGGCATCGCGACCCTGCTGCTGAACGTTCCTGTCTGGCTCGGCGCGCTGCACCAGTTCAACGCCGCGCTGCTCCTGACCGCCGCCGTCGCGCTGCTTCAAACTAATCTGCAACACAAAGAACTGTGCATAGAAAAGTGAAGCCGACGCACTTTGCCAATCATTGGAAATCTGCGCTCCCTCTTTTTCCAATGATTGGAAATCAGGGCCGCCGAGGCGGCGGCGGAGTCGCAAGAATGACTTTTTCGAGCGCGCGGCGCGGCGTGGTGATCCGGTTGGATGTGGCGTAGCCGAGGCGCAACACAAGTTGCGGATGGCCATGATCGCCGGCGAGTTTCGCGAGCTTTTCGCGCGTTTCGGCAACTTGGACGACCTGGCCGAAGAACGACGCGCTAATCCCAGCGGAACGCGCGCGCAACAGCAATCGGACCAGCGAACGTCCGGCTTCGAGCCAGGCGGCCGGCTCGTCGTCAACTGTGCCGATGATCGCAAGCAGGCGCGACTGGCCGATGAGGCGCCGGTCTGTTACGGCGCGATGTGGTCCACTATCTTTCTTCTTGAACATCAGAAAATCGAAGATCGAACCAACCAAGGTGTGACCGCGCGCAGTTCCGGGCATTCCATCGTGGCGGTGAGCTCCGGATATTGTGATCCATTGCAAAAGCTCTTCCCGGAACCTCTGATCGTGGCCCTGGATCAGATCGGCCTCCCCTATGAGTCTTGCGACCTCCTCGCGCCGGACGGGACCATCGAGCATATCGATCCATACTTCGGAGTTGGCCGCGGACATGACGAGGTTGGCAAACATCTCGTTCGAAATCGAACGAGATCCGAATTTCCTGCGCCAAGTCTGCCGACGGGCCATTCCATAGAAAAAAAGAGCATCGTCCGCACTGTTCTTCGACATGGAACCGATCCTGATTTGTGCGAGAAGATCCGGATTGTCCGGGTCCGGGAACTGTTCGACCAGCGGCGAGAATCCAAAATGTTTTATCGCAATCGCGATGTGCTCCAGCGCTGCGCCACAACTGATGGTCAGTTCGCGGTGCTGTGGGTCGGTCACGGCCAGCGCGCGACTGCGGTCGGCATACAGCGAGATAACGTCATTCGCGATCGAGAACTTCCACGGCTGCGTGTTGTTCACCGACGGCGCGAGAACGGCGTATTGCAGCATGAAACGCAGCTTCTCCGCAGTCGTACCATTCCGTGGAAATTCAGTTTCCGCCAGCACCTTTGGGCGCCATTGCATCGCGATATCCCCTCTTCACTTTGCCCGGAGACGTCCGTACAGCCTCGGGTTAATCGTTGCGGGATAATCGCAACTTCCCGGCATGGAGGCAACAATTTCCATGGTGTGAATTTTTTGATGCTAGGAATTGTACGAGGTGTTGCCGATAGTGTACTGTGCCAGTGGAGGAACGTGGCCATGATGGAAAATGTGAAAGTTTCGACGGGCGAGCCGGGGCCGAACGATGTCGTGTTCGATTGCGTCAATTGCGCAAGAAGTCTGTGTATTGACAGTGTTGCATCAGGATTCACCATCATTTGTCCGCACTGCAACACGGAGCAGCGCGTGCCCGGCGAGCCGCAGGAATCCGGACCAGAGGATGAAAGTCAGGTTGAGGAATCAGCCGGCGAGGACTCGTCCGATGAACTCCGTCTACGTTGCGAACAACTCGAGAATGTTGCCGCCGTTCAACGGGGACGTCTGGAGCAGATCAGCCGTGAAATGGCACTGATTCAGGCCGCGCTCGACCGCATCGTCGGGTTGCTTCAGGATTCGCAAGTCCAGCCGCCGGATGACGGGAATCCATCCTGAAATAATCCATAATTTATTAGGAAAACGCCGCGATTTTGCATCGCGGCGTTCTTCTTTTGTGAATAACAACCCCCCGGCTGTTGATAACTTATTGACAGCATGCAACAGGCTGATTCATTGCCAGTTGCAAAGCATCACGGCGAAAATGCTCGATTTTTGGAGCGATTGATACTCGAAAACTGTGGATAACTTCGCCGGCCCACCCTCTTTGGCCCGCTTGGACGGCATTCGGAACCTGTTAATAAATCATTAGCGAGACGGAAGCCGTTTCAGGAACTTCCCGATTCGCGTCATCGCCTCTTTGATTTCTTCCATTGAGGTCGCATACGAACAGCGCACCGATCCCTCGCCACAGGGGCCGAACGCACCGCCCGGGACCATTGCAACTTTCTCTTCGTTCAAAAGCCGTAGTGCAAAATCTTTCGATGTAATCTTAAAATTGCGCAACGACGGGAACGTATAGAACGCGCCGCTCGGGCGCGGACAAGGCAGCCCCATTTCCTCAAACGAGGCGTAGACAAAATTTCTGCGCCGTTCGTATTCGGCGCGCATTTCCGCGATGTCCTCTTCCGGCTTTGACAATGCCTCCAGCGCGGCGACTTGGCCGGTGATGGATGCACACAGCATCGTGTACTGGTGAATCTTCATCATCGCATCCGTCAGCGGCGCGGGCGCGCAGGCGTAGCCGATGCGAAATCCCGTCATCGCCCACGCTTTCGAAAATCCGTGGAAGAAGATTGTCCGCTCCTTCATGTCCGGCAATGCGGCAATGCAGGTATGCTTTCCGTCGTACGTCAACTCGGCATAAATTTCATCTGTCAGCACGACCAGATCATGTTTCGTCGCGAACTCCGCAACCATCGCGACATCTTCCGGCCGCAGCGTCGCGCCCGTCGGATTGTTCGGATAATTCAGCATGATCGCTTTGGTCTTCTTCGTGACCTTCGCTTCGAGTTGTTCGCGTGTGACACGGAAATTATCTTCGCCGCGCGTCTCGATTGCCACCGGAACGCCGTGCGCAAAGACGATGACGGGCCGGTACGATACGTAACACGGTTCGTGATACATCACCTCGTCGCCCGGTTCGATGAGTGCGCGCAGCGCCAGATCGAGCGCCTCGCTCACGCCGACCGTGATTAAAATTTCCGAAACCGGGTCATAGATTGGCCCGAAGGTCTTTTTGACATACGACGACAGCGCCCGACGAAGCTCAATCAATCCAAGATTCGACGTGTACGCCGTCGCGCCGCGCTCCAGCGAATCAATAGCCGATTCACGCACGTGCCACGGCGTGTCAAAGTCCGGCTCGCCGATGCCGAGACTGATCACGTCCTTCATCGTGCTGACGATGTCGAAAAAATCGCGGATTCCCGACTTAGGAATATCGCGAATGTGGGAAGCAATCTTGCTGCTGATATTCATATTCAGGGCGAGACTTTCAACCGCTCATGGACCTCGTGCGACTCCATCAGAACGCCGTTCGCCTTGTACGTCTTCAGCATGAAATGCGTGGCCGTCGAGATCACGCCCTTGATCGTCGCCAGTTTGTCGCTCACGAAGAACGCGACCTCCTTCAAATCCTTGCCCGAAACGAACAGCAGCAGATCGAACGTCCCCGACATCAGATAAAGCGACTGCACTTCCGAGAACTTGCTGATCCGCTCGGCCACCGCGTTGAACCCGCCCTCGCGCTCCGGCGTCACCTTCACCTCGATCACCGCCGTCACCCGCGAATGCGAAAGCTGGTCCTCGTTCACCACGGCCTGATAGCCGCGGATGATCCCGCGCTCCTCATAATCCGCGATCTTCGCGCGCACTTCCGCCGCCGGCAAATTCAGCATCTTCCCCAGGTTTTCCGGCGTCTCCAGCGCATTCTTCTTCAGCAATTTCAGCAGTTCATCCATGACACACCTCGCAAAAAAGACGCGCTTATACGCCCGCCCCGCCCCCGCGTCCAGCGTGTGGAAAGGATCGCTCGAGAAAATGAAAACCGTTTCTGCCCGCGCCGGCCGTGGAAAAAAATTCGTGATTTCCAATGATTGGAAAAAGCCGGGCCGCAAACTTCCAATCATTGGAAATTTTCGCGCAGCGCCGCATCGGCGCGCAGGAAAAACGTCATAATTTTTCGAACGCCTTCTTTGGGGCGGTGCATTGCGGGCAGTGCCAGGTGTCGGGAAGTTTTTCGAAAGGCGTGCCCGGCGGGATGCCATGTTCCGGATCGCCGTTTTCCGGATCATAAATGTAGCCGCAGCACGTGCAGGCCCACCGCGCCGGAGCAGTTTCGTTTTCGGAATTTTCCATGGCCGCAAAATTAGTGCGCCGCGCCGCGGCGTCAAGGCCGGTGAATCTGAAATCGCCGCGCGGACTTGTTGTCGCCGCGATGTGCCGCTAGATTGCAGCGCCATGAAAGTTTGCGGAAAAGATTATCGAGCGGTCTGGATGGAAGGCCGCGATGTCGTCGTCATCAACCAGCCGCTGCTGCCGCACCGCTTCGAAATCCTGCGGCTCAAAAATCACAGGCAGACCGCCGATGCGATCAAGACGATGATCATTCGCGGCGCGGGCACGATCGGCGCGACCGCCGGCTACGGCTTCGCGCAGGCGTGGCTCGAAGGCGCGGATCTCGACGAGGCTTATCAGACGCTCGTCACCACGCGGCCCACCGCCGCCGATTTGAAACACGCGCTCGACCGCGTCCGCGCGAACGCGACGAACGCGAAGCAGGCCGTCGCGGTGGCCGAGGCGATCGCCGATGAATATGTCGAACGCGCGCTGAAAATCGCGAAGGCCGGACTGCCGCTGATCAAAAACGGCTCGCGCGTGCTGACGCATTGCAACGCGGGCTGGCTCGCGCTCGAAGACTGGGGCAGCGCCACCGCGCCGATTTATCTCGCGCACCGCAAGGGCCGGAAAGTTTTCGTCTGGGTTGACGAAACTCGGCCGCGATGCCAGGGCGCGAACCTCACGAGTTGGGAACTTTTGCAGGAAGGCGTCCCGCACAAAATCATTCCCGACAACGCGGCCGGCTTCTTCATGCGCCGCGGCGAAATTGATCTTTGCATCGTCGGCGCGGACCGCATCGCCGCCAACGGCGACGCCGCCAACAAGGTCGGAACCTACACGAAGGCCGTGCTCGCCCGCGAAAATGGAATTCCGTTTTACGTCGCCGCGCCCGCGCCGACCTTCGACATGAAATGCAAATCAGGCGACAGCATTCCGATCGAGGAGCGCAGCGAGGACGAGGTGCATTACGTTTCCGGCTGCACGGAGCGCGGGAAAATCGAACGCGTCCGAATTTCGCATCCTGACGCCCGCGCCGCAAATCCCGCGTTCGATGTCACGTCCGCGAAATACATCACCGGTTTCATCACCGAATTCGGAATCATCAAGCCCGGCGAAGTCAAAAAACGTTTTTCGAAATAGATTCCCATGCCCGAAATTTTTGTCGGCCCCAAATTCCGAACCATTTTCGCCAGCCGCGAAACACCGCACGATGACCGACTCGACGAGTTCATCTCGTGGACGCGACGGCTTACGAAAATGGGCGTGATTGCGAAGGCGATGGGAAACCTGAGCTTTCGAACCGCGAGCGGATTCATCATCACGCCGAGCGGGACCGACCCGGCCACGATCACCGCCGGACAATTCGTCGAGGTCACTTCGGTTGACATGGAGCGCCGCGAAATCACCGTCAACGGCCCGGCCGATCCTTCCAGCGAAAGTATGATCCACGCGGCGATCTATCGGAATCGTGCCGACGTGAACGCGATTTTCCACGGACACAACAACGATTTCGTCGCGACCGCAGAAACGCGCGGAATCCCTGTGACGGCCCGCGAGCAATCGTACGGAACGCCACAACTTGTCGCCGAGGTTGTCGGCATTCTCGGCAATCATTTTTTCGTCGTCATGCGGAACCACGGTTTCATTGCGATGGGACGGACGATCGGCGAGGCCGGGGCGCAGATTGAAAAAATCTTCCCTGCGGCATGAAATTTTGAAAATGAAAGTGAACGGTCAGGAGAAAATCATGGCAAAGAAAAATCAACAGATCATCACGGGTTTGGGCGATGGGGATGTCGGCGAATTCGTTTTTCTGGCGGGCGACCCCGCCCGCGTTCCGAAGATTTCCGACGGCTGGAAAAAGGTCCAGGAAGTCTGCCGCGTCCGCGAATATGTCGTTCACACTGGCGTAAAAAATGGCGTGCGGCTCACCGCGGCCTCGACCGGAATCGGCGCGCCCTCGACCGCGGTTCTTGTCGAAGAGCTCGCGAAGATCGGCGCGAAGACGTTCATTCGCGTCGGTAACAGCGGCGCGATTTCCGACCGCGTCCAGCTTGGCGATTACGTGATTTCCACCGGCGCGATCCGCGATGACGGGACTTCGAAAACCTACGTTGTCCCGGAATTCCCGGCGGTTGCCCATTACGAGGTCGTGTCCGCGCTGGTTGCTGCGGCGAAGGCGGCGGGCGCAAAATTTCACGCCGGCATCACGGCTTCCACCGATGGTTTCTATTCGCGGAACAAAGTCACTGGCGCGGACGGAAAAATCCTGCCGATGTCGTTTCAGAATTTTGAGCAGTCGTGGTCGAACACGCTGCTCGACTGGAAGGCTGCGGGCGCGCTGAATGTCGAGATGGAATCGGGCGCTGTGTTCACGCTCGCGAATCTTTTCGGACTTCGCGCCGGCGCGATCTGCACGGTTTCGGATCGCACACCGTGGACGTCACCGGGACAGGATGCTTTGTCGCTCGACAAGAACATCCACGGCGCGATCGAGATTGCAATCGCCGCCGCGCTGGCGCTGGCGAAGGCTGACGAGTGAAGCAATATCTCGAACTGTTGCGACATGTCCGGGATCACGGCGTGGAACGGCCCGACCGGACCGGCACCGGCACGCTCAGCATTTTCGGCTGGCAGATGCGGTTCGATCTGTCCGCGGGCTTCCCGCTCGTCACGACGAAAAGAATCCACACGCGATCGGTGATCTTCGAATTGCTTTGGTTTCTGCGCGGCGAAACGAACGTGAAATTTCTCCGCGAGAACAAAGTCTCGATCTGGGACGAGTGGGCGGACAAGGACGGGAATCTCGGTCCAATCTATGGCGCTCAGTGGCGCTCGTGGCCGGCGGGGGCGGGGCGCAGCATTGACCAGATTGGGAAAGTTGTGGAGCAGATCAAAACTAATCCGAATTCGCGGCGACTGATCGTCAGCGCGTGGAACCCGGCGGATCTTTCAAGAATGGCGCTCGCGCCGTGCCACTGCCTATTTCAATTTTATGTGGCGAACGGAAAACTCTCCTGCCAGCTCTACCAGCGTAGCGCAGATGTCTTTCTAGGCGTGCCGTTCAACATCGCATCGTATGCGCTGCTCACGCTAATGATGGCGCAGGTCTGCGATTTGCAGCCCGGAGAATTTGTCCACACCTTCGGCGACGCGCATTTGTATCTGAATCACCTCAAACAGGCCGACGAACAGCTCGCGCGCGAACCGTTTTCACTGCCGTCGATGGAACTGAATCGCGATGTGAAATCAATTTTCGATTTCAAATTCGAGGATTTCGATTTGAAGAACTACGAGTGCCACCCGGCGATTCGCGCTCCGATTGCGGTATGAAGCTTTCGATCATCGTCGCGATTGCGCGCAACGGCGTCATCGGCCGCGGCAACGCACTGCCGTGGCATCTGCCCGCGGACCTGAAGCATTTCAAAGCCGTCACGATGGGCCGGCCGGTGATCATGGGGCGCAAGACCTGGGAGTCCATCGGCTGCCCGCTGCCGGGCAGAAGGAATATCGTCGTGACGCGGAATCCGGACTTTCGCGCGGAGGGCTGCGAGACCGCCGCGACGCTCGATGCCGCGCTCGGCAAATGCGCGGACGCAGAGGAAATCTTCGTGATCGGAGGCGCGCAGCTTTATGCCGCGGCGCTGCCGCGCGCGGACCGGCTCTATATCACGCGCGTCGGGGCCGACGTGGATGGGGACGCGTTTTTTCCGCCCTTCGACCCGGCCGCATGGCGCCTCGTTTCATCCGAGCCTCATCTTGCCGACGAGCGCAATCCGCTGCCGTTCCGCTTCGAGCTTTTTGAACATTGAGGGAATCTTCGCACCGCCGCTGCCCCCTTTACATTCACACAAGGAATGCTATTTTTACGCGGTGTTTTTAACCCGAAAGGAACAGACACGATGAAGAAACTCTGGATTATTGGTTTGGTTGTTGCGTTCATTGGCGGGGCTCCGTTGGCCTATGCCAATTGCGGTCACTGCGAAGGAAGCAAAAAGGCGGCGATGGCGAAAGACACCTGCTCGAAGTGTCTCGAAGGCATCACGCTGACGGACGAGCAGAAGGCCAAGGTGGATGAAATCGCGAAGGCCTGCGACGGGACGAAGGAAGGCTGCAAGAAGGCCATGGACTCGATGCGCGCGCTGCTGACCGATGAGCAGCAGAAGACCTTCGACGCCAACGCGGCGAAATGCACGCAAGGCGGCGGCGGTTGCTGTGGCGCCAAGCCCACGACCTGATAAGCGGACTAATCGGAATATACCGAAAGCTGGCGGCGGAAATTTCCGCCGCCTTCTTTTTTCCAATGATTGGAAAATCCGGCCGCGCAAATTTCCAATGATTGGAAAAAACGTGCGCTTGAACTTCCCGAGAAAATGAAGCGCGGGCAGAGATGTCCGCGCCAGTTTGTTCAGCCGACGTCAACGACGCTCGCGTCGTAATCGGATGGCGCTTCGTAGCCGAGCAGTTTGATGCTGGTCGCCGCAAGGCTGCTGATGCCGAGGCTGCTTTTTTGCGCGGCGTCACTCAGACGCACCTTCGCCGTTCCCGACGGGTCCCAGATGAAACACGGAACCGGGTTGAGCGAGTGGCTCGTCTTGGGCTTGGGCTGGCCGGTGCGCGGCTCGATCATGACTTCGTTTTTCTTGTTCCGCTCATACATGTCGTCGGCGTTGCCGTGATCCGCGGAGACGATGAGAATGCCATTCGCAGCCTTCACCGCTTCCATCAGGCGGCCGATGCAGAGGTCGGTCGTTTCGACCGCGATCTTCACGGCCTGGAAATGGCCGGTGTGGCCGACCATGTCGCCGTTGGCGTAGTTGAGGCGGATGTAGCGGTATTTGTTCTCGCGGATCGCGTCGAGCACCACGTCGGTGATTTCGGCGGCCTTCATCCACGGGCGCTGTTCGAACGGAAGCCGGTCGGATTTGATCTCGATGTAGTCCTCCAGCTTGTCGTTGAACTTTCCGCTGCGGTTGCCGTTGAAGAAATAGGTCACGTGGCCAAATTTCTGCGTCTCGCTGGTCGCAAGAATATTCACGCCGCTGTTCACGAGATATTCGCCCATCGTCCGGTCAATCGCGGGCGGGGCGACGAGATATTTCTTCGGCGTGTGCGTGTCGCCGTCGTATTCCATCATGCCGGCGAATTTCACGCGAGGCTTCGAGCCGCGGTCGAATTTTGTGAACGGCTCGTCCTCGAATGCGCGGCAGGTCTCGATCGCGCGGTCGCCGCGGAAATTGAAAAGGATCACGCTGTCGTTGTCGTGCAGCGCGCCGATGGGCTTGCCGTTCCGGGCGATGACGAACGGCGGCAAATCCTGGTCAATTATGGCGGGCTTGTCCGCGCGATATTTTTCAATCGCGGCGCGGGCGGACGGGAATTGCGGGCCGTCGCCTTTCCAGTGAATCGCCCAGCCGGCCTTGACCATGTCCCAGTCGGCCTCGTAGCGGTCCATCGTGATTTTCATGCGGCCGCCTCCGGACGCGATGGCGAAGTCGCAGTCGTCGGTGCTGAGTTCCTTGAGCGCGGCTTCAAGCTGGTCAACGAAGACGAGCGCGGACTGCGGCGGAACATCGCGGCCGTCGAGCAGCACGTGAACGCGCGCTTTTTTCACGCCCTCTTTTTTCGCTTCCTGAAGCATCGCGATCAAATGGCGGATATGGCTGTGGACATTTCCGTCCGAAAGAAGGCCGATGAAATGCAACTGCGTGTTGTGCTTCGTGACGTTTGAAATCATTTCCTTCCACGTCTCGCCGTTGAAGAACGCGCCGGAATTGATCGCGTTCTCGACGAGCGCCGCGCCCTGCGAAAAGACTCGCCCGCAGCCGATGGCGTTGTGGCCGACCTCGCTGTTGCCCATGTCCTCGTCGCTCGGCATACCGACCGCGGTGCCATGCGCCTTGAGCGACGTGAACACGGCGTTCTTCGCCAGCCAGTCCCAGTTCGGCTTCAGCGCGGACGCGACGTAATCGCCCTCCGCATATTTTCCGATGCCGGTGCCGTCCATGATCGCGAGCACGACGGGGCCTTTCGGGCCGTTCCAGGTTGCAGATTTCTTCAATTCGTTCATTTGTCTTTCGATCTCCGTGGGCTGAAAAAAGAGGCGGGTACAGTACGGCATAAATCCGCTTAGTCACGCGAACAATTGGCGCGTTCTGAAATCGCATGAAGCCTCGACCCGCGCGCGCCGGAGGTGCTATTTGTGCCGAATGAAAACCTTCCTGATATGCTTGGCCGTGACCTGTGTGATCGCGTCGAGCGCCGGAGCGGCTGACTGGCCGTGGTTTCGCGGGCCGGACGGCGCGGGCATCGGCGAGGTGCCGGGACTGCCCGCGCAGTGGACGGAAACAAATTATCTCTGGCACGTGAAGCTGCCCGGCTCTGGCCATTCATCGCCCGTCGTCTGCGGCACGCGGCTTTTCGTGACGTGCGCCGAGAGCGCCACGGCAAAACGATTCGCGCTGTGCCTCGACGCCGCCACGGGACGCACGCTCTGGCAGCGCGAGTTTGAGTCGAAGACCTATCAAATGAACAACGACAACAGCTACGCCAGCGCGACGCCCGCGGCGGATGCGGACGGAGTTGTCGTTGTCTGGACGACGCCCGACGAAGTCCTGCTCGTCGCGCTCAACAATGCCGGCGACGAAATCTGGCGGCGCCCGCTCGGCCCGTTCGTTTGCAATCACGGCACCGGAAGTTCGCCGATCATCGCCGGCGGCCTCGTCGTGCTGTGCAACGATCAGGACGATCCCACCGCAGCCCCGCAAAATTATTCGAAGCCCGGCTCGCCGAAGACTCCCGGTAAAAGTTTCGTCATCGCGCTCGATCGCAAAACCGGCGCAACGAAATGGCAGCTTGAACGCAAGAGCAATCAGGCATCGTTCGCGACGCCGTGTACGCGGCGCGCGGAAAACGGCGCGCTGGAAATTATCTGCGCGAGCACCGCGCACGGCCTCACCGGCGTGGACGCGGCCACCGGCGCGATCAACTGGACCGGCGGCGGAACATTCGCGAAGCGCTGCGTCGGCTCGCCGGCATTCGGCGCCGGACTTGTCATCCAGACCGAGGGCGCTGGCGGCGCTGGCGCGCGCCTCGTCGCCGTGCGGCCCGGCGCGAAGGCGGAGACCGCCTACGAATTGCAAAAACCGCTGCCCTACGTGCCGACGCCGCTGATCGTCGGCGACAAACTTTTCCTCTGGGGCGACAACGGCCTTGTCGCCTGCCTGCGCGCGGCGAACGGCGAAACGATCTGGCGCGAACGCGTCGAAGGCTCGTTCTACAGCTCGCCGGTCTGCGTGAACAACCGCATCATGAACGTCACGAAAACCGGCGACGTGATCACGCTGGGCTCCGGCGACAAATTCGAAATCCTCGGCCGCGTCCCGCTCGGCGAAAGATGCCACGCCACGCCCGCCATCGCCGGCGGCGTCCTATTCCTCCGCACCTATTCGCAACTCTTCGCGCTCGGCGTCCCTCATTTCCAATGATTGGAAGCCAGCGGCCCGGACTTTTCCAATGAGGTTCTTTCAAAACTGCCGATGGAGCATGTTTGTAGTGCCGTCGCAGCCCGTCGGCGGGCGAGACGGCATGTGGGAAGATGCGCTCTTGCTCGAAGACTCGCTGCGAGCGCACTACAAACTCATCTTTCGACGGGGCGCGCTTGCCAGATTTCTGAGAGAGCCTCAATCATTGGACCTTCCCGAAGCGCACTTTTCCAATCATTGGAAGCCATCGCCGCCGGCTTCAAATTCCTTTGCCGACAATAATCCTGCGGCTATCATCCGCATTGTAGTGATATCAAGAAGAACTAGCTATCCAGCCAAACGGCGTGAAAGCTAGAAAAACTAATCAATCACTTGTTCACCAGATGAAACGGTAATCGAGAGGATGATGCGATGATGACGCTGTTCGATATTCTGATTGGGTTGACTTTTGTTGCTGCCGTATTCATTGATTCTGCCGTCCGCCGAGGCAAAGTCTTCTTTGGTGCTGTACCGGTGGGCATAATCGTACTCCTCGCGCTCAACTCCAAGTTCGCTGAAATCCAAGAGAAGAATCCCGCATATGCGGCAGGTTTATTGACGGCGTTCTTCTGTTTTGCATTTCTCGTGTACCGCACTACTACTACTGGCGACCGAGTGCTGCGCAATAAAGGAAGTCTCTGTCAACAATGCGGAGCGAAACTCACCCTCCTTACACGTATGCTGGCATTGGATGCCCCATACTACTGTGGCAAATGTAAGCCGAATGCGAAACGCGTTGAAGAAGAATTCTGGCGAACCACATGGGAAAGGTGGCGAGCGGGAGCATTGTCAGAACTTTTCCCCTCATATCAAAGACAGGCCGAGGTTCCGTTTGAAACCTTCTTGAAACATTCCCCGGCTGGAAGTTCGCCGATGAACTTGTTCATGCGAGAACATTCTCCACTGAACGGTGAATTCCTAATCTCTTGCGGAAGCGGGCGTCCGGAACAACAGACTGTCTTCGTTCTTACAAGTTTGCGTCTGTTCATCCGAAATCGCAGAAACAAGTGCTATGATGCAATCCTTCTTTCCGACTTGATGACGGCACAGGTAACCAAAGCCATGTTCACAACTACGGTCACGCTTGTGAAACAGAATGGAGAAGAAGCTGTCTTCCAAAAGCTCAAGTCTGCACCGAGCGAGTTGGCACTAAGAAGAGCCATCGCGCATAACGTCGCGAACGATGCTTGGGATGTTCAGGCAAAGCCAGCACCTGTAATCCCGAAGAATGCAGAGCGAACGTGTCCTGCATGCGGGCTCCGATACCATCCGAGTAACTACGTAGCGGAATCACCGACCTGGTATTGTTCAGGATGCAAGAAGGAACTGCCCAGAGAGTGATGTAAACGAGGCCAACAGGCGGTGGAACACTACGCCGCGAAGCGCGGCGAGGTTCATCGCTGTCGTTCGTCCGGACGGAAATGAAAGCAGGAGCAAAACAGTACTTGATGGCGGTCGGCATGGCGTACGGAGCTATTCAGACGTCAGGTCTCCTGATCTGCACCTCGATTTTCCCCTTCATGGAAGGGCCAGCGGACATGCCGGCCATGGTGAACGCGCATGCCTTCATGAGTGCCGCATTGCTGTCGTTTACCGTGATATTACTCTACACTGCCGTTCCGACTCTTATTTATGCAAGCGTCCTTGCCGGATTTGCATCATGGCTCCACTCTCGTCGGTTATCCCCGTCGCTTCTGTACCCCTTCGTTATCATCCTGACGACTCTCATCGTCTTTTCTATTCTCGCAATCCCTACCGGCGCAAGAAAGGCCGGTGCTGACGTAATCGCTTTCTTCATGGCGATACTCCTGCCGCCCTCTTTGTTGGGGGCCGGAGCACTTCATATCCTGGATAGGAAACAGAAAAACGTGACACGAAAGGCCCAAGCACGGTCTGAACGGCACTGCTGACCCGCACGGACGCGGGGGCAATGTCCGGTTAGCGTTCGCAACATAAGGATGACCAACTGTCATGATTACCTTCACCTACGAATCGAAAACAAGCTTCACTTTACCTTCGAACGCTCCCTGTGCCCTGTGCGGAAAGACAGTGTCTCCGGCTGAGAGAGCTGATCTTTGGGGAGAATGGACGTCCATCCCTTGTTGCTCCGACTGTAAGTTGAAACAACAACGCGCAAAAAGGCTCGTGAAACGCATCTCCTTAGCTTCTGTCGTCTTCGCTATTCTCGCCTCCTTATTGACAAAAGAACTCACTGGCAATTTGCTTGGTGTATTGTTCTGCATCGTTCTGCCCGTTTACGGCCTGTACAACTTGTGGTGGCTGCCTCAGTACAAGAGGAAATTGAACCTGTTTCTTCACAAGTATGCAACGAAAAGGGATATAACCGTGAGTGAATGGGAACAGGGCGATTGGATTCATCACAAGGCCCGTCCCTCCTCCGCACGGTCACAAGCAGATTCTCCAACTGAACCGGAACAGGACAAGTGCGTGCTTTGCAAGGCGACAACCAACCTATATTCTGCGACATACACACTGGCACGGGTTGTAGCTGACGAACGGTCAACTGGACGGGCCGCCACAGGCAAAACGACCAAGTTGGAGTTTATCGGCGATGAAAAAGCATCCATCTGCTTGGGGTGTTTGACGCAAATACATGTGCAGCGGATCAGAAGGCAGCTTATTTGGACTATCGGTTTTCTACTCATGGGGGGCGCAACTATGTTCGCCCTTCATCGCGGCGGCGGCGACATCCGGTTCGACAACATGGGTGTGATCGGGTGGATCGCGTCAGTTGTTTTTACGCTTGTTGGCCTAACAAGCCTAATCGTCACGCCGATCGCACTCCTGAAGTTGTATAGAATTGCGAATGAGCACCCTCGATTGAAGAAAGCACCACATGTGCGCCTTGTTCATGATGCGATAACGAGCCGCGTCTATCCAGGTAGCCTGAAGTCCATCCATGAGTTACCTGCAGGTACTATAGTCGTCTGGGATCGTTAGTGTGTCCGGGAAGGGAACAGAATGATTATAGGCGAACAAAGTGTTGGACATTGCGGCTCGAAGACTTGCCGAAAAGGCAGCGTAAGCGTTGGCCTGCAATAAGAGTCAGCACATTTGAATTCCAATGATTGGAAGTTTGCGCGACGGAGTTTTCCAATGATTGGAAACTAAGGTCCGTCATTGCCTACATTCCCTTTCGAGGGCGATCAGGACGCCGGAATAGGGCGACCAGGCGAGTCGGATGTTTGTGAGCGTGGCGTCGCGGCCTTCGAGGCGGAGAAGGAGATAAACGTCGCCGCGGCCGGGACAGTCGAAATTCGTTGCGGCTTCGACGCGGCCGTCGGCGGCGGGATGAAGTTCTTGTTCGAAGATGGTTCGCGGGCCTTGCCGCACGGCCCAGAAAATTTTCGCGTCGCCTTCGAACCGGCCGGTCAGGCGGCAGCAGCGCGGGCCTGCGCCAGTTTTGAAGGGGCTGACGAGCGTTGCCCATGTGAATCCGCGGTTCGCCCAGTCGTTGGGCTGAAGCCGCGGCAGAAATATGACGCGGTCTTTTTTCTGCGCAGCGGTTTCGCGCGTGGTGACGGTCGGAATCGCGATGTCGTGAAAGCGGTCGCTGATCGAAAACAAGTCGTCGGCGGAAATTCTTCCGGATTCAAAGATGGGGGCGGTTGAAATCGAGCGGCCCATTTCTTCGAGGCGGCGGGCTGTGTCGGCGGGGGAATAGTCCGTCGCAGCGGAGGAAAATCTTCCGGGATTGGAAAGGATGGAACCGCAGATCGCGGCAAGCGGAAGCGCATATCTCAGCGCGACGCGACGGGCAGGCAGGAATAGAAGGATGCCGGTGGCGAGCAAAAGCAAAATTCCCTGTGCGCGCCATAAGTCTTCAGGCCACGAGTCGGCGGGATTGAAAAGCCCGTGGAGGCAATCGTACATGCGGCTGATTGCATAATGCGGAAGGCCGAACCATTTTCCGCTATGCGGAAGCCATGCAAGCAGCAGCGCGAAGTCGGCGCATGAAACCAGCCCCAGCAGGATGAACCACCAGCGTGCAGTTGAGTTTGTCTTTTCGAGCGCGCACGCGGCGCAGGGGACGAAAAGCGGAAGGACGAAGAGCAGATAGCGGCCGGGCATGCAGTGTCCGCCGTTGAAGAAAATCGTCGCGCAAGAAATGACGATCACCATCGAAAGCAACAGCAACGGCAGGGCTGCCTTCAGCCGATTTTCCGTATCGGCGAAAAGAATCCAGAACGCGGAAGCAAGCAGCCATGCAAACAATGGCAGCACGATCAAAATGCCGTGGTCGCTTGCGATGACCAGCCACATGCCGGGCGGAAACGAGAAAAGAATTTCATTGGCCGACAACGGCATTCCGCCTTCGAACATCGTGAATTGAACCGCAAAAAAACACGCCGTCGCAATTACGAACGCGACGGAGAATATGGAAAGGCGAAGAATTTTCCGCCGGAGATTTTCGCCGCCGAAAAGTCCGGTCAAGCCGTAGAGGCCGGCGAGCGCGAAGCTGGCGGGGAGAAACCGCGTGTGCAACCACTGAAGACTGGCGCATGTCACGACGCACAGCCAGACCGACGGCCACCGCATTTCCGGCTGGCGAAGAATCGCGACGACCGCCCAGACGGTCATCGCTGCACCGGCGACTTCCGGAAGGCAGCGCGAGGAATAAACGCCCCAGAAACTACTGAGGCTGAAAAGCAGCAATGCCAGCCATGACCACGAACGGCGGGCGCGAAACACGCGACACAATTCGAGAATTCCCGCGCAACACAATCCCGACAGGCAGCCGAGGACAAAATGCCTGGCCCAAATTCCAAGCGGAACAAACGGCGCGAGCAGCGCCGAGAGGCCGAAGGAATGCCACGAATACCAGTGACCGTTGCGCGAGCGAATGCTGATGTGCTGGTTCAGAATCTGGTCGCGCGACATCGACGCGAAAGACTTGTGCAAATCGAGACCGTGTTCGTGGTACAGGCATTTCGCCTGAATGATGTAGTGGCCTTCATCGCCGGAATGTTCGCCGACCGAGAGCGTGAAATATCCGCCGATCAGCGTGAACAAAATCCCGAACACGATTCCAGCGACCCAAACATCGCGCTTCGAGATTGGCGCTTCATCCTGTTTTTCGCCATGCCGTCGCATCCACCGGAAAAGCGAAGCTGAAATAAGAAAAATCACGCCGAAGAAAAGCAGATCGGCGGCGGCCGGCTGAGGAATTACCGGCTGGGAAAAATAGCCGATAAAGCAGAGCGGCAGGAAAGCAAGCGGTGAAAAGACCGAATCAACGTTCCGGACAATTTGTCTCGCGAGGAAAGCGGGAACAAGACTGGCGGTTGCGATTAATGCGAGCCAGATGGGATGTGGCCACAAGACCAATGAATGATTCTGCGACGAAATGACGACGGGCAGAATACCGGGATTCGCACAAAGCAGTCCGAAAAGAATGATACCCGATGTGATGGCGGCGGCAGAAACTCGTGACGTTGTTCTCATCGAGAAGTTCTCGTCATGGTGCGTCGTTTCGCCGCGCCAGCACCTGATATTGTGCGCCAAACGGGAAATGGCTCAGGGGTGCCTCCAGATTGCGGAGAAAACCGAGCGCAGAGGGAAAGACGAACTGAAATGTGGTGGAGATGATTTCGAATCCGCCGTTTTCAACCAATCGCCGCGCAGTGGGTGGTGGCACTTTGATCGCATCGCGGTCAAATGGAATCCGGGCCATGACGATCTGCGTTCCCGGATTCCACGGATTATTTTCCCACAGTGCAAAAATTCCGCCGGGCCTCAGGCACCGGCGGATGTAGTCAATGCAGCCGGCTCGTGCATCAAGCGGGATGTGGTGGAAAACGCCGTTGCAAAAAACCAGATCGAAAGACTCGTCTGGTTGAAAATCGCCGATGGTTTTGAATTCCGCGCCGGTGGCCCTGTATGTCTTCCGCGCGACTTCGAGCGACTGCGCGGAGACATCAACGCCGAGAATCGCGGAAGCGCCGAGAATTTCCCGCAGGAAAGGCGTCGCGCTGCCGGTTCCGCAGCCATAATCCAGCACGCGTTGCGGCGCGAAGGAAAGCCGGTGGAGGCAGCGCTTGAGCCAGAGCAACCGGCCGCGCGCAAAAAAATCTTTCGATTCACCGGAGACGGAAACGCCGCGCATGAGTGCGGCGTCGTAGTCCTTCGCGAAGCCGTCGAATTTTGGATCGTTCTTTTCCACCGGAGAGAATCAACGTTTGCGGTTCATACCGAGGATGCTCACGAAGAATCCGGACATGATTGTCTGAAATCCGAGCGCTGTGAGCGTCGCGCCGGGAATTGCCCAGCGCATTGTCACAGCATAGTCGAGCCGTTCGAAGTGGACGCCGTGCCAGATGAAGAACACGCGCGCCAGCAGGACGAGTCCCAAAAGCAGAATAGCCAGCCCGAGCACGATGCCGCGCTCAAGATTGATGAGCTTGAAGAATTTCAGCATCCGTTCATCCATCGGAATCATGCCTTCGTTCGCCGCGAAAGTCTTCGTGAAGATCGCGAACAGGACTGCTTGGTAGCCGCAGAGAATCGCGAGGCTTCCGTAGAGCAGCGTGTGCGCGTCGAAGACGACGCTGCCCCACGAGACGCGCAACAGTGCCAGCGCGCCCGCGAGCGAGCCGAGCAACATCGCGGCTACGCCGGGAAAAAGAAAAAGCCAGCGCGGGCAGAACATCAGGAAAAAGCGGAGCGTCCGCCAGCCATCGCGCAAAGTTTTGAGGTGCGGCGGGTGAAGTGTCCGTCCGTCCTGGTGCAGCGTGATCGGCACCTCGGCGATTCGCACGCCACGCAGGCTCGATTTGATGATCATCTCGGCTGCGAACTCCATGCCCGTGCATTGCTGGTCGAGCGATTCATAATGAGCCTTCGTGAAGGCTCGCATCCCGCAATAAATGTCGTGAATCGGCGCGCGAAACCACCATCGCGAAAAAAGCGAAAAGGCCGGATTGCCGATCCACCGGTGCGACCACGGCATCGCGCCGGGCATCACCTTTCCGCCGCCCCACGGCAGCCGGCAGCCTTGAATGAGGTCGAAGCCCTGCCGGATCTTTTCGACGAACTTCGGAATCTCCAGAAAGTCGTAGCTGTCGTCCGCGTCGCCCATGATGACGAAGCGCCCGCGCGCCGCGGCGATTCCGCCCATCAGCGCGTTGCCGTAGCCCTTTTTCGCGACGTTCACGATGCGCGCGCCTTCGCGCTCGGCGATCTTTTGCGAACCGTCTGTGCTGCCATTATCCGCCACGATGATCTCGCCGCCGATTCCGTGATCCGCAAACGCCTGCGCCGCCTTGCGCACGCACGAAGCCAGCGTCTCGGCCTCATTCAGGCAGGGCATTACCACGGAAACTTCCGGCACAGGCACGCTGTCGTTCATGGCAAATTGATAACGGCAATCCGCCCGGCGAACCAACTTTTTTCCAATGATTGGAAAGTACGGTTGCGGATTTTTCCAATGATTGGAAATCGCGGTTTGAAAAAACACCCGCGATTCTCCAGATTCACCGCCGCAAGGAAATGAACGACACAAACGAACATTCAGGTGGCGAGCCGCTGCAGCAGCAGGTCGAGGCGATCAAGTGGTATCACACGATTGATTTCGGCGGCGGCGTGGTTTCGCGCGGACTGGACAATACGCCGGACAAACTGCGGCGGCTGAAATTGCCGGATTCGTTCGCGGGCAAGACCGTCCTCGACATCGGAGCATGGGACGGATTTTTTTCTTTCGAGGCGGAGCGGCGCGGGGCGGCACGCGTGCTCGCGACGGATTCGTTCATTTGGGGCGGCGGAAATCCGTGGTACGGCAAAGGCGGTTTCGAACTTGCCCGGCGGCATTTCAATTCGAAAGTCTTGGATCGGGAAATTGATATTCTCGAAATGTCCGCCGAAAAGATCGACCGGTGGGACATTGTTTTTTTTCTCGGCGTTCTTTATCACATGAAACATCCGCTGCTCGCGCTCGAACATGCGGCGGACGTGACAAAGGAATTGCTCGTCGTCGAAACCGTCGTCGACATGCTGAATATTTCGCGGCCTGCGATCGCGTTTTATCCCGGCGGCGAACTGTCGCAGGATCCGAGCAACTGGTGCGGGCCGAATCCTTCGGCGCTGATCGGAATGCTGCAAACAGTCGGCTTCAAGCGATTCGATGTCGTCATGCCGCCGCGACCGCTTGCGATGCGATTTGTGAACGCGTTGCAATTGAAAATGCGGAAGAATTTTCCGTTTCTCCCGCAACTGCGCACCGACCGCATGGTCGTCCACGCCTGGAAATGATCGCTCAGCCGAGCGCCGAGAGCATCCGATTCAACTCGTCCACCGGAAGGCCGACGACATTCGAATACGAGCCGCGCGTTTCCGCCACGAATTTCGCCGCGCCGCCCTGGATCGCATACGCCCCTGCCTTGTCCATCGGCTCGCCCGTCGCCACGTAATCGGAAATTTCCGCGTCGGAAATTTTACGAAAACGGACGGCGGTTCGGACGGCGTCGGCTTGAAACCGCAAATCTTCGCCTCGCCGCGAAAGCACGCACAAGCCGGTGATCACTTCGTGTTCCGCGTCCGACAGCGAGCGGAGCATCGCCATCGCGTCTTCGGCATCGCGCGGCTTCTCCAGAATTCTTTCACCGAGCACGACGATCGTGTCCGCTGCGATGATCGTCGCGTCGCCATCGAGGCGCGACAGAACCTCGCGGGCCTTGTCGCCTGCGTTGCGGATCGAATACGACGCCGGCTTTTCGCCGGGCCACGGCGCTTCCTCAAGACCTGAGACAATGATCTCGAAAGGCACGCCCAACTTGCCGAGCAGTTCGCGCCGGCGCGGCGAGGCGCTGGCCAGAATCAAACGCGATGTCACGCTGCGTGCGCCGCTCTGGCCCGTGTGCCGTTTTTTCATTTGGCTTCGGTCACGTCCAATTCCGCGACTGATGCGAACGGTTGGCCCGTCATCTCGCTGAGCGCGACAAATTTCATGTAGCGTGCTTTCACCGGTTGCGGTAGCGATCCGATCTGCCAGTCGGTTGACTTCGTGAACTGGCCCTTCGTCGCGGGCGTCCCCCATTTCTTGCCGTCGTTGCTGAAATAGATTTCGTAATCTTTCACGCGTCCGTTCGCCTGTTCCTGCCTCGGAAGATAACGGACGGCGGCGATGTTCAGCGTGTCGCGAAAATCAATCACGATGTGGTGAGGAGGTTTCGGCACGTCAGGATTCCATCGCGTGTGCCAGAACGTGTCCGGCGAACCGTCTATAATGTGCTTTGGATCGCCTTCGCCTTTTTCGGAGCTGCTCATTCCCGCGATCCGCCATTTGATGCGATGATCGTATCCGCCGAAAACCAGCGCGCCGTTGAACGTCTGCGCTCCGCTCGCGCTCGCGCGCACGGAAACGGTCATCGGCTTCGTCAATTCGAACGGCGCGGAATACGTCTGCCATGCGTCGCCGCCAAGCGAGTATTCGATCTTCGCGCCGGGTGTTTCGCAGCTCAGCGAAACGCGTGCATCTTCGTCGCGTCCGCCCAGTACCGGCTTCACGCGATTTTGCGGCACGGCAGTGCGGCCCGCTTCAGAAAGATTCTTTTCGCCGGCGGGAAGCAGGCGCAAAACGTAGGAGAACGAAACGGGATCGGACCAGACGATGTATTGATCGAGCGGACGCGGCCCGCAGCCGGAGGAACCCGCGCCGAGCGTACGCGCATTGACACAGAAAACGGTGGAAGTGCTCTCTGTCAGATCAACCGTGTATTCGATCGGCGTCATTACTTCGTCGGTGTATGGCAGCGCGGCAGCTTGCAGCAAACCGCCGTCGGCTTGCGCCATCAAACCGGGAACGCCGTTGCCGGTGACTGCGGCCCAGCGGACATCCTCATGCGTGCCGCATTCCATCGGCTTCGCGTACGGCGTCATGTTTTCTTTCACCGTGCTGGAATATTGTGCGACATCGAAACCGCGTTTGCGGTCGGCATAATTTTCCATCGGCCCGCGTCCGAGATAGGTGAACTGATCGAGCTTGCGATCCAGTTGCATCCGCACGCCGACATGCGCCAGCGGAATACGGCGGCCTTGCGGCATTACTGCGTTGTCCGCGATGATCGAGCCGTCGCCGTTGACGATGAATTGTGCAGAATGCGTCACGCTGAATCCGCCTTTGCCCTCAGCCTTCACGACCGCCGCGACGCGAACGGATGACGGTCCCGATTGCTCGGCGGACATGCCGACGACTTTGCGTTGCAGAGAGTCCAGCCCGCAGGCCATCCAGTCGTTGTAGGCCCACATATCATCGTTGCGATGCGGCGAGCGCCAGAGATGAAGTTTCGGTCCGCCGCCCGCGATGAGAACATTCACGCCATCGCGAATGAGCTGCGCAATCGTTCCGTCGTTCTTGTCGAAAACCACGGAGAACCCGTCGCCGCTGACGGTGATTTGTTTTTCATCTTGCGCCAGTTTCACCGGTTTCATATTCGAAATATCGGCGGCAACTGCAGGTGATTCGACAGGCAACTTGAATTGCGCTTCGGCGATTTCGTATCCGGCCTTTGCCCACAATTCGTCTTTCGCGAGCGTGAATGAAACACGCAGGAAATATTCCGCGCCAGGTTTCGGCGATATCTTCTTGAATGGGATCGCGACGATTTTTTCCGCGCCGGGTGCGAGATCGGATTTTTCGAGCGCGCCTTTTTCGATCACCTGTCCGTCTTCGCTGACCGTCCACGCGCCGTTGAATTTTTCGAGCGAGATGAACTGGTATTTGTTTTTGAGTTTCACTTTCCCGGCGGCCAGATCGTCGGCTTCGAAGCCGATCCACTGGTAGGCTTTTTTCATTTCGGGATAATGCGGCTTCGGTGAGCGGTCAGAAAAGACCACGCCTTTGTGAATGAAATAATGATCGTTCGGCACTTCGTTGAAGCCGCCGCCATACGCCATGAACTGCCGTTTCGGATCGCGGCCGTTCCAGATGCCCTGATCTTCCCATTCCCAAATGGCGCCGCCCATCAGGCCCGGATACTTGTCGAATGCGTCGTTGTATTCGCCGATCGAACCCATCGAGTTGAACATCGCGTGGGCGTATTCGCACATGTAGAACGGCTTTGTCCGGTTCTCGTCCTTGCCGATGCCTTCCATCCCGCCGGGCGACGTGTACATCGAACTGTCGAGGTCGGCGGGATTGTCCTTCCCGGTTCCGAATCGTTCGTAGTGAGTGGGCCGCGACGTGTCCAGTGCTTTGACCGCCGCGTGCGCCGCGAGGAAATTCGGTCCCGATCCCGCTTCGTTGCCGAGTGACCAGATCACGACTGACGGATGATTTTTGAAGTTCTCGACATTTGCGACACATCGCGCGATGTGCGCCATTTCCCATTCCTTCGGATTTGACAGCGATTCCTTGCCGTAACCGTAGCCGTGCGATTCGATGTTCGCCTCGGCGTTCAGATAAATTCCCCATTCGTCGCAAAGCTCGTACCAGCGCGGATCGTCGGAATAATGACAGGTGCGGACGTGATTACAGTTGCCCTGCTTCAGCACTTCGAGATCGCGCTTCATCCGCTCTTCCGAAACATAATGTCCGGTGTCCGGCCAGTTCTCGTGCCGGTTCGCGCCCTTCAATTTCACCGGCACGCCATTGATCGTGAACACACGGCCCTTGATCTCGATTTTGCGGAAGCCGGTGCGCGTGGAAATGATTTCATCGCCAAGTTTCAAAACCGTCGTATAAAGATTCGGAGTTTCTGCCGTCCACTTTGCCGGATTGCTGACGCTCAGTTTCAGGGTCACAGAAGCTTCCGCGCCGGCGGGCAGGGTCGAGAGGTCGGCGACGGCTTCCGTGGATACCGGCTTGCCGGCGGCGTCATAGATACTGGCCGAAAGAGTTCCTCCTGCCGCCAATTTGTCGCCGGAATTCTTCACTTTCGCCGTCACTGTCAAGGTGGCGTCCTTGTATTGCGCGTCGAGGTCCGGCAGCGCGAAGAAATCACGGATGTGAACTTGCGGCGAACTCCACAGCGAGACGTTGCGGAAAATTCCGCTGAGCCGCCACATGTCCTGGTCTTCGAGATAGCTGCCGCAACTGAAGCGATAGACTTCCGCCGCGACGAGATTTTTTCCGGGCTTCACAAATTTCGTAATGTCGAAATCCGCGGCGTTGCGGCTGTTCACGCTGTAGCCGACTTTCTGGCCGTTGATCCAAAGATAGAACGCGGAATCCACGCCATCGAACGTGATGAAAATTCTGCGGCCGTTCCAATCGGCGGGCACTTCGAATTCGCGGCGGTAGCTGCCGACGGGGTCGCGCTCGCTGAACGCCGTCCAATCTTTCGGCGGCTCGCTCGTGACGCGGGGCCAGTCTTTTTTGAAGATGTAGCCCATGTTTTTGTAGTACGGCGTTCCGTAGCCGAGGAGTTGCCAGCACGACGGCACCGGAATTTCCTTCCAGCCGCTCACGTCGAAATCCGGCTTGCAGAAATCCACGGGCCGCTCTTCCGGCCGCGGCACCCAGTTGAATTTCCACGGTCCGTTCAAGCTGCGGCAGAACGACGACGCGTGACGGTTCGCGGCCAGCGCCTCGGTCATGGTTGCGTACGGCATCAGCGTCGCGTGCGGCGGCTCCTTGTTCACGCCCATGCACTGCGGATCTTCAAGCTCCGGCGGCAGCGGCGCGGCGGCGCGTGCGGCAAAAGCAGCGAGGGCGGATGTCAAAAGAACGATCGCGACAAAATTTGTTTTCACAGAATTCTCCGATTTGAAAGTTGCGCACTATGTACACGCCAGCGGCAGCGCGTCCAGTCGTACCGGCATCAGGCGAATGGTCGAACTTCGCGCAAGCATCGCCCCGATTCGATGGCGGAAGAGTTCCAATGATTGGAAATTTGCCGGCCGCTCTTTTCCAATCATTGGAAGAGTGCGCGGCGGAACTGGCCTCGTCTCGTGATGGGGTGGGGGTTGGTGGAAGCGGGCTGGATTTGTGGTATGGGTTCGATGGTCAGGAACGAATAATTGGCGAAAGGCGAATAAATATGAAGGGGCGGCGTCTCAAGGGTGTGATTGATGGAAGGGATGAATGTATGACGCCGAATAAAGCCATTTTCGTTCCGATTTCGATATGCGCGCTGGCGCTGGCCTGTGCGTTCGTCCCGGCGGGTAGCCGGGGGCAGGCGCCGACCGCGGAGGCGCAAGCAGCGGTCGCGAATAGCGCGCCGGGGTCGGCAGCCGCGGTTGATTCGGGGGCATCGTTCAATGACCTGGTCAGGCTGGTCAAATCTGGCGCCGACAAGGATGTGCTGCTTGCGTATATCGGCTCATCGCCGATGCCGTATCACCTGAGCGGGGAACAAACCTCATATCTCGAGGACCTCGGCGTGCCGGCGGAGGTCCTGAAGAAACTGGGCGCGGATATTTCTGCCGAGGCTGAAGCCGTGTCCATGGCGGCCGAGGCGCCGATCTTTCCGACGAATGTCGTGCCGGCAGCCCCCGAAGCAACGCCGCAGGTGATCGTGGTTACTCAGATCATCCACGAGGCTGACGCGCCGCCGACAGTGATCGTCCAGACTCAGGTGGTCCGGGTGATTGAGTCTGCGCCTCCTGCGGAATATGCGCCAACCGCCGGTTCCCAGCCGCCCGCCGTCACGGTGGCCGAACCGGCGCAGATTGTGGACACGATGCCGGAGGTGGTGGCGCCTCCGCCGGAGGATTTGAATGTCTCTTACTTCTATCAGTCGCTCGCACCCTATGGCACCTGGGTCAGTTGCGAAGGCGACTGGTTCTGGCAGCCGACGGTGATGGTCTGCAATCGCGGATGGCGGCCTTATTGCCACGGCGGACGCTGGGTCTATACGGACTGCGGATGGGCGTGGTGTTCGGATTACTCGTGGGGCTGGGCGCCGTTTCATTATGGACGGTGGAGACATCACTATCGTTATGGCTGGATATGGCATCCTGACACAATCTGGGGGCCGGCGTGGGTGAACTGGCGCTCGTGCGAAGGCTCGATTGGATGGGCGCCGCTGCCGCCTTATGCCGTCTATGGCGCGGGTGGATTCACCTATTATGGCAGTTATGTCAGCCCGGGTTATGAGTTCGGCCTGGTGCAGTCGAGCTACTGTTTTGTCCCGACCACGCACTTCTGCGAACCGGCCTTGCCGACGTGTGTGCTGCCGCCTCCGCAGGTGACGCAAATCTACAGCACGACCGTTGTAATTCCCAACAGTTATTCGACGGTCAATGGTTACACTTATAACCACGGGCCGCCGGAGGAACGCATTGCGAAGGCCCTCCACCGGGCGATCCCCCGGCTGAAGATTGTGAGCGCAAACATCCGCGCGGGAGAGCCCATCCATAGGAACATGGTCACTAAGTCTGACTTCGTCGTCTATCGTCCGAAGGTTTCGCCGGCCGCGCCAGAATCACCGCGCGCAGCAGTTGCGAGGCAACAGGCCTTGGTCAACAAACATGAGCCGGCCCGCTTCTCTCCAACGGTCTCCACTTATAAGGATATGAATGCTCCGCGAACGGAGAGTCCTCATGTACAACAAAACCGCGCTATTCCGCCGGTTACCATTGTCAATCCGTCACCAATTGTTCGTTCGCCCGCGCCTTCAGCTCCGGCCCGGGTTCAGCCGCAACAGCCGGCGTATTCCGCCCCGACATCTCCGGGTTCAAAGAACGAGGGCTTGTATCACCCGCAAGTAGATCAGCACGCGGCACCGCCGGCGACGCAGGCGCCTGCACATTACTGGAACATCAGTCCGCCAGCCGGGCAGTCGCGGAGCGAGGCCGCCATCCGGGTGCAGGCACAGCAGGACTCGGCCGCGCGCCTGTGGGCTGAAGAATCGGCAGCGCGACAGCAACCGCAGCAAGTAATCCATTATCAACCGCCGCAGCAGGTGATCCAGCAGCAACCGCGCCAGCAGGCCATTCAGCAGCAACCGCGCCAGCAGGCCATTCAGCAGCAGCCGCGCCAACAGGTGATTCAGCAACAATCACAACAACAGGTGATCCAACGCCAGCAGAACAGTGCATTTAGAGACTACGAAAACGGTGCGAATGCGAACGCGGCGAGCCGTCGCGGTTCGTCGAGTCTCGATAAGTATGGCCCGGGCAGGTGAGCGCTCGGCATGATTTTACAACCGGTGGGGAATATGCAATGAACCTTATAGACCGAGTTAGCCGGGCAACGAAACATATCCTTGCACATCTGGTTTGCATGGCACTGGCCTGCGGCATCTGCCGCGCTAGCGACAATGGCCCAGCACTCTTCTCGACACCCGACGAGGCGGTCGTGGCACTGACCAAGGCGGTGGAAGCCAGGGGCGCAGACGCGATGCGCAACGTGTTTGGTCCGGCGTACGGCGAAATTACCGATCCCGATCCCGTCGAGCGTGAAAATAATCTGACGAAGTTTGCGGGCCATCTTGCCGAGGCGACCAAGTTGACTAACAAGAATGAAAACACCGCCATTTTGATTATCGGTAAGAAGGAGTGGCCATTTCCGATTCCGCTTGTGAAGAACAACGATAAGTGGTCCTTCGACACACTCGCCGGCAAGGAGGAAATTCTTCAACGGCGCATCGGCAAAGACGAGCTCGGCGCGATGGATGTCTGCCGCGCCTATGTTCTGGCGCAGCGGCAATACGCACTTATTGACCACAATGGTGACGGCGTAATTGAATATGCCCAGAAACTCAAGAGTTCGCCGGGGTGGCAGGATGGTTTGTATTGGGACTCGAAGCCCGGCGAGGAAGAAAGCCCGTTCGGCCCGCTTGTCGCCCGGGCGCATGCCGAAGGTTATGACAAGAACGACAGCGTTGGTGGCGTCATGCAGACATGCGAGCCCTTTCACGGTTACTTGTTTCGCATCCTCACCAAACAGGGGGACAAGGCTCCCGGCGGAAGATATGACTATGTCATCAATGGACACATGGTCGCCGGATACTCCCTGCTGGCTTATCCCGTCGAATGGGGTAACTCCGGCGTGATGACATTCATGGTCAACCAGCTTGGGAAGGTCTATCAGAAGAACCTCGGCGAGAAGACGGCCGATCTTGTCCGGCAAATCAACGAATACGCCCCGGACGAAACCTGGAAACCGGTGGACTGACTCTGTCCTTGCTCACTTTGAATCCGCCACAAACGGCAGCCGACGGTTGCCGGCCGGCCGTTCGGGACGGCGGTGTTTTCCAATCATTGGAAGTGTTCGCGCGGCATTTTTTCAATCATTGGAAAGTCGCGGTGCGGGCGAAGGCAGACGGTGGTCGTGATGCGGGACTTGCTGTTTCCGGCGCGTTCGGGGATGGCGGGCGATGTCGGGTTCCGCGTCGTGAGGGGCGTTAATCAACTATTGATCTGTAGAGCGGTGACGTGTAGTTTCACTTAGATGTGAAGTAGCCACTTCGGTCAGGAGCGCAATCATGACAACGACGAGAAAGCAATGCAGGGGTTTTGTCGCACTTTTCTCACTAATGGCAGTCGCCGCCGCGAACGCTGCGACGCTGACGTGGGATACGAACACCGCGGTGGCGGCCGCACAGGACGGGGGCGGCTTGTGGACGAATGGCCTGCCTGCAACCAACTGGTGGAATGGTGCCGCAAATACGAACTGGAACAGTGCGACGCCGGATAATGCGGTCTTTGGCGCGGGCGGTACGGCGGGGACGGTGACGTTGCCGGGGCCGGTTTCCGTGGGCAATATCACATTCACGAATGTTGGCAGCGGGAATTATGTGATCCAGAGCAACACGCTCTCGCTGGTGGGTACGCCAACGATTGATGTGCTGGCGGGCGCGACGATCAATTCGTCGCTGGCAGGGTCGGGTTTTGTGAAGACGAATGCGGCCACGCTGACACTGGGGGGGGCGAATACCTATACGGGTGTCACGATGCTGGCGCAGGGCATTATTCAGGCCAATGCGAATGGCGCGCTGGGCAACAGTACGCTTTCGATCACGAATGCGGCGGTGCGCCTGATTGTGGGCAATGGCGTGACGCTGACGAATGCGATTGTCATCGGGCCGAACGGGGGAACAACTGGAAATGGCCTCGTGCAGGTGAGCGCGACGACGACGGGTACGATCAGCGGCCCGGTGACGATCAATAACAATGCAACTGCTGGGGGGCATTTTGCGTCTGCTTCGGCGAACACGGCGGTTCTGAAGGTTAACGGGGCGATCACGTCGTCAGTGCCTGTTGTCTCACGCGTGGGCTATGTCATATTTTCAGGCGGCGGCAGCTATGCGAACTTCACCATCGGGCAGGACACGACGGGCATCGGCGCGAATAACGGTATTTCGACCTCTGCAATCATGAACGTGGCCGCAAGCGGGGCGGGGACGTTTGATCTGCGCGGGTTCAACCAGACGCTCGCGGGACTGACGAACACGACGACGGCCACGGTGACAAATACCGGTGTGGCGGCCTCGACATTGACGTTGAACAATACGAGTACCCAGCCCTACTCCGGTGCGATGGGCGCCAATATGAGTCTCGTGATGGCGGGTACCGGGACGCAATTGCTGACCGGAACCAGCACCTACACCGGCGGAACAACGATCGCCCAAGGCGCGCTTTCGACAATTGCGGCTGCGAATCTGGGCACGGGGCCAATCGCAATCAACTCCAGCGGAACTCTGGTGGCGTCGCCGGCGGCAAACCAGATCATCGCCGCGAATATTTCGGGCGGCGGCACGTTTGTGAAGGCAGGCACCGCCAACCTGCAGTTGCAGGGCAGCAATTCTTTTTCGGGCAATATCACGGTGTCCGGCAGCATCAGCGCCGGCGCACTTGTTTTTGACAGCGTCAATTCGGGATTGGGCCAGCCGTTCGTTACGAACAATGGATGGATCACACTTTCATCTCCTTATGTTGGTGCAAACCTTGTCTTGAGCGGACTGGCGGGCACGGGATTGGTTGACACGGCCTTTAACGCGGCGACCGGCATCCGTGGATTGACGGTGAATCAGGCCGGTAACTCAACCTATTCCGGAACGCTGAAGGATTCGTCCGGCTCACGTTTTTTGGCGCTCACAAAGACCGGTGCCGGATCGTTGACGCTGTCCGGCGCGAATAATTTGTCCGGCGGTGTGACCATAAGCAACGGCACCCTCGCGCTCGCCGCGTCGGGAAGCTTCAGCAATTCGACAGTGACCGTCGGGTCAAACGGCACCTTTGATGTGACTGCATTCCTGGGCAACTTCAAGCCGCCGACGAATGAAAATATTCAGGGCTTCGGCATGGTCAGCGGAACAGTCATTGTGGCAGGGTCCACCCCGCTGATCATGCCGGGCACGATGGGAACGCCCGGAACCTTGACAATAGCAAACGATTTCTATCAGTGGGCGAATTACACGAACTATTTCGACCTGACGAACGACGTGATGATCGGGTCGGGCATCAACGACCTGCTGGTGGTCAATGGCAACTTTGAACCTGGAGGCGCATCCGTTTATATCAATCCGCTCGCGCCGCTCATTTCGGGAACCTATAGCTTGATCAACTATGGTTCGAGCGGAACTCCGGACAATTTCAACGCGACGGTGCAGGGCAATACAAAGCGAGGTGATGTGTGGACGCTGGACACGAGTGTCAGCACGCAGGTCAACCTCATCGTCAGCGCCGGGACAAACCAGTCGTTGCAATGGAGCGCGAACATTTCGGCGGTCTGGGATCTGGGCACGACGAACTGGACGGTGATCGCGGATGGCACCACGGACCGCTACTTCGACGTGGACACGGTTTTGTTTAATGACATCGGTGCGGCCTCGAACATCATCAATCTCGCGACGGTGGTGAAGCCGGCGGCGGTGACGGTGAATTCGTCGAGCAATTACACCTTCACTGGCACGGGCAAGATCAGCAATGGGTTCGGACAGCAGGCACCGTTGACGAAGGACGGCAGTGGTACGCTGACGATCGCGACGACGAACGATTTCACCGGCGGCATCGTCGTGAGCAATGGAACGGTGGTCATGGCATCGCGCGTTGCGACGGGCGCGGGGCCGGTCACGTTGGCACCCGGCACGACGCTGGAAGATGATGCCGGTAACACGTTGTCCGGTGCTGTGAGCGGCAGTGGCCGTATCATCAAGACCGGTGCCGGCGTGATGACACTGAATGGTGCCAGCAGTTTCTCCGGGGACATTTCAATCAGCAATGGAACCTTTGCTGTCATCGCTCCCGGTTATATCAGTGGCGGCCCATATTCGGGCAACATCTTGAACAATGGTAGTCTCTCCTTCAGCAATTCCACGCAGAATATTTCCGGCATCATTTCGGGAACGGGTGCGCTGACACTGCCGGGTAGCAACAGCGTGCTCGCGCTGACTGGCACGAACATGTACGCCGGTCTGACGACGGTCTTTGGCGGCGCGTTGACGCTTGCAAGCTCGAACGGCCCGGCCATCGTCAGCCAGGTTGTGCTCGACAATAATCTCTCGCCGAAAATCTTCACCACGGCGGGTAATCAATTTGGCTCCGGCGTGGTGATGACCTTCTCGAATAATGTGGGAAGTGACGGACGCTTCGAGTTGATCGGAACCACCCAGACCCTGGCGGGCATCCAGACTGCTTACGTCGCGACGAAGGGCATCATTCAGAATCAGGAAATGGGACCGCTGAATACAAACTTGTCGCTTCTGATTCTCAACGGCGCGGGCAATTACTTCTACAGCGGCTCGCTGCGCGACTCCCCGGCCGCCGTCAACACCTCGACAAATGGAAGGATCAGTCTGACAAAGACCGGTCCGGGCTCACAGACGTTCTGGGGATTAAGGATTGACTATACGGGACCCACCATCATTGGCGGCGGATCGCTGATTCTGACCAATGTGGATGATTTGTGGTCAACGGCCATAACCATCAGCAACGGGGCCGGTCTGGTTATTGATACAAGCGCCCAAACATTTCAATACAAAGCCAAGGGGACCGTCAGCGGGGCGGGAGTGATCACCAAGCTGGGCGGCAATAATGTGATGATCGGTTCCGGCGGTGCTGGCGTGACCATGGCGATGGCTCCGGGCGGGCTGATTGACGTGCGGGCGGGCTTGATGCGGAACGAGTATGGCACGCTGAACGTCTGGACAAACAACAGGTGCTCGTTGAGCGTGAGCAATGGCGCGACCTTTGATGTCTGGGATGACAGCAACCCGGCTTCTGCGACAACTTTTGATGCGTTGAATGGTGCCGGAACGGTGACCAAGGGTAATGGCGCCGGCATCCATGTACTGACGATCGGCGCGGCCGATGGTTCCGGCACGTTCAGCGGAGTGATCAAAAACTCGACCGGCACCGTCAGTCTCGTCAAGGCTGGCCAAGGCACGCAAACGCTCTCCGGCAACAACACCTACTTGGGCATGACAACAATCAGCGCCGGCACGCTCGCGCTGGGCGCAGGCGGTTCGATCACCAGCACGCCAAGAATCATCGTTTCCACCAACGGAACTTTCGATGTTACAGCCATTGGAAATTTGGCTCTCGCAAGTTTCCAATCATTGGAAGGTGCCGGACTCGTTAACGGCAGCGTCAACACCGCGCCGGGATCGAAAATTATTCCCGGCGGAACCGGCTCGGTGTCGACGCTGACGTTCGGAAGCAATCTGGGCCTGAACGCGGGTACGACGAACTATTTTGATTTGTCCGGCAGCGACACGACCAGCGGCAACGGCATCAACGACCTTGTCAATGTTGGCGGACTTCTGGAGCCGTCGAATGCGGTGATCGCCGTCACGTTTCCGACAACCATGCCTTCGAACGGAATTTATCGTCTGTTCAATTATACCGGCAACAAGACGACGACGTTCAACCCGAACGTTGCCGGAAATGTTACACACAAGACTTGGACGATTGATGAAACGATACCGAACCAGATCAATTTCACCATCAGTGGTAACTATGGAAATCTGCGCTGGAATCCGATCACCTCACCCAACTGGGATTTTGCCGGAACCAACTGGTTCGATGTGACCGCGCTCACGACGAATACATTTATGACGTATGACAACGTTCTGTTCGATGACAATGGTGCCTATTCAAACGTCGTCAATCTTGCCGTGGCCGTCGCACCGCAAAGTCTCACGGTGAATTCTTCCAGTAATTACAGCATTAGTGGCGCCGGGAAGATCACCGGATCTATCGGGCTGACGAAAGACGGCAGCGGCACGCTGACGCTTGCCGGCACGACCAACGATTTCACAGGCCCGGTCACGATCTCGAACGGCGCCGTGAGCATCCTTTCGGACCTCAACCTAGGTGCCGTGCCGGCTTCATACTCCGCGGCTCAAGTCTATCTGAATGGGGGCACGCTCAGAGTGCTAACGAACCTGACGATCAGTGCGAACCGGGGAATTACTCTCGGTGTTCTTGGCGGTGCGCTTGATGATGCATCCGTGGCGCCCGGCGTGGCCGCGAATTTCAATTCCATCATTTCGGGCAACGGTCCGCTGACACTTAACGCCAACGATCCCTTTCCGACAGATGGTGCCGGACTGGGCGGCAATCTGTATTTGGGCATCACCAATAATTTCTCCGGTGCAGTCGCCATCAATTCCGGCGTCGTTTCTTTTGTCAGCGACGGTGCGTTCGGCAATCCGACAAATGCGATCACAATCAACAGCGGCGGCCTTGTTGCCACCGCCAACCGCACACTCAATCACAACGTGGTTCTGGCGGGCGGCGGCGACCGGATTTTCCGAAGCTACGGCAACACGATGTTCACGATGAACGGCAATGTCACAGGCAATGGCAACATCCGCCGGATAGATAGCGGAACGAACATTTTCAACGGAAATCTCACGCATACCGGCAGTTTCATCGCTGCGTCCGCTTATACCACGTGGCTTCTTGGCACCAACACCTATACCGGCGGAACGACGATCACGAACAACAGCACGCTCTACATCAGCCAGCTTTCCGACACCGGTCCCAGCGGGCTTGGAAACACCGGAACTCTGACCTTCGGCGGCGGCACGTTGCGCTTCGTCGGCGCGCTTGCGGGTGATACCGCCCGCGCTATCACCAACATCGGCGCGTCCACGTATGATATCACCAACGCGCTTGCCACTGTAACGTTGAACGGCCCCATTTCCGGGCCGGGTGGTCTCACCGAGAATGGAGCCGGATCGATGATATTGAACGGCCCCATCTCCGGCACGGGTGCTATCACCAAGAATGGAGCCGGCTCAATGACGCTGGGTGGAACCAACGCCTTCACCGGCACAACCACGCTTAACGCCGGAACGATGACATTCGCTGCCACCAGCACGAATCTCATTGGCGCGATCACGACTGACGGCGGTACAATTGGCTCGACGCTCTATATCAATGGTCCGGTCACCGCGACAAATTACAATCTCTCCATCGGCAATGCCGCGAATGACCGGAGTGTCGTCGTCATTTCGACGAACGTCCAGTTGTTTCGCGAGTATGTCGGTAACAACGCCACAGCGGCGGGAGCGGTCATCCAGAACGGTGGTGCCGTTATTGTGGCTCCCGGATCAGGCGGCGGTGACTACCTCTCCCTCGGTGGAAACGGAAGTTATGGTTACTATCTGATGAACAGCGGCGCGATCACGGCTGGACAACTCGGCATTCCTGGCGGCGCGAACAATGCCAACGCCGTGTTCGACGAGATGAGCGGCGCTGTGAATGTTTCTGCCACCACTGGCTGGCTGCTGGTCAATTGGGGCGCGAACCAAAGGGGCGTGCTCAATATTTTCGGCGGCTCCATGAGCGGCCCGCCGAGCGGCAATCCGTTCGCTTTCGGCCACACTGCCGGCAGCGGCTTCGGGCTGGTCAACCTGCTGGGTCCGACAGCGGTGCTGGATACGACTCCTTGTACCGCGGGATACATGGATATGATGAATACGTCGGGTTCGGGCGGTTCATTTGTGAACCTCAACAGCGGCACGCTTGTCGCCCAGCGAATCCAGCAGAACATTGCCACCAACACGGCCTACATCACCTTCAATGGCGGCAAGCTGCAGGCCAAGCCGGGTACGACCGTTGCCAACTATCTTCAAGGCATCACCGGCGTCTTCATCCAAAACGGCGGCGCGATTATTGACACCACCAATTCAACCATCACTATCACGCAACAACTCCTGGCGCCACCGGGCAGCGGCGTGACGAATGTTCCCGTTTCAGCGCCGGGATCAGGCTACATTGGCGCGCCGGTGGTTGTCATCACCAACGGCGGCGGAACAGGCGCAACAGCCATTGCGCAGATGAATCTCGCCGCGGGCACCGTGACGAACATTCTGGTGACAAGCCCCGGCGTGAACTACAGCAGCACACCGGTTGCAACTCTCTACGGCGGCGGCGCGACAAACGCGGCGACACCCGGCACGCTGATGACCGGCCCCAATTCATCTGGCGGCCTGACCAAGCTCGGAATGGGTACACTTTTGCTCGGCGCATCGAATACCTATAGCGGAACAACCGCCGTAAATGCCGGCTATCTTTTCGGAACCGGTTCCGTGAATGGCGCGGTCTCCGTCAACAATGGCGGTGAGCTCGGACCCTATCCGGCTTCGGTCATCACAGGACGGTTCACCGTTGTTTCATCGCTGAACATCGCCAGCAATGGCATGATTTCCGCGGCGCTGCGCGGAACGAACGCGACAATTCGAGTGACCGGCGACGTAAGCAACGCGCCCGGCTCAATCGTCCAGCTTGTTCCACTCTCTCCGGTCACGGCAACCGGCACGCATGTTGTCGTTGATTACGACGGGAATTTCACCGGAAGTATCACGAATTTCATGCTGGCTGCCATCCCGAACGGAGGTCAGGGCTATCTCACCAACAATCTCATCAATACTTCGATTGATTTCGTCATCACCAACCTTGGCTCAGGCATCAAATGGGATGGTTCGATTGATTCGCAATGGAAGCATTCCGGGCTGGCCAACTGGCGGGTTATTCCTTCTGGCAATGCCACCGCTTACAACGCGATGGACAGTGTTCTCTTTGATGACACCGCATCGGGCGCCAGCTTTGTAAATCTCGTCGAATTAGTGGGGCCTGGTTCGCTTGTCGTGAGCAACGTAACAAAGGATTACAGCTTCTCAGGCGTGGGCGGCATTGGCGGGAACGTCGGTCTCACGAAGTATGGCGCGGCGAAACTTACTGTCACAACCGCGAACAGTTTCACCGGCATGACCACGGTTGCCGGCGGAACACTGACGATAAGCAGTGACGGCAATCTCGGTGCGGTTCCTTCCGCCTATAACGCCGGCCAGCTTCGGATCTTTTCCGGTACGACCTTGGAGATCGCCGGCGGCACGGTCATTCCGGCCAATCGCGGATGGCAGATTGGTCCGGCGACAGGCTCCGGCTCCGTGACTGTTTCTGTTCCAACAAATGTCATTGCCACAAATGCCTCATACATTGTGAATGCGACCGGCGCGACCGGCGGACTTGTGAAGGTCGGATCGGGGACGCTCGTCCTCAATCCGCCCAATCCGAATAGTTATAAAGGCGGAACGATTGTCAATGGCGGAGCCCTTGTTCTGTCCTACGGTGGTAACAATATAGGCACGATTGCCGGATCGCTCACGATTAACACGGGTGCGGCAGTCCGGACCACCGCCGACAAGGCGATTGGCTTTGCCAGCAGCGCATCAGGCAATGTGACGACGGTCACAATCAACGCGGGACTCTTGGAACACGTTGTTGCGGCGGGAGGCTCATTCGGCGGCGGTCAGACCGTCTATATGACAGCCGGCGAGATTCGCTCCAACGGTGGCGTTCCCAGCACCAATTCCGGCTGTTTCAGGTTCGCGGCGCAAGGTCCTGATGTGACGATCTACTCGCTTTCATCCAGCGCGACCAACCTCATCTCCGGGCGTGTCGCTCTGGACACGCAGGGCAAGTTTGATGTCGCGGACGGCCTCGCTGATATTGACCTGCTCGTCACCGCGAACATTACCGACGGCATTGGCGCGAGCAATCCGCCCAATGGTTTCGTCAAAGCCAACCTTGGCACGATGGCCCTCAACAGTCCCGGCACTTATAGCGGCGTAACCTATGTGAACGGCGGCCGGCTGCTCGTCAACAGCGGGACGGCCTCCGGCACGGGCACCAACGCCGTCCAGGTAAGCGCCAGTTGCACACTCGGTGGCACCGGCATCATTGCCGGCAAAGTGCAGTCATCGGGCATCATGGCCCCCGGCATGTCCGCCGGACGCCTGACCATCGGCCAGGACTGCTATCTGATGTCTGGCACCGGGGCACTGAACATCGAACTGGGCGGCCCGAACGCCGGCACCGACTATGACCAGCTCGTCGTGAGCAACAACGTCGGCGTGACCGGCGGCACACTCAACGTCACCCTGATCAACGGCTACATGCCGACCAACGGCAGCAGCTTCACGATCCTCACCGCCGGCACGCTGCTTGACCAGTTCGGCGCGACCAACCTGCTGCCCGCGCTATCCTCCTCGAACCTGGGCTGGTCCGTGCAATACGACACCGGCAGCAGCCCGAACGCCGTCATCCTCAGCGTCACCAGCGCGCCGACCGCCACCGGCTACGACCTCTGGGCCGCGCAGATCACCTCCACCAACACCGCCTACAACCAGTCCGCCCTCGGCGACGGCTACGCGAACCTGCTCAAATACGCCACCGGCTCCAGCCCGACCA
>CAIVKH010000329.1 GCA_903906425.1 uncultured bacterium
GCTGTCGTCGCACGTCCAGCCGAGTTTTTCCCACTGCGGGCAATCCGTGGGAATCGAGTGCATGTTCGATTGGATGGAGCGGCGACCCGCATTCCAAATCTTGTTCCACAGTTCGCTGGAGGACCGGAAGGAACCCGCGCTGGCCATGTCGCTATTGAACACTTTCGCTGTCACCTGATCAGGACGCGGCTGTTCCTTGAGCCCCACGATGTGGACGTAGCGGAAGCCCTTGTAACTGTAGCGGGCTTGATAACTTTCTTCGCCGCCGCCTTTGGCAATGTAGATATCCGTCTGAAAACTTCCGGTGTCCTTGGCGCCAAAATTATTCCACCGCTCTCGTCCGTGGCGGTCCACAATCGTTTCGAGATGGTTCATTCGGATTTTCTGTCCGGCCGCGGCGCGAATCTTGAGCTCGACCGTGCCCGCCATATTCTTGCCGAAGTCCACCACCCACGCATCCTCTTCGTCCGCGACCTTCTCGATGCTAACCGGAGAAACCGACTCGACCACGCGGATCGGCTCGAACAACTGGGCCGTCAGTCCCGGGGCGGCCGACGGCATCTTGCCCTTCGCGACCACGGCGTGACTCCAGTTCTTGTCATCGAAGCCGACCGCATTCCAGCCGGGAAGTTCCTTGCGGGCGTCGTAGATTTCGCCGGCCTTGACGGAATCGAACAGGATCGGACCGGGTGCCGTCTTGAACGAAGGATTGGAAACCACCGTCTGGCGGGAACCATCGGCGTAATCAATGGTGACGAGAACACGGAGCGCCGGTTCGGCCATCCAGTCACCGGTAAAAGTTTCCCCCCAGAGCGTGGGCGTGGTCATGGCATACCAACCGCGGCCCAGCTCAATGGCCAGCGCGTTGTCGGAGGCCAGTTGATCCGTCAGATCATAAACCGTGTAGTAGGCGGTTTTGCAGAAACGGGCAAAGCCGGGATGCAGGAGAAAATCGTCGAGGCGTCTGCCGTTGAACCAAAACGTGTAGTAGCCGAGACCGGACACATAGGCCCGGGCGCGCACGATTTTCTTTTGCTCCGTGGAAAATGTTTTCCGGAACAGCGGGGCGGCGAGACCGTCCTTCGGGTCGAGATAGGTATTGAGCGCACGAACCTCCAGCACTCCATTCTTCACCTGAGCGTAGGACTTGTTGCTGTGAAAATACTCCTGAAAAGCGAATGCGGCAGGATTGTCGAAGCTCTCCTGCACCAGCGTTTCGCCATCCGCTGTAAGTCGGAAATCATCGTATTGAACGACACCTTGCGTGGGCTTCGTGGACGCGCCCAGTGCCAGCGTGCCTGTCTTGCCGGCGTCGGCAGGCAGCGTCACTTCGGCAACCTTCTGGCCGTCTATCTCGAAGGTGCCTTGGCCTCCTTGGCGGATAACTTTCAAGGCATGCCACGTACCAGTAGCGATGTTTATCGGCAGCGCGAATTCTTTCGACGCGGCCGATTTGGTTTTGGAATCAAACGGGGTGACGATCAACTTGCCTGGCTGACCGGTTTGAATCTCCAGCTTGTTTTCTTTTCCCCACGCATACGTAGTTTGGAAGAGCACCACCGCCGCGCCCTCCAGAATACGAAAGCGCGTCTCGAACGTCGCATCGCCCAAACGCTGCAGGTTGGCAGGAATGGTTTTCGGCCGTTCGCTCCGCGCCCCGATCCACTCCGCGCCACACCAATCATCCGCTTTCATCAAACCGGTCTCGAAATAGTTCGGCTGTGACGAATAGGTTTTCCCGGCTGCATCAAACCCGGTCACCTGCCAGAAGTAGCGCGTCGCGGATTGGAGCGGCTTGCCAGCATAGAGAACCGCCAGCGTATCGGAGCCCGCCTGCTTGCCCGAGTCCCACAGATCCGCCTGCCCTTGCGACAGCTTTTCCAGCGACGAAGCCACTTGAATCCGATAAGCGCTTTGCCGAAATCCTCTCGGCGCATCCGCAGCAGCTGCATAGCGCCATGAGAATCTGGGAGCGCTTTCCTCGACACCCATTGGCTGGGATACGCCCTCGGTCCGCATATCTGTGATGGAGATCGGGGCAGCGCCAGCGTGATGCGCCGCCAGCGGCGCTAGCAACAGGACCGTGAGGAATGTGATGCTTTGTTTCATATTTGTTCGCAGCTCACTTCGTGAATCCCTTTTCGGTGCCAGAGCGCTTGATGCTTCCTTCTTCGATCATGCCGGGCTTCCAGTCGCGCGCGATTTGCACGTCGGCGACTACGTCGTCGGTTTGTCGGGGAATGTCCACGACGCCGGCGCGGTTGTAGTGGACGGGCTGGACGTATTGGCGCGTGTAGGCGGCGGAGTAATTCTTCCAATGACCGAGCGCCACTTCGAGGTGCTGCACGGCGGAGGTCTGTTGTTTGGCGTCGCTGGTTTTGTCGAACAGCGCGAGGTCGCACGCGCCGCGAATCTTCGCCGCGTAGTACCGCCCGAGATACGCCATGGCTTCGATGTCGCCAAGCGTGGCGGCGTATTCCTTGGCGCTGCCGGCGGGAGTGACGACGGCGCGCCGGAGTGACGGCAAGGCGTGGAGCGCCTGGGCGGCGTTGGACTCCAGAGTCGCGGCGATTTCCAAGGGCGTCGTGCCGGAAAAGTTTTGGGCGGCGGTGAACTGGGTGCGCCACTCGACGATGTTCAGCACGCCGGCCCCCGGCATGGTCCCGCCTTCGACAAAATCGCGCACGGTGTAGAAGCCGCTCTTGCGCCGGCAGGCTTCGGGAAACCACTTGATGTCGATATCGCCCCAGAAGAAGCGTGTGATGAAGGGGAACGTCTTCGAAGCGGCCGCCCACGCGGCGGTCAGCCGGGGCTCGTCGGCGCCGGGGAAACGCGCGGCGGTGAGACGCTCGAACGTCGCCGCGGGCAGATCGGGGGCATAGGCGAGCCGCCCCCACAGCGCAAAGGACAGCCATTGCTTCTGCATGATGGTTTGGCGGGGGCCATCGGGGTTCCTGGTGAGAAAATCCCGCCCCCAGTGATAACCGTCGGGACCCATGTAGAATCCGGCGATCTTGTCCGCGCCTGGAATGCCTTTGATGAAGGCGCGGGCGTAGTCGACATCGGCCCAGCGGAAACTGTGGATGTCGTCATTGCGCACCGTGAGCCAGCAGCGGAGATCGGGACCGAGCAAGGGCAGCAGCGGCTTGATCATGCCCGGGTTGGGCACGGAATACATGTGGGCGATCGCATACTTGAAGCTGAGGTCGAGCGGACACGGAAGTTCGGCAAATTCGGTTCGAATGTCGCTCAATCCGGTCATGTGGAACCGATGTATGAGGCGGAACTTTCGGTCGGGGGTGTCCTTCAAGCCATCCCGAATGCCCTCGCCGTAGGTTTGCCAGAGCCATTGCTCCTTGGAGATTTCCGTGAAGTCCTTTTCCGGCATGCCTTCGCCAGCCGTGATGCCGAAACCGGCCAGCAGCGGATAGGTTCGGATCGTCTCGCGCACGCTGGCGCGGAAATATGCGATGGAGCGGGGGGCCGTTCTGCTTTCCGTGATCCCGTCTTTCCCTTCCGCCACACCGAGAAACACATTCCACGTGAACCAATAGACGTCCACGCCGCGGTCCTTCGCCATCTGCATGATGTCGCGCCAGTACTCGATTTTCTCATCCATCGTCATTTTCTTCACGACGATGATGTCCTTCTTATCCACGCCGGTGGTGTGTACATCGTCCAGGGCGACGCTGGGGAACTCCGGCACCTTCACGATGCTGGGGAATGGATTCAGACTCCACCATGAGATGAGATTGAAGCGGTGGCGGGCCATGTCGTCGAAGGTCTCGCGCCAGAAATCCCGGCTCCACATTTCCCCGACGTTGAGCCGCTCGGAGTCCGGCCATTCGCCCTTGTTGTAGGTGGGCGTGCGCACGTCGAGCGGGAGGTTGAACTTGATGCCGCGTTGCGCGATGTACGGCGCGTGGTCCGCGTCCTTCAACGCATCGAGCGTCCCCGTGCGAATCGCCTCCGCGACATCCAGCCCGCCATACATCGCGCCCGCTTCGTCGGCCCCGCGCACGGTGATGACGCGGCGTGCGCCCTCGTTCTGCACGCGAATGCGGTAGCCCTGCGCGGGCGCATGGCCGTCCTGTTCGACGGTGAGGGAAACGCGCGTTGCGGTGGCGCCATCGCCCAACGTCATGCCTTTGGCAGTGGCCTCTCGCCGAATCTCCTCGGCAGCAAACTTCCCCGGCGCACCAGTCGCACGGTCATTCGTCAGATCAAGGTTTGCGGCCATCGCAGGAACCGACAGCGCGACAACCAGGGTTGCAAGGAGCGTGAGCGCGTTTTTCATAGTAGGTCTTTCGTATTCATTTGATTCGTCATTTCCAATCATTGGAAGTCATCGTAACATGATTCTCCAAAGGTTGGGAATTTGCCGCCCGTTCTTTTCCAGTCATTGGAATTCATGCAGACACAATTTTCCAACCACTGGAAATTTACAGGCGCGAACCGCGTTCGAAGCTGGAAAACCTGCTGCTGTTGATGATCGTCAGTCATTCGCCGTGATAATAAGCCAACGAGCGAAAACCTTAGCAACGGCCCCCAAAAAAAAGCGCCCCGACGAATCGGGGCGCGCTGCGCAAGGAAGGAACGTTCCGCGCTGAGGGTCGCGCCGTCGCGGCGCGTACCTCTCCGGCGCGTTGTTCGGCTTACCTAACACTTCCCTGGTAATCAACATAGTTCTTCCACGTTGCGTTTCTCGTCATAGTCTGGCTGGCTGCTCTTGCAATTTCCTCTTCCGCTCTTGGGACTGAACCTCTTCCGTTGCATTGTGTGCATCTGTAAGTTTTGATTTTGCCAGTTCCGTGGCAATTCCCACACGATACTGTCTTCGCTTGTTTTTGGATTTCTTTCGCAAGCGTCACATCGTACTCCGTTTGACACGGACGACAAAGAGAGTGTAATGAACCGTATGGGTTCGTCGAAGTGAATGGTTTGCCACATCGAATACAATTTCTTTCTTCCCTCGAACCAAAATGAAGGAACTCATCGAGGATGCCATATAGAAAGAGACCGACTATCCCGATGCAAGCAATCAACAGTATGAGGCCGAAGACGTGTGGATACTTAATTGCAAACAGTAAGGACATTTTGACTTCTCCGCGAATGCATTGACGGAAATGAAAGCTTTCCTCTTGGTGATTCCGTACTTGCTTTCCCTCTCTTGTACTGCCGAACAAGTGATTGTACAGTTTCTGTCTTTCGTTCCGTTTGGCGTCAAAAACAGTTTCTTGCTATCGCCACCATCCGGACAAATTCCGCGTTCTTTCATACGCCCGGTTGCGGTTTCCGAAAAGCTTTCCTTCATGAAAAAGCCGCCCCGATGTTCCGGGGCGGCTTCGTCGCGGTGGCTGCGCTCTCATAGCGCGGCAGCATCAGTTCGGCATATACACGGCGACATCCGACCATGGGCCGGGGCCTTTTTTGCCGATGGCGCGGATGCGGAAGGTGTGATCTTTGCCGCGCTCAAGGCCGGTCACTTCCACCTTTTTGCATTTGCCGCTTTGCGCGCCGACTTTCCAGTTCGCGGGAACGGAAGTGTCGCCCACGCAATATTGAATCTCGAAGGCGAGCGAGCCGTCGGGAGCGTCCGCGCTGCACAGGGCCGAGCCGGGAACGGAACCGCCAACGACTTTGAAGTTTTGTGGAGCGCCGGGAACGTCCGGGCTGGCCACGGGGTCTTTCGCCAGATCGTAGCCCGTGGTTTCGAGAATGGCCCGGTCGCCGCCGGATTTCGTCTGAAGGTAACGGCCAATTTCGCGAACCATCACCTGCAACTCGGCACGCCGCGCATTCTTCGTGGCAACTTTCGCCTTGTCGCGATCCGCCGCCGCGTTCAGCGCGTCGGCAAATTCGAGCTGTTTGGCGGTGAACGCCGCCAGCGTCGGAAACTCCGTTGGCCACGGCAGGGCAAAATGCGGGTTGTCTTTCAACCCGGTGGCCATGCCGCGCGTCTTGTTCCCAAAGACGACATCGCCAGTGTTGGAATAATCAAGAACCAGTTTCGCCATACGTCCTCCAGTCACAACCGGACTGCGCGCGGCCCATCGGAACTCACCGAAGCGGACTTGCCCGTAGCGCGGCTGTTGCATTTTTTGTTATCTTACCTTTCATCACGACACCATGCCGTGTTTCTGACGAATCGTTCTGGCAATTTTTTGGACGCACGACAAGAAAAAAGAACGCTTTTTTTTCCTGCCGGGGTTCTGGTTGACACTGCAAGAACCCCTGCGGCGTTTGCAAGGATTCTGGCGACAGCGACAAGGATTCTTGCCGTATCGGCAACAGCACCGGCACTGATTGCAAGAGCGGTTGCGGCGTCAGCAAGCATTCTGGAACTTGATGCAACAACGCCTGCCGACACCGCAGGGGCACCTGCTATCGCGACAAGAATCCTTGCTGCATCGGCAAGGGTTCTTGCAAACGGAAAAAGAACAGCGGCAGACGCTGCAAGGGTTCTTGCAAGCGTGAAATTGGCGGCTGGAGGCGAAAAAACAGCGAATTTTCACTGAAAAAGAAAAATTGCATGATTTTCATCCTTGACTTGAAACAGACAACTCAAAGCGGCTATATCAATTCTCATGAATGGAAAGGAAAAAACATGAGTGCTTTTGATCCAAACTTCCCTGCCGACAATCAAGTCGCCTACGCCGACGAACAGCGCGCC
>CAIVKH010000330.1 GCA_903906425.1 uncultured bacterium
AGACGTGTGCTCTTCCGATCTCGACATATCTCGCTTCATCAATTCCGGCATTGCCGCGGCCAGAATATCGAGACCCTTCTGGTCCACGAGCCGCGTGACCATTCCGATGATTGGCGTCTGCGCGGATAGATTGATTCGCATCCTCGCGCAGATGTGCTGGCGGCAAACCTGCTTCCCCCGCAGATCATCCGCAGAAAATTGCGCCGCGATGTTTTTGTCCGTCGCAGGATTCCAAACCTCGGTGTCAATTCCGTTGACGATTCCGGTCAGCCGGTCGCGCCGTTCGGCGAGCACGCCTTCGAGTCCGCAGCCAGCTGCCTGCGTCTGAATTTCCTTCGCGTAGGTTTCGCTCACGGTCGTGATGTGATCCGACCCGGTCATGCCCGCCTTCAGGCAGTTCATGTTTCCGAAAAATTCCATCGTGCGGATCGAGAAGCCGGAGAACGGCAGGTTCGTCATCGGATAATCGCTGCCCGGAAAAATTCCCTGATACGCCAGGTTGTGAATCGTAAAAACAATACGCTCCCGCCCCGCCCTGCCCGATCCCTGCAAACCGTGCCGCAGAAAATACGGCACCAATCCGGTCTGCCAGTCGTTGCAATGAACGATGTCCGGCTTGAGTTCCAGCTTGTCAATCAGCGCCACCACGGCCTTCTGAAAAAAAACGAAGCGCTCGAAATTGTCATCATAGTCCCGGTCTGGCAGGCTGTAGAGTTGCGACCGGTCAAAGAACTCATCGCGTCGGATCAGGTACGTCGTCGGCGGGAAATCATCGCACTTCCAGACCTCGGCGCGGTAATTCCTCATCCCCACCGGCACATTCAGCGCCGTCTTCAAATCCACCAGTTGAAACCGCCCCTCGATCACGCGCCGGTACATCGGCATCACCCGGCACACCTCCGCACCCGCGCGCGACAGCGCCTTCGGCAGCGCCGCCGCGACCTCCGCCAGTCCGCCCGTCGAAGCCAACGGCGTCACCTCACTGCTGACAAAAACGACTTTCATATTTCATCCCGCTCGAAAATTCAGGCCCGATGCGCGGGCCGGTTTACTGGACTGGAACCCTGTCGCCGACCGTAAAATTGGCAACGTATTTTCCAATGATTGGAAATTTCCGCAACGCACTTTTCCAATCATTGGAAGTTTCGATTTCATTTGGTCCGGCGCATTCACGATCATTCGCGATTCATAAAACTGGTTTTGCGATGCCTCTGCGATTATTGTCCTCGCATGACGAAATCTAACGAATCGCTTCGAACACGGCTATTGGAATTTCTCGCGGGGCCAAAATACCAGCCGCTCAAGGACCACGAACTCATGCGCGAGTTCGGCGTGAAAACCGAGCGCAACGAATTCCGCGCCGTGCTTCGCGAACTGGAAAACGAGGGCAAAATCGCCTGCATCCGCAAAAACCGCTACGCGCTGGCGCGGGAAATCGACGGACTTCGCGGACGCCTCCGCATGAATCTTCAGGGCCACGGATATTTTCAGCCGGAAGTGAAAGGATCGTCGCCCGATCTTTTCATCCATCGCGATCAGCTCGGCAACGCGCTCGACGGCGACCTCGTCCTCGTCGAACCGTTGCGGCCGACGGCCCGAAGCCGCAAGTTCGCGAAGCCCGATGCCGCCGCGCAAAATCTCAGCACCGACGGGAAAATCATCCGCGTCATCGAGCGCAAGCGCAGCCAGATCGTCGGGCTTCTGCAGCAGAGCCAGAAATATTGGTATGTCATTCCCGACAGCCCGCGCGCCACGCAGAACGTCCGCGTCAGCGGTTTCGATGACGCAATTCGCGTTCCGCGGGCCGGCCAAAAAGTTGTCATCAAGCTTGACCCAAGCCGGCAGCTTTTCGAGATGCTTTCCGGAACCGTCATCGAAGACCTCGGCGAACCCAATGCGCCCGGCGTCGATGTCGTCAGCATTTTGCGCGACCGCGAACTCTTCGAAACTTTCCCCGAAAAAGTCCAGGAGGCGGCCGAATCCCGATCCGTAGCGCTCAGCAACGACGACCTCGCCGGACGCACCGACTTCCGCCAAATTCCGACCGTCACCATTGACCCGGTCGATGCGAAGGATTTCGACGACGCCGTTTCGCTGCATCGCAACGCCAGCGGCACGTTCAGACTTTACGTCCACATCGCCGATGTCGCGCACTTCGTCCCGATGAATTCCACGGTCGATCGCGAAGCACTTCACCGCGGTAACAGCGTGTACATGGTTGATCGCCACGTCCCGATGCTCCCGAAGCATCTCACCGCCGATGTGTGCAGCTTGCGTCCACATTCTGATCGTCTCGCGCACACCGTCGTCGCCGAACTCGATCGCGATGGAAATGTGCTGCGTTACGAAACGTGCCGTTCTGTGATTCATTCCAAGCTGCGTTTGAATTACGAACAGGTGCAGG
>CAIVKH010000331.1 GCA_903906425.1 uncultured bacterium
CGCGTCGGTGGTGGTGCCGTTCGCCGCGCTGTTCTGGTTCTTCGGCTCGCTGCTCGTGGGGCAGATTCTCGGCTTCTTCCACCATATTCCCGACTGGATTCACAGCGCGCAGGAATGGCTGACGGCGCATGCGCCGCAGCTCAACGTCTTGTGGACCGAGCACGGGATGAACGAAAAGGTCCAGAATCTCGTGCAGGAGCAGGGCGGGCAAATCGCGCGCGGAATTGCGGGCGCGGGCGGCAGCATGCTTTCGGCGGGCGCGAGCGTGTTTCACGCGCTCACCGGACTTTTCGGCTGGGTCGTCATGCCGGTCTATTTTGTTTTTCTGATCCAGGCCGAGCCGATGCGGCGCGAGAAAATCGAGGCGCTCATGCCGTTCTTGAAAGCCGAAACGCGCGCCGACGTGATTTATCTCGGCGGCGAATTCGTCAACATCATCATCGCCTTTTTTCGCGGCCAGCTGCTCATCGCGCTCACGCAGGGCGTCCTCTATGCGATCGGCTTCAAGCTCATCGGCATTCCGTACGGCATCGTCATCGGCATCCTGATGGGCTTGCTCAACACCATTCCCTATCTCGGCACGCTCACCGGCCTTTCGATCGTTTTGCCGACGGCATTTTTTCACGCGGGCGGCGGCAGCGGCAGCGCCGTGCTGGCGGGCGTCGTGTTCTTCGTCGCTCACGCGGCGGAAAGTTATTTTCTCACGCCGCGAATCATGGGCAACCGCACCGGGCTTCATCCGATGGTGATCATCTTCGCGCTGTTTTTCTGGGGCACCGCGCTGGGCGGAATTCTCGGCATGGTCTTTGCGATTCCGCTCACCGCGTTTCTGGTCGTGTTCTGGCGGCTGCTGAAATCGAAATACATCAAGGAGCTTGTCTGACCGTGAAAAAAATCATCGGCTTCATCCTGATCGGGATCGCCGCGCTTATCCTCATTTTGAACGTCGGCTTCACCGACGGCGTGACCGTCAACCTGCTGCTTGGAAAAATCCACACCGCAAAATCCATCGTCATGCTCGCCTCCATCGCGCTCGGCGTCGCCATCGGGCTTTTGATGAAGTGACCGCGCTGAATTTTTGTTTTGTGCCCGCCGCGGCCGTTCGTGGATATTCTGCCGTCGTTCAATTTTTCTTGAGGAGATGGCCATGAGTGAAATTTGTCTTCCAACGGTGCGTGCATTGCAGCAGCGCGGCGTGGTGTTTCATGCGCCGCATACGGTTCACATTGACACATCCGTGAATCCCGGCCGCATCGCGGCGGGCGTCGAGATTCATGCGGGCTGCCGCATTTCGGGAAAATACACGTCCATCGGCCCGGAGTGCGTCATCGGCGAGGAGGGGCCGGTGACGATGGACGACGTTCAACTTGGCGCGGGCGTCGAGGTGAGGGGCGGATATTTTTCCGGCGCGACGCTGCTCGACGGTGCGAGCATGGGCGGCAGCGCGCATGTGCGGCCGGGGACGCTGCTCGAAGAGCAGGCCAGCGGCGCGCACGCGGTCGGCTTCAAGCAGACCGTGCTGATGACGTTTGTCACGACGGGCAGCCTCGTGAATTTTTGCGACTGCCTGATGGCCGGCGGGACGAACCGGAAATATCACAGCGAAGTCGGCTCGTCGTATGTTCATTTCAATTTCACGCCACACCAGGACAAGGCGACGGCCTCGCTCATCGGCGATGTTCCGCGCGGCGTGATGCTCGACCAGCCGCCGATTTTTCTCGGTGGTCAGGGCGGGATTGTCGGGCCGGGCCGCGTTGAATTCGGCTGCCTGATTCCGGCGGGCGCAATCTTGCGCGAGGACGCGCTGGAGCGGAACAAGATCATCTATCCGCGCCCGCTTCCGCATGGCGAAATGAAACCCTATGCGATGGGCGCCTACCGCGACATCCGCCGTATCGTCGTGAACAACCTGATTTACCTTGGCAACATCCGCGCGCTGAAATGCTGGTACGCGTACATCCGCCGCGGCTACCTGCTGCGCACGCCGCACGGCGAGGCGTGCTACGAGGGCGCGCTGCGGCAGCTCAAGGCGATCGAGGCCGAGCGCCTGAGCCGGCTGCGCGAATTCGCAAACAAGCTCTCGCACTCGATCGAGCTTTTGCAGGGCCATCCCGGCGCGGAGCGCTGGGTGCTTCACCAGAAGAGTTTTCTGGAGAGCTGGCCCGGCATCGAATCGAAGCTTCACGTTGACGAATGCGAATGCGTTGATGCGCCGGATCGCGATGAGCTTTTGAATGCGATCAATCGCATGAGCCACGGTGCAGGTTATGTTGAGATGATCCAGTCGCTCGCCCCGGCGGCGAAGCAGGCGGGAACGCGATGGTTGCAGGCGATTGTGGACAACGTCGCCCGCGCGTGGCTGCCACCGGCGGCGTAGAACTTTTTTGGAAAAACAAATGGCCAGATTATTTGGAACAGACGGAGTTCGCGGCGTCGCGAACATGCCGCCGATGACGGCGGAAATGGTGCTCGATATCGGGCGCGCGACGGCGTTCGTGGTGAAGCGGCACACGAAGCACCGGCCGAAGATTGTCATCGGCAAGGACACGCGGGCCAGCGGCTACATGCTCGAGAATGCGCTGACGGCGGGCATCACCTCGATGGGCGTGGACGTGCTGCTGCTCGGCCCGATCCCGACGCCGGGCATCGCGTTCATCACCCGCAGCATGAGGGCGGACGCGGGCCTCGTGATCTCGGCGTCGCACAATCCGTATCAGGACAACGGCATCAAAATCTTTTCGCGCGACGGCTACAAACTTCCCGATTCGGCGGAGGACGAAATCGAGGATTTGATCACGAGCGGGCGCATCAAGGACATCCGGCCGACCGCCGACGAGATCGGCCGCGCGAAACGAATTGATGACGCGCTGGGCCGCTACATCGTTTTTTGCAAAAACACCTTTCCCGAGGATCTGAGCATCGAGGGCATGAAGATCGTCGTGGATTGCGCGAACGGCGCGACCTACAAGGCCGCGCCGATCATCTTCTGGGAACTCGGCGCGGAGGTGACGGCGATCCACTGCGAGCCGAACGGGCTGAACATCAATGACGGCTGCGGCTCGCAGCATACGCAGGACTTGAGCGCGAAGGTACGCGAGGCGAAGGCGCAGATCGGCCTGGCGTTCGACGGCGATGGCGACCGGCTGATCGTCGTGGACGAGAACGGCGTCGAGCTGACGGGCGATCACGTGCTGGCGATTTGCGGCAACGAACTGAAGACCCGCGGCCAGTTGAAGAACAATCTGCTGGTCACGACCGTCATGGCGAACTTCGGCCTGAACGTGGCGCTGAAGAAACTCGGCATCGGCTTCGCCACCGCGCAGGTCGGCGACCGCTACGTCCTCGAAATGATGCGCGAGCGCGACGCGATCCTCGGCGGCGAGGCGTCGGGCCACCTGATTTTCCACCAGCACCACACCACCGGCGACGGCCTGATTTCCGCGCTACAACTTCTCTCGGCGATGCAGGCCTCGCAGAAGCCGCTTTCCGAACTGGCGAAGATCATGACGGTGACGCCGCAAAAGATGATCAACGTGAACGTGCGGCACAAACCGCCGCTGGAAACGAAGGCGGAAATCCAGTCCGCAATTTCCGTGGCCGAAAAAGAACTCGGCGATCTCGGCCGCGTGCTGGTCCGCTATTCAGGCACCCAATCCATGTGCCGCGTGATGGTCGAGGGGCCGACCGCAGAAATGACGAACCGCCTGACCAGGCAGATCGCCGCGGTGGTGGAAAAAGCACTGGCCTGAATTTGGAGCGACGGCGTCACTCCATGCACCAAGCATGGCGGTGCCGGAAGCGATGCTTGAACGCATGTGAACTGGCGAGTAACGTTTGTTTTGTTTGAGGGAACAAATGATGCATGGAATGGTGGAAATTATTGATGAGGCGGCGGCGCTTCCGGTTGAAAAGCGAGCCATGGTCGTTGATTCGTTGCTGCGTTCCATGAACGCGCCCGATCCCGAAACTGACCGGCAGTGGGCATCCGTGGCGAAACGCCGGCTCGACGAACTGCGATCAGGGCGAGTCAAAGCAGTTCCCGGCGATGAAGTATTTGCCCGGGTCCGCGCACGATTCGCGAGATGAAATTTGCCTTTCATCCCGAAGCCGAGGCGGAATTCAACGACGCGATCTCGTGGTACGAAGACCGCGAGCAAGGACTCGGCGAGTCTTCGCGCAAGAGCGCATCGTCACGGAAGCCGTCTTGCCCGCGGCGGGCTGCGACGGCACTACCAACAGGCTCCCCGGCGGCAGGACGGCGCCGCTCCAATTCTTCCAATCATTGGAACGTTGCGCGGACGCATATTTCCAATGATTGGAGGGCGCGGTTACACCCGCGCCGTTGGCGATTCCTATCGCCAAATCCGGCCTCGCGAATCATCCGGCCCGTCCGAACGGGCCGCGGCGCGGGTGTAACCGCGCCCTCCATCGCACCGTCAGGGCATCAGGGCGGGGCGGGCGGGGCGGGCGGTTCTTCTTCCTGCGAGCGGACGGCGTCCTCCAGCAGGGACTGGTTGAAAAAAAGCGCGACTTTTTCCGGCTGCTTCATGAACTTGATCGCCAGCGTCAGCAGGTTCACCGTCATCTGCGCCTCGAGAACTCCGCGGGCGGCATAGAGCGCATCGCGCGCGCCGGTCACGTCGCTCTTCTGATCGAGCTGCGCGGCGCGGGCAGTAACAAACGCCGCGCGCAGGCTGGTGAACTCTGTGACCATCGGCACGCCGAGATCGGTCTGGAACGCGGTGGTCTTGGTGACCATGCGGTCCATCAGGACTTCGGCGTTGGCCATCGTGGCGCGGTTGTATTCGCTCAGCCCGCGCGGGAAGAACTGCTCATATTGCGGACTCGGCTTGCCGAACGCCCCCTTGATCGTGCCCTCGCGGCGGCGCACGTGCATCTGGAACGCCTCCAGCGCCTGATCCTTGGTCATCGTCCCGCCCTCGCGTGACGCGGTCTGCGAATCGCGCTCCGACATCGCGTTGTTGAACGCATCGAACGCCGTCTGCGTTGGCGTGACCAGCGCCAGCAACTGGCCGGCATACGGCCCCGCATCATTTTGGCCCTTGAGCTTGGCCAGATGATCCTCCGAAAACAGCAGGCACTCGTCGAAGCTGATCGCCGGGTCCTCGAATGGAATCTCGAAATACTTCTTCAGATCTATCATTTTGCCCGTCCTTTCATGTTTTGGTTGTTGCACTGAACCTCTCGACGCCCATCGAAATTGGCCCCACTTGACATGGCCCCAGCGCGGCGGATCGGTTTCTGACATCTTATTCCATGCCTCCACAGCCGTTGGATATACCTATGAAAAGTTGCAAGCCTCTTCGACATTCGTCGGAGATACCCATGAAAATTTGTGACCCACTCCGACATTCGTCGGAGATACCCATGAATATTTGTGAGGCGGTCCTACGCGCGTAGGAGACACTCGTGAAAATTTGTGAGGCTGTTCTACGCGCGTAGGAGACACTCACGAAAATTTGTGAGGCTATTCTACGCGCGTAGGAGACACTCACGAAAATTTGTGAGCCAGTCCGACGGATGGCAAAGCCGGAAATGAGGAGGCTGAAATGAGGAAGCTTTGAAAAGACAAGGGAAACAAAAGAAGAGAATCGCGCCCGCTGCGCGAAGTCATGATTCACGAAAAAATGTGGAGACGATCTTTTCATGTCCACCCGCACCACCAACATCACGATGCGAATAATTTCATTTCCAATTTGCCACGTCAATAGATTATTTGATGATTTCGCACTTCGACATCTGCTCCTGCAAGCGCTTCACGCCCGCATCCGTCACCTTTGTCCCCGTCAAATTGAGCAATTGCAGCGCAAGGAGCTTCTCCACATGTTTCAGCCCTGTATCCGTCACTCGCGTTTTCGACAAGTCGAGGTGTTTCAGCGAGGAAAGCTTCTCAATATGCTGAAGTCCCTCGTCCGTCACTAGGGTCTGCGATAAGACGAGTGCTTGCAGCGCGGGCAGCTTCGTCAGATGTTGAAGTCCAATATCCGTCACCCTCGTTTCTGCCAAGAGGAGTTCTTGCAGCGCGGAGAGTTTCGCCACTTGCGCTAGCCCCGCATCCGTCACTCGTGTTTCCGACAAGTCCAGTTCCTGAAGCGAAGCCAGCTTCGCCAGAAGGTTCACTGTCGCATCCGACGCCTGTGTTTTCCGCAAAGAGAGCTTATGCAAAGCAGACAGCTTCTCCAGATGTTCAAGCCCCGCATCTGTCACCTGCTTTCCCGATAAATAGAGATCTTCGAGCGCGGAAAGTTCCTCCAGATGCCTGAGGTCTGAGTCGGTGATCGTCGCCTTTTTGCGGGGTACGAAGAGATCAAACCCGTCGAGCGATGATGGCAAGGTCAGGATAGGAACTGTTGCGTCGCTCAACCCCAGCCGCTTCACAGCTACAAGATCATTGGTGGTGAGGGACGCGATATCCTTGCCTAGGTTCCGCGCAACCTGAAAGCAGACATTCCACGACAGATCTTTGATGCCGGTGCGATGCGAGTGGATGGCGTAGCCGGTCGCGGCGGCGAAGAGCACGGCGGCGAGAATCCAGTACAGGCACATCCAGCGGGGCTTCATGGTTTCTTCTTCCTGTCTGCGATTCTGCCGCCGCGCGCGTTGCGGGTCAATTCGTGATGCGGTGAGGGCGGTTCCGGGTTTGTAGTCCCGGCTTCAGCCGGAATCTTTCTTCACACGTCTTTCGCACAAGAGTTCCGCCTGAAGGCGGGACTACGAACGATGGCGCATTGCGCGCGGGGGGCGCGGCGGTTATGTTGTGCGGGATTTTTTGGATGAAGACGCGGGTGAAATATATTTCAGGTGGTCCGTGCGCTCCGCGCGCGGGCATCGTCGCACGGCGTGCGACGAGCACTAGAATTTTCGGCGGCAAGATGCCGCCGCTCCCAGTTTCCAATGATTGGAAAGTTGCGCGGCGGCTTTTTCCAATGATTGGAAGTTTGTGTGCGGCGCTGGTGGTGTCGGGGTGTGTGGCGCCGACGGGGGCGCGGCTGGGGAGGCCGGCGTGGGATTTCGGGCCGTTCGCGGCGGGGTTCGCGGATGTGGATGGTTCGCAGCACGCGACGGCGGCGGGGCCGTTTTTCGAGTCGGCGCGCGGGACGAACGGGGCGTCGCTGCTGGCGGTGCGGCCGTTCTATTCGAAGGCGACGCAGACGAATGATTTTCTGATGGAGAAGGATTTCGTCTGGCCGGTGGCGCAGAAGTGGGCGTTCAAGAATCAGTCGGTTTCGCGCTGCGGAATCTTCATGTCGTACAATCACGACACGGCGACGAATGATCCGCGGCGGCGGCTGTGGCTGCTGCCGTTCTGGTTCAGCGGGAAGGACGCGGGCGGGACGAATTATTGGGCGCTGTTTCCGTTGTACGGCAGCATCCACGAGTTCATCGGGCGGGATTCGATTGATTTTGTGGCGTGGCCGATCCGCTCGACGAGTACGCTGAATGATCTGAGGACGAGCAACTGGGTGTGGCCGTTTTATTCGGAGACCTCGACGAAGGACGGGCATATCCACCGGCACCGGCTGTTTCCGTTTTATGCGTATTCATTCCAGCGCGACGCGTTCACGAAGCGGTCGATCCTGTGGCCGGTCTGGACGAGCGTGCGGTATGAGTATCCGCAGGAGAAGGGCGGCGGCTGGATTCTCTGGCCGGTGTGCGGGCACCTGAAAACCGATCACGAAAAAACCGTCTGGGTTCTGCCGCCGTTTTTCCGGTTCACGAAGGGGAAGCTGATGAGCCGCTATTACTGCCCGTGGCCGTTCATCCAGATCGAGCGCGGGAAGGAATATCGCAAGACCTATGTCTGGCCGCTGTGGGGCCGCAAGCACGCCGGCAACGCGGACAGCGAGTTTGTCCTGTGGCCGTTTGTGTGGAACGACCACATGGAGCGCGGCAAGTTCCACGATCATCTCGTGATGGTCGCGCCGGTGTACCGGCATTATGTGACGATGACGGAGGGCAGGGACGGCGGGCCGTCGAACATGACGGAGCATCTGGAAAAGGTCTGGCCGCTGATGAACTGGCATTTGAAGAACGGCACGGGCCGGATGCGCGCGCTGGATCTGTGGCCGATCGCCGACAACGATCACGCGGACCGCGACTGGGCGCCGCTGTGGTCGCTCTATGACCGGAGCTGGCGCGATGAGGATTTGAACAGCCGGCTTTTGTGGGGCCTCTACCGGCACCAGCGGCGCGGCGGCGAGGCGAATTATGTTTCGATCTTTCCGCTGGTGTCGTGGCGGCGCGATGACGCGGACGCGCATATTCACGAATGGTCGCTGCTGAAGGGGCTGATCGGGCACGAGCGGACGGATCGTGGATATTCGTGGCGGTTGTTGTACTTTTTTCGCCTGGGGAATGAACAGGAGAAGCAGCCATAATCACGCGCGAACCAGAGTCGTTTGATCCGCCGCTGAATTTTTTCGCGCGCGTGGGCCGCGCCCTGCTGCTGTATTTTCGCAATACCGGCCGCTCGATGCTGATGTTGTTCGAGGCGGCCTGGCACACGCGGACAATGTTCGCGCCGCGCATGATGAAGGAAATCTTCAACCAGATGTACACCTGCGGCATCAAGAGCCTCGGCGTCATCTCCGTGGTCGGCCTGTTCATCGGCATGATCCTCGCGCTGCAAACCGGACTCGAACTGCGGCGCTTCGGCATGCAGTCGAACATCGGCACGACGGTGACGGTGGTCATGCTGCGCGAAATGGGGCCGTTCATGACGGCGCTGATCGTCGCGGCCAGCGTCGGCTCCGCCATCGCCGCGCAGCTCGGCACGATGGTGGTGAGCGAGGAAATTTCCGCGCTGGAGATCATGTCCATCAACCCGGTGCGCTTCCTGGTGATGCCGCGGCTGGTCGCGCTGACGGTGATGATGCCGCTGCTGACGGTGTACACGAACTTGATCGGCGTGCTGGGCGGGGCGATCGTCGGCGCGACGCAGCTGGAGGTTTCGTACACGGCGTATTTCGACAACGCGCTGCTCTACGCGGGGAACAAGGATTTGTACGTCGGCCTTTTCAAGGCGTGGCTTTTCGGCATCGTCATCACCACCGTCGCCTGCCACCAGGGCTTTTCGACGACGGAAGGCGCGGTGGGCGTCGGCCAGGCCACGCGCCGCACGGTCGTCATCTCGTTTTTGACGATCCTGGTTTTCGGCTACATCGCGACACGGCTTTTCTACAGCGACTGAAAATGAAATTCCGAACGCCAGATGCCGAAGGCCGAACTGAAGTTCCAATGATTGGAAACTTGCGCAGCGGCAATTTCCAATCATTGGAGCTTTTCGTTTGCGGAGGCCGCCCATGATGATCCGCTTCGAACATGTCACCAAGCGGCTGGGCCGGCGGAATGTGCTGGATGATTGCTCGTTCGAAGTCGAGAAGGGCGAGACGTTCGTCATCGTCGGATTTTCCGGCGCGGGAAAGAGCGTCACGCTCAAACACATGGTCCGCCTGCTCACGCCGGATCGCGGCCACGTGTGGGTGGGCGACGACCTCGTCAGCGAGGCGCGGGGCAAGGATCTCGAAAGAATCCGCTCGCGTTTCGGCTATCTCTTCCAGAGCGGCGCGCTGCTGCAATGGCTCGATGTCGGTCAAAATGTCGGCCTGCCGTTGCGCGAACATACGAACATGAGCGATGCGGAAATCGACGCGCTCGCGATGGAAAAACTGAAGCTCGTGAATCTCGAAGAGGCGTGGGACAAGATGCCCGACAGCATCTCCGGCGGCATGCGCAAGCGCGTCGCGCTGGCCCGATCGCTCATCACGAAGCCCGAAATCATCCTGTACGACGAGCCGACCTCGGGCCTCGATCCGGTGACATCGCGGCAGATCGACAAGCTCATCGACGACACGCGAAAACAAACCGGCGTGACGAGCATCGTCGTGACGCACGACCTGCACAGCGCGCTGGCCATCGGCACGCGCATCGCCGTGCTTTATGAAGGACAGATCGTCGAGCTTTCCGCGCCGAAAGATTTCGTGAGGTCAACGAATCCTGTCGTGCAGAGTTTTCTGGAAGCGCAATACCTCGCCAAGCCGGCGGAGGGGGAGAAGGTCGCAATATGAAAAGAACACGTCTTCAACAAACATCCCTGGAGATCACAGTCGGCGCCTTTGTGCTGATGGTGATCCTCGTCCTCGGCTATTTCACGATCCTGCTCAGCCCGACCCTGGGCAAGGCGACCCACGACATACGGGTCGAATTCGAAAACGTCACCGGGCTCCTCAAGGGAGACAAGGTCTATCTGCAAGGCGTGGACATCGGCCGCGTGAAGCAGATGGAAATGGTGAAACAGAGGGTCATCGTGACGATGACCATCCGTTATCCGCTGGAGTTGCACGAAGGCTACAAAATCTCCGTCGAAGCCTCCTCCGTCCTGGGCGGCCGCTACGTCAGCATCAACGAGGGCAAACTCGACAAGCCCGCGATCCCGCCGGGCATGAAGATCGTCGGCACGCAGCCGATCGACTTCATCGGCGAGGCGTCCGAGACCGTCAAGGCCATCCGCGAGTCCCTCGAAGGCGGCGGCATCCTGGCCAATCTCACCAACGCTATCGCCGATTTTCGCGTCGTCGCCAATGATCTGAAGGAAGGCCGCGGCACGCTCGGCAAACTCATCAAGGACGACGAGGCCTACAACAAGCTCATTGCCGTCGAGACCAACCTCGTCGGCATCACGGACAAGATCAACCATGGCGAAGGCACGCTTGGGAAACTCCTCAACGACGAATCCGTGTACACGAACATCCTGGCCATCACCGAAAAACTCGATAAAGGCCAGGGCACGCTCGGCAAGCTGATCAACGACGACTCCGTCTATACCAACCTCCAGGCCATCGCCTCGAACGTGAAGGAAATCAGCGCCCGCCTCGAATCCGGCCAGGGCATGCTCGGAAAACTTCTCTCCACCAACGACACGCTCTATGCCGAGCTCACCGGCGCCGCCTCCAACATCAACGTCATCGCGCAGAACATCAAGGACGGCAAGGGAACCATCGGCAAGCTCGTCAACGACGAGGAAGTTTACAAGGAGCTGCGCAGCATGATCGGCGAAGTCCGCGCCGCCGTTGACGACATGCGCGAAACCTCGCCCGTCGCCTCCTTCAGCAGCGTCTTCATCGGCTCGTTCTGATTCCTCACGCCGGCTCGGTTTCGCACCGCGCGACCCGCCGCTGGATCAGCTCGGTGATGATCGAGGCCATCTCCTGCATGTCCATCGTGTCGGCATTCAGGATCGCGTCATAGTTCAGCGGATCGTTGATGTCCTTGTTGAAATAATCGTAGATGAGCTTTGTCCGCTCGGCGTCCTGCTGCTTGATCGCCCGGATGGCCGCGTCGCGTTTCACCTCAAGCAGCTGCATCATGTTGGTGATCCGCGTTTCCATCCCCGCCACCAGCCTCACGCGCACGCCCAGCGGCAGCCCCGCCGTCACGCAGTTGCCCGCCCGCCCGATGATCACGACCTTCCCGATCGCCGCCAGCCCGCGCACGATCTCGAAAATCCGCTTGAACATCTTGTACTGCCGCGCCGTCCCGAAAACGATGTCCTCGACCACCTGCGTGATCTCCGAGCGGTAGCGCTCCGCCAGCAGTTCCTCAAACGACACCGACATCTCCGGATCCTGCGCGATCACCATGCACAGCTTGTGGTCGAAGACTTCCCAGCCCGTGCCGGACTCCTCCGGCAGCGCCGTCTCCACCGCGCGCACAATCTCCCGCGCCAGCGTATGCCCGCCCGCCCCCGCCTGCCGCGAAATCGTCACGAACGGAAAACACGGCGACTCGCCGTCGAAGCTCCTGCGACTCTTCAGATATTTCTTCAGAATCTTGATGTGATCCATGGCATCACCCTCGCCTTTCCAATCTTATTTTTCCCACCAAACGCCCCGTTTGAAAAGCCGAAACCGCCGCCTCGCCCGCAGTCCGCCGCGCCGGCCGGACCGCCCGCGCCGCAGCGCGAACTTCCAATGGTTGGAAAAAGCGGCTTCCCTTTTTTCCAATCATTGGAAATATGCGCACCCACCGAGGAACACTGCCGATGAAAAACAGAAAACGCCCCTTCGCCGCCGCGCTCGCCGCCATCCTGCTCGCCTCCGCCGTGCCCGCACGCGCATCCAGCGACGCCGCGACGTTTCTTTTCGGACTGTTCGGCATCGTGCTCGGCACGCTCGGCTATGTCGCCTACCAGACCGACACCGGCAAGGACTTCAAGCCCTACCACGCCCCAGACCAGACCGATCGCGACAAAAAGAAAGACGGCGCCCGCATCGAAATTGTGCCGCCGCCAACGCGCGATGACGAGGCGCGGCCCGCTGAACTCGCCGCTGGCATCGCCCTCTGCAAAAAATTCTGACCGCCGTTTTGCGCCGCTAGTCAGGCCTTCGGCTTCGCCGGCCGGAACCGGTAGCCGACGCCGTGGACCGTTACGATCACCCGCGGATCATCCGGGTCGGATTCGATCTTCTTTCGAAGCTGCGCGACGTGCTGGTCCAGCGTCCGCGTCGTGCCCAGATAATCCACGCCCCAGGCCGCGTTCAGCAGATCATCGCGGCTCAGCACCTCGTCCGGATGCGACGCGAAAACCTCCAGCAGCTTCAGTTCGCGCGCCGTCAGCGATTGCACTTTGCGGTTCAAAGTGACTTCAAATTTCTTCCGGTTCACCCGCGCCGGGCCGATGTCAAATTCGTCGGGCAGGTGATTCTTCGCAGGCGCGTTCGTGCCGCGGCTGCGCCGCAGCGCCGCCGCGACGCGCGCCAGCAGCTCGCGCACGCCGAACGGCTTCGTGATGTAATCGTCCGCGCCCAGTTCGAGGCCGACCACCTTGTCAATCTCCTCGCCCTTCGCCGTCAGCATCAGGATCGGCAGCGTCGCGCCGCGCTTGCGAAGCTCGCGGCAGACGTCGTAGCCGCTGACCTCCGGCATCATGATGTCCAGCAGCACCAGATCAAACTTGTCCTGCCCGAACAGCGAAAGCCCCTGCCGGCCGTTCGACGCACCGACCGGCTCGTAGCCCTCGCTCTCCAGGGCGTCGAGCAGGCCCGTGCGGATATTTTTGTCGTCCTCGACCACCAGAATTTTCCCGCGGCTCATGTTGGCTCTCCCGGCAAAATCACGACGAACCTCGCGCCACCGGATTCGGCAGGCTCGTAAATCAAATCACCGCCCTGATCGCGAAGCAGCCGGCGCGAAATGCTCAGGCCGAGACCGAAGCCCGCGACCTTCGCCGTCAGCGAATCGTCCGCGCGATGGAATTGCTGGAACAATTTTTCGCGATGTCCGGCCGGCACGCCCGGCCCCGCATCCTCGATTGCCAACTTCCACGAAGTTTCACTGCGTGCGAGCCGGACGGACAACTTGCCGCCGCCCGCCGCATATTTGATCGCGTTGTCGATGAGGTTCAGCAGGCACTGCGAGAACGCGTCGCGATCCAGCTTCGCGAACGCGGGTTCGTCTCGATATTCCGTCGCCTGCGCAAGCCCGGCTTCGCGCAGGCGATCGGCCTGCGAGTCGAGGACTTCGCGCGCGGCGGCGGCGATGTCGAGCCGCTCGGCCTGATATTTCTTGCGGCCCTGTTCGAGCCGGCTGAAATCGAGGACGTTGTTGACCAGCCGCGTCAGTCGCTGGCTTTCGCGCGTGATCGTTTCGAGATAGCCGCGTCGCTTTTCGTCCGTCGCGACACGGCCCTCGGCGAGCATTTCCGAATACATCCTGATCGTCGTCAGCGGCGTTTTCAATTCGTGCGAGACGTTCGAAACGAAGCTGGTCCGCTGCTGCGCTTCGCGCAGATTCCGCCGCGCCTGCAGGAGCAGCAGCGAGCCGCCGGATAGAATCGCGATGACAAATGCGCCGACGAGCAGCGCGGAGACGACCGCGAAACTTCGGGCCGCGGCCGCCGGCGGCGCTCCGAAAATCGCGACCTGCCAGTGCGGCAGTTGCGGGCTCAGCGAAACGGCGACGCGCGGCTTCATGCCCTTCGTGATTTCCGTTCCGCCGCGCTGGGTGAAAACATTGCCGCTGCCATCGAGGATCGCGCTGACGAATCCGTTCGCGGGCCGGTCGGCGAAGGCGGCGCCGATCCGCGAGAGCAGCGCAGCCATTTCGATTTCGACGCCGGAGACCGTCCGCCCGTCATCGCTTCGCAGCCAGCCGAGCAGATGAAGTTCGTCCTGCCAGTACCACGCCAGCCAGCCGCTGTCCGGACCGGCCGCGGGCATCTGCAAAGCTCCCTGCTGCAGCACCTGCGCGCCGGCCTGCTGCTTCACGTTGTAGCTCACCTTCGACATCGCCCGGAATTGCTGGCGCGGACTCGCGAGTTGCTGCTGGCTTTCGACCGGCGGCGCGGACGGCCACGGCGCACGGCCCGCAAACAGATCGGCGTAGCGGTGAACGAACGCAGATTGTTCGTCGGTGATTCCATCTGCTTCGTTCGGGATTTCGAGATGTTTTTGCGCGGCATTCCAGACGAATACATTTCGAATCAGCGGATTCGCGCGCTCCCAATCGCGGAGCGCACCGACAAGGTTTGTCGCCGGGATTTCGCGCAGCGACGCGATGAGCCCGTCCTTCGCTTCGTCAACGCTCAGCGCGATTTCGTCGGCCAGCACGCGCGCCTTGTTTTGCAGCGCGGCGGTTTCCGCCAGCGCGAGCCGCTCGCCCTCGTGCCGCAGCAAACGCAGCATGAAAATTCCCGCGCCGAGCGTCGGCACGAGCAGCAGCAGCCAGTATAAAATGATGGCGCGGGATTTCATGACGCGGCGATTGAAACCACGGAACGCGGGGAATACACGGAAATAATTTGCCAGTTTCCAATCATTGAAAAATGCGCCGGCGCAAATTTCCAATGATTGGAAGTTGCGAACTCATTTCGCCATTTGTTGCTGCCGGACCTGATAACTGTCGGCGCGCGCGTCCTTGCGGGCGACGTTGTCGTAGCCGGTCTGCTCAACCTGGCTGGCCTGTCCTTCCAGCCTGGTCGCTTCCGCGGCGGCGGCTGGCATCGCGTTCTGGTCCGCCCATTGCTTGTATTCGCCCGAGACGGCCTTGAGCACCTGGCCGGCTTCCTTCTTTTGACCCTTGTCGCTCAGCTCGACGGACTGGTCTTTCGCCTCGGCGATACGGTTTTTGAAAACTGATTCCTGAACCGGCAGATTTGCGGATTTCGAGACGTCCTTGTCCTCGCGACTGAAACGCGCCTGGGCGGACACGCTGGTTTCGCCGGACTGCTTTGTCAGCAGGTTCGCGTATTCGACGCGAGCCGTGCAGAGATCGCGATTCTTGTTGTGCGCAGTCGGGGGAATTTCGACTTCGAGTAGCGCGAATTTTTCCTGCCCGCCGTAGAGCTGGTTCAGATACAGCTCAGCGCTGTCGCCATGCACGATGCCATCGCGGCCGATGACACGCAGCGGGCGGACGCCGTCAGAGCACTTGATGATAACTTTCACTTCGCGCGCGACGACGCTGAGCACATCGCCGAGTTCAGCGGCGAAAATGCGCGGCAGGTCGCTGCTGTCCTCGACGAAATACGTGTTGCCGTCGCTTTTCTGCGCGAGCTTCGTCATCAGGTCTTCGTTGTAGTCGGTGCCGACGCCGACGGTCGTGACGGAAATTCCCTCCTTGAGCAGCGACGTGCCGAGCCGGCCGAAGTCGTCGGGCGAACTGGGGCCGACATTCGCGAGGCCGTCGGACATGAGGATGATTCGCGAGACGTAGCGGCCACCGGCGTTTTTGCGGATTTCCGCCGCGCCCTGACTGAGCGCGCCGTAGATCGCGGTGTTGCCGCGCGAGGTGATTTCGCGGATGCGGCTTTCGATCCATTCCGCATTTGCGGCGGACTGCGCAGGCACAAGCGTTTCGACTTCGTGATCGAAGATCACGAGCGACACGATGTCTTTTTCGCTCAGCCGTCGCACTGCTTCAATCGCGGCGGATTTTGCCTTCTCGATTTTCTGTCCGCTCATCGAGCCGGAGCGGTCGAGCACGAGGCACAGGTTCACCGGCGGCCGTTCTTTTTTCTCCGGCGGCGGCGGTGCGTCGAGCGTGATTTTGATGACGGCCGTCACATTGCGGTCGGCCGGCAGCACGCCGCGGTCCAGTTCGGCGCGGCAGGAAATATCGCGCGACGATTTCGCCGCCGCGATGCACGGCAGCGCGATGAGCGCGGCCGCGAGCAAGTTCAACATCTGCGTTTTCATTTTTCTTTTCTCCGTGATGAAAGGTTATACGCCTTCCATCTGCGGATAGTTGACACCGGACGCGAAGGAAAAGTGTCACCGGCGCGTCAGGCGGTTGTAAAGAGATTGTCATGGGGGCAGCAATATTTGGCGGCCCGGCGCGCGTGAACTTTCTTTCGCATTGTGCGGCGCGATGTTGAACGCTTAGGATGCAGCGCTGTCTTGAGAAGAGAACGTATCGCCGGGAGAGCCTCATGAAATTGTGCCGTTTGCTGGTTTTTGTTTCCGCCGCCGCGCTGGCGGTTGCCTCGCTGTTGCCCGCCGGTTGCGATGTCAGCGCGCCCAACAGTGTCGAGCGGAATGTCGGCGTGGACTACACCGGAATTTATGACGGAACAGCGAACAGCAATGGCATGATCGCCACGCAAAACAGCGGAGAGCCGATCACGCGGTTCAACCTCCGGCAAACGGGCGCTTCGTTGCAGGCGGTTGATAACAACGGCGAGATGTGGAACGGGTCCATCAACAATTCCCCCGATTCGCAGAACCTCACCGCGAACTTCATCATGAATGGCAAGACCACGTGGGCACGAAAGTCGAAATGACCGGAAGTATTTCGAAAGATTCCGCCGGCTCCACGAGCGCCACGATGAGCGGCACGTGGATCGAGCCGGATTTCTACGCCATTATCTCCGCGAAGGGTTCCGTATCGGTCACCTCCACGAACACCGGGAGTGGCACCGGCGGAGCAGTGACCGTTACGCCGCCCAACACGACGGTCGCCGTCGGCGGCAGCGCAACTTTTACAGCCAGCGGCGGAAGCGGGACAATCACATGGTCGGTTTCCGGCGGTGGTTCACTCAGCACCGCGACGGGCACCAGTACAACCTTCGTGCGCACGACGGCCGGCACAGTCACCATCACGGCGACAGCGTCCGGCGGCGGCTCCGGTTCCGCAACGATCAATTGATGTGCGTCCCGCCCAGCGGGGCCGGTGGTTTCCAATGATTGGAAATTCCGGCCGCGCAAAGTTCCAATCATTGGAAATGCCGCATGGTTCTGCGGCGTTTGCGGGCCGGCGTCAGTATTCGCAGCGGCTGTCAGCGTCGTCGGAGACCGGCGCGGCGGGCGACGTGGAAATTTTTTGCGGCGAGGGGAAATTGGTGAGGGCCGGAATGTGCGCGGGTCTGCGGGCCGGCGCGTTGATGTGCGGCAGGATGAAGGCCGATGCTGTGGCCATCACGAGCGCGGCGGCGGCGATGAGCGAATTGCGCGCGACCGTGCTCTTCTTGCGAAACGCGCGCACGAGGTCGCGGTGGAAATCTTCGACGGAAGCGTAGCGGAGGTTGGGATCGTTTTGCATCGCCTTGGAGAGGACCGCGTCAACGCGGGGACTGAGACCGGCCTTTGCCGAGGCGAGCGGGAAATTGCCGATGGGTTTTCCGCCGGCGAGCATTTCATAGATGACGACGCCGAGCGCGAAAATGTCGGCGCGCTCGTCGGCCAGTTGCGGATTTTTCCACTGCTCCGGCGCGACATAGACGGGCGTGCCCAGCCGCGTGTCGGGCGTGGTGAGCGTGAATTCCGACGACTGGGGCTGCCGGATTTTCGAGAGGCCGAAATCAACGAGCTTCAGCCGGCCCTGTTTGTCGATGACGATGTTGGAAGGCTTGATGTCGCGATGGACGATGCCGCACTTGTGCGCGGCGGAGAGCGCGGCGCAGAGATCGCCGGCGATGGCCAGCACGCGGCCCGGCGTAATTTCGCCGGCGTCCATCAACTGCCGGAGCGTCGAGCCGTCCACCAGCTCCATCGCGATGTAGCAGAGGTCGCCGGATTCGCCGTAGTCGTGGATCGCAACGATGCCGGGATGGTTGAGATTCGCCAGCGTCGAGGCTTCGCGGCGGAAGCGCTCGATGAAGGTCGGGTCGTCGGCCCACTCGCCGCGCAAAACCTTCAGCGCGACGGAACGGTTGAGAACGCGGTGGCGAGCCTTGAATACGCAGCCGATGCCGCCTTCGCCGATCGCCGCGATGACTTCATATTGCCGGAGCCGCTGGCCGACGGCCTCGACGGTGATGCCCGCATCGGGATGCGTGCCCAGATTGATCTGTGAATCAGTCAGCGTCCGGGTCCGATCATTGTTCATGTCTTCACGCATCGTGCTCTTCCATGCGCTCAAGAAACAAAAACGCCTGCCGGCCCGCGCAGATCATGTCGCCATCAACGAGCCAGCGCTCCGAACATTGCGCGTCATTGACGCGCGTCCCGTTGTGCGATTTCAGGTCGCGCAGCAGGCAGCCGTGCGGCGTTTGTACGATCTCGAAATGGTGGCGCGACAGCGAGCGGTCATCAATCGGCCAGGTGGCAGAATCGCTGCGGCCGATCACCAGCTTCGCGCCGACGGCTTGCGGCGTCGCGCGCGCGACATGGGTGACGCGAATCAGCGACGCTTCCATGATCTGGCGGTCGAGCGACTGGAGAATCTCACTGGCGACATGCAGCCGCCGGGCGATGCGGTCGATCGGTTCGGCGCTTGTGGCCACGGTTTTCTCGTCGTCGGTGACCGCCTGATTCCGGGAATCCGTTTTCATGGCCCACCCGTTTCGCCCGAGGCCTTCAGCAACCGTGCCATTTCATCATGGAGGAGCACCTCGACGCGGTTCTTGATTTGATAGACGCAGTTGGGCGTAATTCCGAAATTGCGTGCGACGTCTTTTGCGGCCAGCCCATTTTGGACGTAGTCAACGTACACGGCGAACGTGCGATCATCGGCCGGAAAGTCCCTGGCGACGCGCCGCAGCGCCTCTTCGCGGACGCTCACCTGCCACAGCAGGTCGAGTTCCTTGTCCGCGGGCAGGGCGGACTCGTCCGGGATTTCCCCGAGCATTTCGGGCGTCAATCCGGCGTCTGCGAGCGAGACTTCCTTGAGGGCATACTTGCGGCGCAGCCCCTTGATGATCTTCCGCCGCACGATCATTATCAGGAGGTTTCTGAACCGTCCGCGATTCTTGTCATACTGAAAATCGGGCATGATTCGCAGCAGCGCGATCATCGTTTCCTGCAGCACGTCTTCGCCACTGCCACCGTCCAGGCCGCTCTTCCTGGCGAAGTTCAGGATGACGGGGCCGTAAAGGCGGTAGAACTCCTCCCACGCATGGTGGGCGCCAGGATGCCGGATCTTCGACAGAAGTGTTGCTCTGGTGTCTTCCACGGTTCCAATCTATTCATTTGCCGCGAATTGTCATTGCTGAAAATCTTCAGAGGAAATCTTCCCGAGAATTTCGCCGGCCAGGTAGAGCGAGCCGAAAATCACGACGCCACCCGCGTTCTTGCCGGCCCACGCCTTCGCGGCACCCAGCGCGTCACCGATGGATCCCGTATGCGGGTGGATCGAAAGTCCGTGCAGCCGGTCCATGGCGTTGGCAGGCGGCATCGCGCGCTCGTTGTGCAGCTCTACAATCCACAGTTCTTTGATGAACGAAGCGAATGGCCGGACAATTCCCGCCACGTCTTTGTCTGACAGGAATCCCGCGACGCCGGCCCACGGAACTTTTTTGCCGAGCTGCCGAACGGTTCGCGCCAGCACTTCGGCGGCCTCAACGTTGTGGGCGCCATCGAGGATGACCGGCGGATCTGCCGAAAGCACCTGGCAGCGGCCGGGCCAGCGCGTGGCGGCGATGCCGGCGCGGATGGCTTCATCGCGAATGGGCAGCTTCGTTTCGCGGCGAAGTTCCTCGATCGCGGCAACGGCAACGGCGAGGTTCCCCAACTGGTGATCGCCGAGCAGAGGCAGCATCGCCGTGCCAAGCGACTCCTCGGATGTTTCGATCTGCACTTTCTGTCCCATCCATGACTGGCTTTGGCGGCGGACGCTCACCGACGCGGCGGCGCGGTTGAGCGGCGAATAGTGGTGTTTCGCGGTCTTTTCGATCACGGCGATGGCCTCGCCGGGAAGCTCGCCGACGACGACAGGCCGGTGTTCCTTGATGATTCCGGCCTTTTCGGCGGCGATCTTCTCGATCGTGTCGCCGAGGAATTGCTGGTGGTCGAAGCTGATCGAAGTGATCACCGACACGATCGGCGTGATGACGTTGGTCGCGTCGAGTCGGCCGCCCATCCCGGTTTCGATGACGGCGATCTGCACGCGCTCGCGGCGGAAATGTTCGAAGGCCAGCGCGGTGGTAAATTCGAAAAACGTGGCGTCGCGCTCGCCGGTATTTCCGCGCATGTTCAAAACGGCAGCCTCGATGTCATCGAGCAGCGGCGCGAGTTTCTCGTCGGAAATCTCGGCGCCGTTGACGCGGATGCGCTCGTTGAAGCGGACCAGGTGCGGCGAAATGTACAGGCCGGTGCGGATGCCGGCGGCGCGCAGCATGGATTCGATCAGCGCGCTGACGGAGCCTTTGCCGTTGGTGCCGGCGATGTGAACACAGAGAAATTTCTCGTGCGGATTGCCGAGCTCTTCCAGCAGCGCGCGGACGGGATCGAGCCCCAGCTTGATCGTGTGCAAATTGCGCCGGTAAAGTTTTGCCAGCGCCATCTGGAGTTCGCCCGGGTTCATCGGCCGTCAATTGACACTAATCGGCACGAATTTTGGAGCCAAATTTCCAATGGTTGGAAGATTTCGCGCCGGACTTTTCCAATGATTGGAAATCTGGAGCGCGGAAAGTTCCAATGATTGGAAATTTCCATCGTGGGGCCCCGGGTTCGAAATCAGCGGGGCGGGGCGGGCTCGCGGGAAGCGGCGGCGGTTCAGGCGGTCTGTTTGGCGGCGAGCATGTAGTCGAGCATCTGGACGAGCGTTTGCTTGAGCACTTTTCGGCTGATGACGATGTCGATGAGGCCGTGTTTCAAAAGGAATTCGGAGCGCTGGAAACCTTCGGGCAAATCCTGTTGAGTGGTTTCTTTAATGACACGCGGGCCGGCGAAGCCGATCAGGGCGTTGGGTTCGGCGATGATGACGTCGCCGAGCGTGGCGTAGCTGGCCATGACGCCGGCGGTGGTCGGGTGCGTGAGAACGGAAATATATGGCAGGCCGGATTCGGCGTGGCGCGCGAGCGCGGCGGAGGTCTTGGCCATTTGCATGAGGCTGAACATGCCTTCGTACATGCGCGCGCCGCCGGAGGCGTTGATCATGATGGCGGGCAGGCCGGCCTTCGTGGATTTTTCGATCATGCGCGTGACTTTTTCGCCGACGACGGAGCCCATGCTCGCGCCGAGGAATGTGAAATCCATCACGCCGAGGCCGATGTCGTACGGGCCCATTTTTGCGCGGCCGCAGGTGATGGCGTCGTTGTAGCCGGTCTTCTTGACGTTCTCTTCGAGCTTGCTGGTGTAGGAGGCCGTGCCGGTGAAGCTGAGCGCATCAACGCTGAAGAGATTCGCGTCCCATTCCTTGAAGCTTCCGTCTTCAATCAGCATCGCGATGCGGTCTTTGCGGCTGATCTGGAAGTGATGGTTGCATTTTGGGCAGACGCCGACGTTCGCATCGAGTTCCTGCTTGAAAACGATTTCGTTGCAACCGGGGCATTTGAGCCACAGACCGTCGGGGATGTCCCGTTTGCGGACCTTGACGGTCGCGTAGTTCAGTTTTTTGCGAAAAAGTGGCATACCTGCTTCCGGTTTTTTCTCCCCGCACCCGCGAGTTCAGCCGCCCCTGGCCAGTGTCGCCACCAGCACCTGCGCGGCCCCGGCCTGTTTAAGTGCCCGGGCGCACTCGTTCACCGTGGCCCCGGTGGTCATCACGTCATCAATCAGCAAAACGCGACGGCCAAAAACCACCGATGGCCTGGGAACGGAAAAAGCGAGGTGGACGTTAGAGGCGCGCTCATCGGCTGTCAAATGCGTTTGCGTGAGCGTATCGCGGACGCGGCGGGCGGCGCGGGGCCGGCACGGCAGCCTCAGCCGGCGGGCCAGCGCCTCGGCGAGCAGCGCGGACTGGTTGTAGCCGCGGTCGCGCTGGCGGGCGTGGAAGAGCGGAACGGGCGCGATGAAATCAATGGCGGCGGAATCGAAATGTGTCTGGCAGCAGGCCAGCAGCAGCTCGGCCAGGTCTTCTTCGAGCCAGAAGGCGAAGCTGTATTTGAAATGATGGATCATGCGCGGCAGGATTCCACGGAACCGCACGGCGGACCGCGCCTGGTCGAAATGCGGTCGCGACTCGCAGCAGTGATAGCAGGTGAAGCTGTGATCAATCCGGCCCTGAAGCGGATCGCCGCAGATCGAACAAAACGGATGAACGATGATCTGGATGTCGGATTTGCATTCCCAGCAAAGATGCGAGTCATCGGCGGCGAGGCAGCAGCCGCAGCCGGCACACGAGCGCGGATAGATCAAGTCCAGGCCGGTTTTCAGCCAGCTATTCATAGCCAGGAAGAATAGCTGCACAGCCCGGACGCGGCACACAAAAATTCGCAGGAGGAATTTCGCCCGCGAAACTTCCAATGATTGGAAATTTAGGCTGGCAATATTTCCAATCATTGGAAAAATGGAGATACGGGGCTTTCGTCAGGGCCTCGAAGCGAGGAGCGTTTATGATCGGACAGGAATTTGCCGGCTATTCCATCGCACGCCGCCTTTCCAACGGCGGCATGACGAACATCCTTATCGGCGTTGACTCGGCGCAGCAGCGCGTCCTGATCCGCCGGCTGCGGACTGAGTTTGTCGGCGACCGCCGCCTGCGCGGCATGTTTCAGCACGGTGCCGAGGTGCTCGCCCGGCTGCGGCATCCCAACATCGTCCGCCTGATCAAGGCCGGCGTGATGCAGGACCAGCCTTTCATGGTTGTTGAATATGTGGACGGGCTGAGCATGCGCGAGCTGATCCAGCAGCGGTCGTCACTGCTGAAAATGAATCCGCTTTCCATGTTCCGCCAGATGGCCGCCGCGCTCGGTTATGTCCATCTCGCCGGTTACCTGCATCTCGATTTCAAACCCGAAAACATCATCATCCGCCCGGACGGGCAGGTCGTGCTCATTGATTTTGACCTGGCGATCGAACGCAAACCGAAACCGACGCGGCTCCATCCGCTGCCGGGAACTTTTGCCTACATGCCGCCGGAAAGCATCAACAAGGAACTCGTGGACGACCAGACCGACATCTATTCCTTCGGCGTCACCGCCTACGAAATGCTCACCGGCCACAAGCCTTACGAGGGCGTCACCGTTGATGATTCGCATCGTCTCCAGCTCGACCCGAATGTCCGGCCTAGGAGCTTGAAACTGCACAACGTCAATGTCTGCCCGGCCATCGAGCGCTTCATTTTCAAATGCCTTGCCCAGCAACAGGGCGACCGATACCCTTCAATGTCTCTAGTTCAAAGAGACCTTGAGACCATGGTATGACGAAAAAAATACTGTCGCATCGCGCTGCTTTCACCGGCGGCGCGGCAAAATTTATTTTCATGTGGCTGTTGGTTGCTCCGGCTGTTTTCGCCCAGACAACTCCGCCGCCGATCAAAGAACCGGATCAAAAAAGCGAGCCGGCAAAATCAGAACCCGCGAAGTCAGAACCCACAAAATCGGAACCGGCCAAAGTCGAGCCAACCAAGATTGCAATGCCGGCCGTTGCGGTTTCGCAGCCAGCCGCAACGTCCGAGGCAATCGCCCAGCCTAAATCTCAAATCTTAAATCTGAAATCTGAAGGATCGAATCCGCCCGCCGGTTCAACACTCGACGAACTTCAAAAACTGAAAGCCGCTGACAAACTCACAGAAGCCCGCGCCAAAGCACTCGAAGCGCTCAAGACCGCCGGCGGCGACGAAAAGAAATCCATTGAAGATTTTCTGAGCGAAATCGCCGCACCATTGATTTTCAGCAAACGCCCGCTGCCTGAAAAAACCGAATACTCAGTCGTCACCGGCGACTCGCTTGCGCTGCTCGCGAAAAAATTCGGCACCACCGTTGATGTCATCCGCAAAGGCAACAACCTCGCCGGTCAGACCGTCCGCCTCGGTTCGCGGCTGCGAATTTTCAACGGCAAACTTTCGATTGTGGTCAACAAATCGCAAAACACGCTCACGCTGCTCGTCAACGACCAGTTTTTGAAACGCTATCGCGTCGGAACCGGCCAGTACAGCACCACGCCCACCGGTACGTTCAAGATCACCGGAAAAGTCGCGCAACCCACATGGTACCGGCCCGACGGAAAATCCATTCCGTATGGCGACAAGGAAAATCTTCTCGGAACGTACTGGATGTCTATTGATGTCCCCGGCTTCGGAATCCACGGCACGTGGGAGCCCGACACCATCGGCAAACAATCCAGCCAGGGCTGCGTCCGCCTTTTGAATTCCGACATCGAAGAGCTTTTCACCATTGTGCCCGAAGGCACGCCGGTCATCATTCAAGACTGAGGAATTCGAGCATGCCGCAAGTTTATCTTCCGTTTGAAAAGCCGATTCAGGAACTCGAACTCCGCCTCAAGGCCATCACCGAGGCCGGCGAAAAACAGAAAGCCGATGTCTCCGGCGAAGTCGAACGCCTCAAATCGCAAATCGCCGAAACGCGCATCCAGATTTTCAGCGAGCTGACCCCGTGGCAGCGCGTCCAGGTTGCGCGCCATTCCCAGCGCCCCTTCACGCGCGACTACCTCGCGCTCATGACCACGGATTTTGTCGAGCTACACGGCGACCGCATTCATCGCGATGACCGTGCCATCATCGGCGGCTTCGCCACCATCGGTGGCCAGCGCGTCATGATCATCGGCACGCAAAAAGGACGCGATACCAAGAGCAACATCGAAACCAATTTCGGCTGCGCTTATCCCGAAGGCTACCGCAAGGCGCTTCGCCTGATGAAGCTCGCCGACAAATTCCAAACCCCCATCCTCACGCTCATCGACACGCCCGGCGCCTATCCCGGCATCGAATCCGAAGAGCGCCACATCGCCGAAGCCATCGCCGTCAACCTTCGCGAAATGTTCACGTTTTCCGTCCCGATGATCGTCACGATCATCGGCGAAGGCGGCAGCGGCGGCGCGCTCGGCATCGGCATCGGCGACCGCGTCCTCGTTCTGGAAAACGCGTACTACTCAGTCATCTCGCCCGAAGGCTGCGCCGCCATTTTGTGGAAGAACCGCGCCTTCGCCGACCGCGCTGCCGAGGCGCTGAAAATTTCCGCGAAGGATCTGATCGAGTTCGGCTTCGCCGATGAAATGATTCCCGAACCGCTCGGCGGCGCTCACAACGACCACAAGCAGAGCGCCGAGAATGTGAAGGAAGCGATTCTCCGCCATCTCAAGGAAGTTTCGCGTATGACGCCCGAAAAACGCCTCGAAAAGCGCTACGACAAATTCCGCGCCATGGGCCGCTTCACCGAAATCGAAACCGTCGCCGCGAAATAGGCGAGGCTATTCCGCCTTCGGCAAATCGAGCTGAATGAAGATTTCGCGGAGCTGCTTCGCGTCCACTTTTGCCGGCGCGGCCATCATCATGTCTTGAGCTTTCTGCGTCTTCGGAAATGCGATGACATCGCGAATGCTGTCTTCACCAACCATCAACATCACGAGACGGTCAACGCCAAGCGCGATGCCGCCGTGCGGCGGTGTGCCGAAGCCGAGCGCGCGAATCAAGTGGCCGAAGCGATCCTCGATTTCGGCTTCGCCGATTCCGAGCAGCTTGAACATCTTCGCTTGCAAATCAGGATCGTGAATTCGAATGCTGCCGCCGCCGAGTTCGGTGCCGTTCAAAACGATGTCGTACGCCTGCGCGCGGACTTTCGCCGGATCGGTATCGAGCAGCGGAACGTCGTCGAGATTTGGCGATGTGAACGGGTGATGCATCGAGGCGAGCGAGCCGTCCGCGCCTTTTTCGAAGAGCGGAAAATCGGTGACCCACGTCAGCTTGAAAACATTTTGCGGAATGCATTTCGCTTCGGCAGCTGCGGCCAAGCGGATGCGGCCGAGCGCGACATTCGCGGTGTCGCGTTTATCGGCGGCAAACAAAATCAAATCGCCTGTTTCAATTTTCAGCCGTTCGGACAGCGCGGCTTTTTCGGCATCGCTGAAGAATTTTACGATCGGCGATTTCCACTGGTCGGGCTGGACGCGGATGAACGCGAGGCCGCCGAGTCCGGCTTCTTTCGCGGTCGCGGTCCAGTCATCGATGATTCCTGCGGAAACGTTCGCGAGGCCTTTGGCGTTGATCGCTTTCACGACGCCGCCTTGTTCGATCACGCGTGAAAAGACGCGGAATTGTGTCTTCGCGAAAACATCGCTGAGTTCCGTCAGTTCAAATCCGAAGCGCAGATCGGGTTTATCAATGCCGTATTTGTTCATCGCGATTTCGTACGGCATCCGCGCGATAGGCAGCGTGATTTCGCCGTGGCCGGCGACTTTGAAAATTTCGGCGATCATTCCGTCAATGATCCGGAAAATATCTTCCTGCGTGATGAACGACATCTCGATGTCAATCTGCGTAAATTCCGGCTGGCGGTCGGCTCGCAAGTCTTCGTCGCGGAAGCAGCGTGCGATTTGGAGATAGCGGTCCATGCCGGACATCATTAGCAGTTGCTTGTACTGCTGCGGCGCCTGCGGCAGCGCGTAAAACGTCCCCGGGTTCACGCGGCTCGGCACGAGGTAATCGCGCGCGCCTTCGGGCGTGGATTTCGTGAGGATCGGCGTTTCGATTTCGGTGAAATTCTCCTGATCGCAATATTTCCGCACGGCGTGAAGAATGTTATGCCGCATGACGAGATTGCGCTGCATTTTCGGGCGGCGCAAATCGAGATAGCGGTACGTCAGCCGCAAATCTTCCGCGACCTTGTCGGCCTTTTCGTCGTCGAGCGGGAACGGTGGCGTCTTCGCCTTGTTCAGAATTTTGATCTTGTTACAGCGGACTTCGATTTCGCCTGTCGGCAATTTCGAATTCACCATGTCGGCGGGCCGGTTTTCGACAACGCCCTCGGTCATGATCACGAATTCGCCGCGCGCGGATTCCGCCGTCGTTTTCGCTTCGAGCGAATCGTGCGGGTCAAAAATGACCTGCGTGAGACCGTAGCGGTCGCGCAGATCAATGAAGATAATTCCGCCGTGATCGCGGACCGTGTCCGCCCATCCGCACAGCGTGACGCGCTGGCCGACCTGACTTTTTCGCAACTCACCGCAAGTATGACTTCGCAACATGATTTCCTCTCCGCGCCGCACTTTTCAAAATTTCCAATGATTGGAAAAGTCGCCGCCGCAGATTTCCAATCATTGGAAATCGCGGTCGGATTTCGCCGCATGAAAAACGGGCGCGGATACTACGAAGGCGGGCGCGGCGGCGCAACGATTAAACCGGAGAAATCACGAATGGTCGAAGGTGATGTCTTCTTCTTCGTCTTCGAGTTCTTCGTCTTCCTCGTCGCCGATGATGGCTTCGTGATGCTTGGGCAGGAAGGGCGTGATGAAGGCGTAGAAGAAGACGTAGGCGACCATGCCGAACGCAGCGGCCAGCGCGGCTTCCTGGCGCAGGAATAGCAGCGCGACCATGACACTGCCGACGACGAAGAGAACCGGCGTCTTGCTGGGCTTGCCGTAGCGGACGTTGGAGATCTGGAGGCAGAGCATCACGGCGGACAGGCCCCAGACTAGAACGGCCATCGGGCCGTGGGTGAGCGAGATGTTCGGATCGTCAATGAGGTCGGATTGCACGATGAAGGTGATCATGGCGACCCACGTTGCGTTGGCGGTGATCGGCAGGCCGGTGAAGCCTTTGTTGCCGCGGTTCGGATCGGCGACGCGGAAGCGCGAGAGGCGCAGCGCGCCAGCCAGCACGGTCCAGCCGACGAGTAGAAGTCCCCAGGTGCCGAAATGTTTTGCGACGGATTCGTGGATGAGCATGGCCGGGGCGAGGCCGTAGGCGGTGATGTCAACGAAGGTGTCGAGTTCGGCGCCGAATTTTGTTTCGCCGCCGAGCCAGCGGGCGAGGTTGCCGTCGAGGCCGTCGAGGATGAGGCAGAGCATGATGAGCTTGGAGGCCATGGCATATTCGCCGTGCGCGCTGTGGACGATGCTGAAAAAGGCGGCCAGCATCGCGCCGGTCGTCACCAGATTTGGCAGAATTTTACGCCATGTCATGCGCGGCCATCCTTCCGGACAACGCGTGCCAGCGGCGTAATGCCTGCGAACACGCGGTCGCCTTTTTTGACAAGCACTTCAACATCGTTCACCGGAAAATATACATCCAATCGTGACCCGAATTTCATCATGCCAAATCGCTCAGCCTTTGCAATCTTTTGTCCTTCATCCAGCCAGTACACGACGCGCCGCACGAGCGGGCCGACGATCTGCCGCAGGAGGCAGCGCGTTTGTTCGCCTTCGATGAGGATTGAGCTGTGTTCGTTCACTTCGCTGGCGGCCTGCTGGATTGTGAGCACATGGCGGCCCGGAGTGTAGTCGAGTTTCACGACGGTTCCTGCCAGCGGCGAGCGGTTCACGTGGACGTCGAACGGTGTCAGGAAAGTGCAGATGCGGACGCAGTCGCATTTCAGGAATTTATTTTCCGCCAGCGTTTCGACGTTGCGGCACCAGCCATCGGCGCCACAGAGCAAGATGTCGTCGCCGACGGTGACGGGCCGCTCGGGATCGCGAAAAAAATAAATCATGAAGGCGGTGACGACCACGCCGAGCGCCAGCGTGGTGGCGCCGGATGCGCGATGATGCGCGGCGAAAAGCGCAGCACCGGCGGCGAGAAGAATCACGCCGACCAAAATATGCGACCAAGCTCCACGGGCCAGTTTCACGTGCAATGTTTCCTAAAAAAGGCGCGCACTATAGCGTCGGCCGCCGGCATTGCAACGCGCATTCCGCGGCGTCATGCCTGGCGTGCCCGCAACTGCTCCTCGACGACGCGGAGGTTGTGTTCGACGATTTTGCTTTCCGGCGAGTGAAGCAGAAGTTCCATCCAGCAATGGCGGGCTTCGACGAAGTCACCGGCGTTGTAGGCGGCGAAGGCGCGGTTCTGCAGGTCACGCAACTTTTGCCTCAACGGGCTGTCCGACGGCTCCGACGGGGTGACGGATTGTTTCAATTCGTAGAACGGCGACGCGAGCCGGGCGGCCCTCTTTTGCCGCGCGGCGCGAGCCTCCGGGCTTTCATCAATGCGCTGCGCGACGACGAGCAAAATTTCCTGCGTCCGTTTCTGGATGGCGTCGGGAATGTCGGGGCAGGCGTCAATGATTGAAATCCGCGCGTCCTGCCAGGAAATAATTTCGCAGACGGCTTCGAAACCCCGTTGTCCTCCGCGCCGGCCGTCGATGATATTTCCGTCGCGGAAATACAGCGTGCCGAGGCTGCCGCCGGCATCGCCACGCAGGATGATGGTGCAGGTCTTGCCTTCGATGTCGAGCAGTTGCACGAACGAGCTGATCGAGATGCCGCGGAGGAATCCGGATTCGCGTTGTGACTCGACGACGGTCAGAATTTTATCGGCCAGCTCCGCAGTGGCGACCGGCTTGACGATGTAGTCAAGGATGTCGTCCAGGCCCAGCGGCAACTGGACCAGTGGCGCGGTCAGCGAGGTCATGACCATGCGCGGAACGTGCGGATGATCCTCGGCGAGCCGCTGCAACAGCTCGGAGCCGTCGAGCCGCGGCATGATCAGGTCCGTGACGATCAGCGCGACCGGCTCGCGCGCCATCACGTCGAGCGCTTCCAATCCGTCGCCCGCGGTGAGCACGGAAAAACGGTCGGCATATTGCGAAAACGAACCGCGCAGAAGGTTCAGACATACGGAATCATCGTCAACAATCAGAACATTTGCCTTCAAATTGACTCCCCGTGTGGCCTCCATAGCCAGCAAACGAACGTAGGAAACTAGCCCTGAGCACAAATGAATACAATGCGAGATTTTGCCGCAGCCAGCCCCTTCGCCTCGCGTTTCAGGCGGTTTGCAACGCGCCGCAGCACCTCTTTTTCCAATCATTGGAAATTATCACGGCGTTGTTTTCCAATGATTGGAAGTTTTCGATGGTGCACCGTCCTGGCGTCCGGCCGCACCCGCTATTCTGGCGCGAATAATCTGTTCGCGGCTTCGTTGCTCGCGAGGCGCATTGCCTTGGGGAACTTCGGAACTCGCCGGTCAACGACGGAAACAGCGCTCATGAAATTCTCACAATTCTCGATTGTCCCGAGGCCGCACGATCGCTACTTTCGGGCGCATTCATAGCCGCCGCATGGTGCGGCGATCTGTGAGGAGGTTGACCGTGAAAAAAGTCTGTTTGATCGCTGCGTCTGCATTCAGTTTGTTCATTTCACCGGTGATGGCAACGGAGGGCGGGGGCGGCGCCTATCCAAACGGGTCCGAAGATTTCATGACGGGCGCGGTGCCACCGCCGGGTGACTACGTGCTCACGTACGGGCTTTATTACAAAGCCGACAAATTGATGGACGGCAACGGAAATAAAATGCCGATTGATTTCGACCTCGACGTTGCCGGCGCGATCTTCCGCTATATCCACGTGACGAAAGTCGAGGTGGCCGGCGGCCTGTGGGCGCAGCACCTGATCGTGCCGGTCCTCAATGTTGATGTGACGACGCCTGCCGATTCAGACAGCAAATTCGGCTTGAGCGATATCATCGTCGATCCGTTTCTCATTTCGTGGCACAAGCCTCCGTTCCACTGGGTCGTCGGAATGGACACATTTATTCCCGTCGGCTCCTACGACAAGAATGACGTGGCGAACATCGGCCGCGATTGCTGGACCTTCGAACCCGTGGCCGGCGTAACCTATATGGACGAGCACGGAATTGATCTGTCCTTGAAGGTCATGTACGACTTCAACACCGAAAACAACGACACCGGCTATCACTCCGGCGAAGAGTTTCACTGCGACGCCGCCGCCGGCCTTGCGTTCGGCGACTGGAAAGCCGGCATCAACGGATTCGTTTACAAACAGACCACCCCCGACAGCGCGCCTGCCGATGCCATGCAACTTGGCGAAGGCCGGCAATTCGGCCTCGGCCCCGCCGTGAGCTACCAGCTCAAGAGCGTGAGCATCGTCGCAAAATATCAGCGCGAATTCGCGACCGAAGCCCGCCCCGAAGGCGACCGCTTCTGGCTCAAACTCATCGTTCCGTTCTGAACAAAAACGAAGCGCGGATTCAAAACGCCACGGTCGGCAGCGGAGTTTCCAATGATTGGAAATTCCGTTGCCGCACTTTTCCAATCATTGGAACTTTCCAAAATATCGCTTGCGCGCGCAACACCCGCCGCTATTCTCAGCGCCCATGTTGAATCGCTGGTGGCATCACGTTTCGGAAGGGGTTTGAGCAAAACCTTCGTGCGACGTTTTGCCGTTCAAGCCCCGGTTTTGTGACCGGGGTTTTTTGTTTTTCGGATTTAGGATTTATTTGTGATTTGAGATTTAATGCCGTGCTTGCGAAAAGAATAATTCCGTGCCTCGACATCGCCGGCGGGCGCGTCGTCAAAGGCGTGAAGTTCGTCGAGCTGCGCGATGCGGGCGATCCGGTCGAGCAGGCGAAGGCGTACGAGGCGCAGGGAGCCGACGAGCTCACGTTCCTCGACATCACCGCGTCGCACGAGCGGCGCGACACGATCGTCGAGGTCGTGAAGGCCGTCGCGAAACAGGTCTTCATGCCGCTCACCGTCGGCGGCGGAATCCGCACCGCGGCGGACGTTCGCAAAATGCTGCTTGCCGGGGCCGACAAAGTTTCGCTGAACACGGCCGCGCTGCAAAATCCCGACATCATCAACACGGCGTCGAAGCAGTTCGGCAGCCAGTGCATCGTGCTGGCAATTGACGCGCGGAAAAATCCGGACGGAAAATCGTGGGGCGTTTTCACGCACGGCGGACGCCATCCCGCCGGGCGCGATGCGGTCGAGTGGGCGAAGGAGGGCGTCGCGCGCGGCGCGGGCGAAATCCTGCTCACGAGCATGGACCAGGACGGCATGAAGAACGGCTACGACCTAGAGCTTACGCGCGCGATTTCCGAGGCCGTCGGCGTTCCCGTCATCGCCTCCGGCGGCGCGGGCACGCTCGAACATTTGTACGACGGCGTGACGAAGGGCAAGGCCGACGCGCTGCTCGCCGCGTCCATTTTCCATTTCGGCACGTTCACCATCGGGCAGACGAAGGACTATCTGAAATCGCGCGGCGTGGTGGTGCGGACGTGATGTAGAAATTTGGGTTTGAGAGATGACGATTATACAAACAATTTTTTCCTTCAAAGGGCGAATCAACCGGAAAACATATTGGCTGTGCGAACTGTCAGTAATTTTGGTGTATCTGAGTATACTTTTGCCGGCAGCAGCTTCTAACAAACAGCCTCCTGCCTTTCTAATCATAATTATTTGGCCGATTATCTGGGTTCAATGGGCGATTGCCGTTAAACGGTGGCATGACCTCAACAAATCGGGATGGTGGAATTTCATAACAGCCGTTCCCTGCATCGGGCCGATATGGGCGCTCGTCGAACTCGGATTCGTGAAGGGAACGGCAGGACGTAACCTCTATGATGTTGATCAGGGTGAACCGGCGTACGCTCCACCACCACATTCTAAAGCTCCGCCCGAACCTGATTCATTTTATTCTCAATCTCCGCCTGAACCTGATCCATCTGAATCTGAAGAATCCAATTCTGAATCTGAAGAAACCAGAAACGTTCCATCACAAGAAATGCAGCATCGAGAGACTCTCGGCCTGCACAACGGCCCAATCACCAGCGAGGACATCAAGAAGGCATGGCGTGATCTTTGCAAAAAATACCACCCAGACAACCTCGCACAATTCGGCCCTGAATTTGGCGCAATTGCAGAAGAAAAGATGAAGAGCATAAATGCAGCGAAGGACTACCTCAGTGCCATGTATGGTTGAACACCAAACCAAATGACCACGAACAAAAAACTCGAAAAAGGCTGCGCGATTTCCATCGGATGGAAATTTTAGCAATGGAATTTTCCATTCGATGGAAACCGGCGAGCGGAGACTTCCAATGATTGGAAATTTTCGCGAGCGTGATTTCCAATCATTGGAAAAAATCGGATGGCGGATGATGAAGAATTTTTTGACGGGATGAACAGGATGTACGGGATTTTTTCGGGGGACGCTGGCGTCCATCCTGTAAATCCTGTGAATCCCGTCGAAATTTGTGACGAAGGAAGAAGGACAACATGAGCAAAGAACTCGAAGAAGGCAGCGAAGTTAAACTGGATTTCAACAAGCTGGAAAAGGCGGTCGGCCAGTCGAAGGGCATCATTCCCGTGGCGGTGCAGAACGCGGACACGAAGGAAGTGATCCTCGTGGCGTACACGAACGAGCTGGCGTTCCGCAAAACGATGGAGACGAAATCGCTCGTGCTCTGGAGCACGTCGCGCAACGAGCTTTGGGAAAAGGGCAAGACGTCCGGCGAGACGTTCGACCTGGTCGAGGCGCGCGTGAACTGCGAGCAGAATTCGCTGCTCTACGTCGTCCGCCCGCGCCGCGGCGCGATCTGCCACACGAAGAACAAGGCGGGGACGCCGCGGAATTGTTATTACCGCCGGATCAATCTTGAGACGGGGAAGTTGGAAAACTTGGATCCATGAATGGTGTCGGGTTTCAGGTGTCAGCGAAGAGAAGAAAGCGGAAGAACGCGATCTGCGAATCGCCCGCGCACGCATGAACGATCCGACGGATGAAGTTGTTTCGATGGATGAGGCGAGACGGTGGCTTGGTTTGGCCCGTCACGCTGAAGGCGTGAACCATAGTAGCCGTGGGCAACGCCCACGGGTGAGCGGAAGATGAAAAATAGATTTCAAAATATTTCGGGTCGCCCTGAAAGGGCATCCCAGGATTTGGCTTGCCCCTTCAGGGCGATGATGGGTTTCCGTGCGTGTTCCGTGGGCGTTGCCCACGGCTACTATGGTCGAGGCTTTCAGCCTCGCGCAGACTGCGGAATCGTCACTGAAACTTTCTTCGCTGACACCTGAAACCCGACAGCCGAAACCTACGAACATGAACTGCACACCCGACAAACAAACGTTCCTCGAAAAATCGAAACACGGCAACCTGATCCCCGTTTGGAGGGAGCTGCTTTCCGATCAGGATACACCCGTGTCGGCCTACGAACGGCTGCGCGAGGCGATGCGGAAGAAGAATCCGAAGGCGCATACGTTCCTGCTCGAAAGCGTCGAGGGCGGCGAACGCATCGCGCGCTATTCGTTTGTCGGCGGTGCACCGCAGTGCGTTTTCCGCGCGACGGGACGCCGTGTCGAAATAGAAACTGTAGCTGGCGGCGGTGACGCCGGCTCTGGCGCGAAGGCCGGGGTCAACGCCCCCGGCTACAACATTGAAATTCTGGAGAACGTCGATCCGCTGGACGAAGTGAAGAAGCGGATGGCCGGTTTCAGGCCCGTGCCCGATCCGGCGCTGCCGAGATTTTATGGCGGTATGGTCGGCTACATTGGCTACGACGCGATCGCGCAGTTCGAGCCGCGCGTGAAGCTGGCGAAGACGGACGATCTCGGCTGGCCCGACATGATCCTCATCTTTTTGGACACGCTGATCATCTTCGACCACGTCCGCCACACGCTCAAAGTCGTGGCGAACGCGCAGGTCGGTGACGACCCGGACGCGGCCTATGATGCCGCCGTCGCGCGCATTGACGAATTCTGCCGCGTGCTCGCGCAGCCGGTCGCGCACACGCTCGTGGACGCTCGCGAAACCGGCGCGGAACTTGTCGCGCGGTCGAACGTCACGAAGCAGCAGTTCACGGACGCGGTGCTCAAGGGCAAGGAATACATCCGCGCCGGCGACATCATCCAGGTCGTGCTGTCGCAGCGGTTCGAAGTCGATTACGACGGCGATCCGCTGCAGGTCTATCGCGCGGTGCGCAGCGTGAATCCATCGCCGTACATGTACTGCCTCGAATTCGGCGGACGCAGCGTCGTCGGGTCGTCGCCGGAAGTTCACGTGCGCTGCGAAGACGGCAAAGTCGAAGTGCGTCCGATCGCGGGTACGCGTCCGCGTTCCGGTGATGACGCCGAAGACAAACGTCTCGCGACGGAATTGATGGCAGATCCGAAGGAGCGCGCGGAGCACATCATGCTCGTTGATCTCGCGCGCAACGATCTCGGACGCGTCTGTGATTTCGGAAGCGTGCGCGTGCCGGAGTTGATGGTGATCGAACGCTACAGCCACGTGATGCACATCGTCTCTGACGTCGTCGGGCAGATGAGCAAGGAGCACGACGCCTACGATCTGATGAAGGCGACGTTCCCAGCC
>CAIVKH010000332.1 GCA_903906425.1 uncultured bacterium
AATCGAAGCCAAATTCCGAGTTCGTGCCGTAGGTGATGTCGCAGGCGTATTGCGTGCGCCGCTCCGCCGGGTCCATGTCGTTCTGAATGCAGCCGACGGTCAGGCCGAGAAATTTGTGAACCACGCCCATCCATTCCGCGTCGCGTCGCGCGAGGTAGTCGTTGACGGTGACGATGTGGACGCCGCGGCCGGTCAGCGCGTTGAGGTAGGCAGGCGCAACGGAGACGAGCGTCTTGCCTTCGCCGGTGGCCATCTCCGCGATCTTGCGCGTGTGCAGCGCGACGCCGCCGATGAGCTGCACGTCGAACGGAATCATGTCCCAGGTCATCTCGCGGTCGCAGACCATGATCTTCGTTCCGACCAGTCGCCGGCACGCATCTTTGGCAACGGCGAAGGCCTCGACGAGCAGGTCGTCCACCTTCTCGCCTTTCGCGATGCGCTCCTTGAACTCGACGGTCTTCGCCTTGAGCTGGTCGTCGGAAAGTTTTTGAAACTCCGCTTCCTTCTCGTTGATCGCGACGACCGTCGGCCGGATCTTTTTCAGATCGCGCTCGTTCTTCGTGCCGATAATTTTCTTCAGAATCCACTGCATAAATCCATTCCCCGTGCCTCCCGCAGCCCGGTGCAAAAGCGCGGAACACTACGCGCCCCGCGCGGGGTTTGGCAAGCGCCGCCGCTGGCGGCGGCGCACCGGACTCTTCCAATCATTGGCAAACATCGCGCCCGCAAACTTCCAATGATTGGAAATTTGCGCTGTTCATGTGCGGCGGAGGACGGCGGTGGAGGGCGGGCCGGCGGGATGGCCGCGGTCGCGCGGCTGGTAGAAAAATTCGACCTGTGTCGGCGTCACGGTGACGCGGCTGAAGCTGACGGTCTGCGCGTCTTCGCGGCTCATGCAGACGGAATACGGGGCGCCGTGCGTGTCGTGGCTGTCGTGAAAATCCTGCAGCGTCTGCGCGCTGAGGCCATGCTTGGTTTCGCGCAGACGGTGAAACAGCGCGGAGCGGCGGGCGACGACGGCGTCGGTGTCGAAGGAGGACGTGGTCAGCGGCAGGTCGTCCTCGGCGAGGTCGCGGATGCTGATGTGGCGGCCGTCCCAGCGGTGGGCGCGCGTGACGCGGGCGTCGAAGGCGACGAGGATGAACGGGTGATAGCTTTCGGGCCGCATGTCGCGGAGGCGGCGGGTGATTTCGTCAATTTCTGTTTCATCAATCAGCGACATGAGCAGGATGCCGCGGCTCATCGGGTGCTGCGCGCGCCAGGAATGTTCGGCCTCGTAATAATTCAGCAGGCCGAGCGTGAGGCCGTGTTCATTGGCCGCCAGCCACGTGCCGCCGGCATCGCCATCAATCGGCGCGACGAAGCGCACGCCGCCGCGATTCTGTTCGCGCGGCGGATGAGCGGGCGCGCGGGTGCGGTGTTCGTCGCGGTTGAAGAACACCGAATATTCGTTGTGGTTGCGGCGAAGCCAGGTGACCGTACACATGATGAAACTGATTTTCCCCCGCGCAAAAGATAGCGGCCCCGCGCCGCGCCGCAACTTGGAACTTGGCAGACGCGCGCGCGGCTGTACTGTGCGCGGCCATGTTAAAACTCATCACAAACAAACCGGTGGCCATTTACGACATCGAGGCAACCGGCGTTAATCCGCGCGGCGACCGCATCGTTGACCTCGCCATCGTCGTCATCAAGCCGGACGGAAAACGCGAACAATTTTCGTGGCGCTTCAATCCCGACCGGCCGATCCCGGCGGAGGCCTCGGCGATCCACGGCATCTACGACAAGGACGTGAAATTCTCGCCGAAGTTCCGCGACAAGGCGCAGGAAATCGCGCGCGTGCTCACCGACTGCGACCTCGCCGGCTACAACCTGCTCCACTTTGACATTCCGATGCTGGCCGAGGAATTTCTGCGCGCCGGCGTGCCGTTCACCACCGAGGGCCGCCGCGTGATTGACGCGCAGCGGGTTTTCCACAAGCGCGAGCCGCGCGATCTCTCCGCCGCGCTCCGGTTTTATTGCGGCGAGCTGCACATGGGCGCGCACGGCGCGATGGACGACGTGCTCGCAACGATCCGCGTCATCGAGGGGCAGTTTGAAAAGTACAAGGATCTGCCGCGCGAAATCGCCGAGCTGGACCGCTACTGCAACCCGCGCGACGCGTCGTGGATTGACACGACCGGCAAACTCAAGTGGGCCGACGGCGAAGTCGTGATCAATTTCGGCCGCTACGCCGGGCGCAAATTGAAGGACCTCGCGAAGTCCGAGCCGAACTTCCTGAAATGGATGTTGAACAAAAGTTTTCCGCGCGACGTCACCGATGTGATCGAGGAGGCGGTCAAGGGAAAATTCCCGACGCCTCCGCCCGCGCCCGCAGCGCCGCCGCCGGCGAGCACGGAGGAAGATTAAATGAACAACAAGATGTGGCTTTTCGTCGCGATCATTGCCGCCGCCTTCATCGCGTTCCGGCTGATGGCGAAGCCGGACGCGGGCGAGAAAGCCGCGGCCAGGGAAAAAATCAAGCAGGGCGCGCTCGTCGTTGACGTGCGGACGCCCGACGAATACGACGCAGGCCACTACGCGAACGCGACGAACATTCCCGTTTCCGAAATCTCAAAGCGCGCCGGCGAACTTGGCGACAAGAACCGCGCGATCGTCGTTTATTGCGCCGCCGGCATGCGCGCCGCGCAGGCCAAATCCGCCTTGGTGAAGGCCGGTTTCAAGGACGTGACGAACGCCGGCGGCCTGTCCGATCTGCAGCCCGCGAAGAATTGAAATTTGAATTCGCCCGTCGCGGGCTTAAGTTTTCCGCGAGAGAAAATGATATGAAACCGAAAATTCCAACTGCGGTTTCGGCGATGCGATCCGCCCTTTTCGGCATGCTGGCCGCGGTGCTTTGCTTCGCGGGAGGCTGCGCATCCATGTTCGCGCCGCCCCCGCCGCCGGTGACCGTCAGCGAGATCATCTCCATGTCGAAATCCGGCGTGACATCGCAGGAAATCATCAAACAAATCCGGGCGTCGGGCACAATCTACCGCCTGAAGGCGAGCGAACTTGCGGCGCTCAAGTCGCAGGGCGTTTCCGATGACGTGATTGACTACATGCAATCAACCTATCTGGACGCCATGCGCCGCGACGCGTTCTACCGCGCGAATTACTACGGCCCCGGCTGCTGGGGTTATTATCCCAATTACTACGGGCCATATCCGCCAGTCATCGTCATCGAGCAACCGCGCGGCCATCACTGAATCCTCCGGCGCCATCCGACATTTCCAATGATTGGAAATTTGCGCGGGCGGATTTTCCAATGATTGGAAACTTTCGTTGAGCGGCCCTCGTGATTCGAGCCTTTCGATGCCGTTCGGGGCGCGACGCTGAAGATCTACGGTCTGGTGACGCGCAGGCGCAGGAAGCGGTTGGTGGCCGTCGCGTCGGTGTCCCAGACGGTGACGGCGGCGGGTGTCGCGTTGGTATTCTCGATGTAGTTCGCGGTCGCGCCCCACGAGCCGTGAATATTCGTGGCGATTCCATTCCATGTCGCGCTGTTCGTCAAATCGTAGTTGCCCTCGGCAATCAGCGTGATGTCGTTCGCGTTCGTGTTGCGGCTGAAGTTCAGCGCGAAGAAGCCGTTGGTCGTCGGCGTTCCGCTCATCGCCGCCAGATTATCGCTGTTCGTCGGGCTGCTTCCCGTCGCGTATTTCAGCAGGTTCGGATAGCCGTCGCCCGTCGCGCAGTCGGTGAGATTCGTCAGCCCATTCGTGATCGCGCCGATCCATGTCCAGTAGCCAATCGGGAACTGCGCCTCGAAGGCTCCCATGTCAACCACGCCATACATGATGCGCGGATTGCCGTCCAAGTCCGTCGTCGTGTTCGTGGCATAGGCATTGTTTCCCCGGTCAATGCACCGCGATGTGGCCTTGAGATGGAAGTTGCTGTTGGCCGCGTCCACGAACTGCGGATTGTTCGTGATGTTTCCCGCGCCGACAAGCGCAGGTGCGCAGCACTGAACGAGTGTCGAACCGGAATAGTTGTTTGCGCCAAAGTCGGCGGTGTTGAAATAAACGATGCAGTTGTTCAGCGTGCCATACACTGCACCGCCGCCCGCAAACGTGGCGGAATTGCCGGAGAGCGTGCAATTGTTCAACGTGCCGTCATACGACGCTCCACCCATGAAGGCCGAGTTGCCTGAGAACTTGCTGTTGTTCAGTGAGCCGAAATAGGAGCCCCCGCCCAGAAAGGACGCATTGCCGGACAAAATGCAGTTGTTCAACGTGCCATAGCAAGCGCCACCTCCCGCGTAGCTGGCCTGATTTCCCGCAAGCACGCAGCCGCAAACCATCGCAAGGTTCGTCTCGCAAAAGACACCGCCGCCGGAACCCGTGTCATCACTGTTCGCGCTCGTCGCTCCCCTGGTGAGAGTGAAGCCGGAAATTGCGCAGCCGGCCGTCACGTAGGCACAGCGGACAGCACTGCCACCGGACGGGCCGGAACCCATGATCATCGTCACGGCAGCGCCATTTGCACTTCGCATCGTTATGGCGTTGGTCAGCACGACGCGATTGGTCACTCCGTTCCAGAACCGCCCGCCCGTCGCATACACGCCATTGCTCACGAGCACGGTGTCGTTGGAGACGGCGACATCAATCGCGTCCTGAATATTCGTCGCGGCGGTGGCCCATGACGAATAAGGCGGGACGGGGTTGGTGCAGGTGATGGCGACGAAGTGATAGCCGTATTCGTAGGCTCCCATATCCACGGTATCACCGACGATGCGCGGCCTGCCATCGAGGTCCGTGGAACCTTGCGCATAGGCGTTGTTGCCCGCGTTGATGCAGGGCGAGCTTGCCTTGAGATGAAGGTTGCTGTTCGCGGTATCCA
>CAIVKH010000333.1 GCA_903906425.1 uncultured bacterium
ATGGGCTGAATTACAAGAAGGCGCTGCTGGTCATGCTGATCATGACGCTGGCGGGTGGGGGGCTGGTGGGTGGGGTGGGGTGGGTGTCGAACTGGATTTTGCATCAAAACCGCGTGACGCTGGCGAAGAAGATCGAGATGTCGCAGGCCGCCGCCCGTGAAGCTGCGGCGCAGAGTCGCGATGCGGCCGTCGCCAGCAACGCGGCGGGCATTGTCAGCACGGGGCAGGTGCAGCAGGCGCAGGCAGGTGCCGCTGGTCAGGCCGCCTCGCAAGTTCACGGGCCGGTCGCTGCGAGCAATGCGCCGGGCCCTGCCGCGGCGGGGCCGGCACAGGCGGCGCAGGCGGCGGTCGCAGGCCAGCCTGCCGGGCAGAAGCGCGAGCCGATGGCCGCAAGCAATACGGTGGGGAATATGAAAGCGGGGGTGGCGTTGGAGGCGCAGGCGATCGTCGGGGCCGTCCAGTTGCTGAAGAATCCGAATGCGATCAAGGAGATGACCGCGGAGCATCAGGCGGATCTGAAGGCGATGGGTCTCATAACCGATGGCAAGGCGCCGCCGCCGGAAGTGCTGAAGGAACTGGCCGCGACGGCCGACGACACGGGCAGGGACCGCGAGGCGTTCAGGCGGGCGAGCAGGGGCGAGGCGCTCTCGGAGCAGGATGTGAAGGATATCGCGAACTTCATTCAAAAGGCGCGCCACGACAAATCGGAAGTCAAAGCCAGCGACATTGCGGCGGTGATCTATGAGGCGAGGCGGCAGGCGGGCGCGAAGGCCGGCGGAACGACCGCTGTTGTCGCCGCGGCCGCTCCGCGCGCAGCAACGGATGCTGCGGGGAACGTGGAGATCGCGCAAGTGCCGGCCGCTGTCGCGAGCGGTGCTGTTCCGCAGGCTTCAGGCGCAAATGTTGCCGCGCCGGGCGTGGTGATTGATGCAATCAATCCGGTTCCGGCCGATGCCGCGAGCGCGGTCGCGGTGCCAGCTGTGCCCGTCGAGGTCGGCGCGTCGAATCCGGCGGCTCCGCTGGATCCGCTGGCTTCGCTGCCGGAGGCGGAGCGAGCGGCATGGATGGATTCGCACGACAGCCTTCATCTGGCCGGCGTGATGATTAATTCCAAGGCGACGACGGCGCTGGTGAACGGAACGATGGTCCGGCCGGGAGGCGTCATTCGCGTCGAATCGCACGGGCGCACGTTCACGTGGCGGCTGGTCAGCGCGACGAAATACAAGGCCGTCTGGGAACCCGTCCTGAAGCAGGAAGACACCAGCTGGCTCGCGCCGGCTGCGTCGAAATGATGCGGGCTCCCGAATCGCGCCGGCATTTTCCGCGAAGCATCTGGAGATCGTGACGAAGACGCAGGCGGAATCGCGCGCGCAGAAATGTGCCCAGTTTCCAATGATTGGAAGTCAGCGCTGCGCCTTTTTCCAATGATTGGAATGTGCGCTGCGATATCGCCGCGCGCGTCGGGCAAAGAAACGAGCGAGCGCGGTTGCGCGCCGGCGAATCGCCGGCCGGTTCAGATCTTTGTTCCCGCATCAAAATGCAGAAGCACCGCGCCGTGATGGGAGCCCGAGAGCACATTTCGCTGCGATTGCGGACCGAGTTTGTCGGCGCGCATGAATTTGCAGCCGATGGGCGGAATGGCATTCAGGATGGCGATGCCGCTTTGTGGTACGAAGAGCTTTGTGTCCATGGGTTCCTTCGCGTCGCGCGGACGATAGACGCCCAGGAACGTCGCGTCATCTTCGTTTGCGAGCAGGATGCGGCCTTCCGTCGTCGTGAATTCGGCCCAGTTCCACGGGCCGAAATAGCCCCTGAATTCGGGATAATTCCAGTTTTCGCCGGGTTCGTTGTCATTGTACTCGTTCGTCCAGACGCCCAGCGTTGTGCCCTTCAGGCGATTCTTCCAGACGCGATACGGCCCGTTGCCGAGCCATCGGACGGACTTCATGTTTGATTCGGGATAATCGAATGCAACGCCGGCGATGTCGCACTCGCCGTCGAGATTGTATTCCCATTCGCACCGGGCCCAGCCGCCGGGCATCACCGTCCACGTCACGCTTTTCATCATGCCTGTGTATGCGGCCTCAATGACGACGTTGCTGGCCACGGAGTGGCTGACGAGCTTCACGAGTGTGCTGTTGCCCGAAAGATCGACGGGCTCTGAGACGTGTTTCGTTTTGTTTCTCTTTTCGTCTTTCACCTCCCGGGATTTCGTTGTCGAGGCGAAGAAGCGCGGGCCGTGCGTAAACGCGTTGGTTCTCCCGTTGACCGAAATGGCGGACAGCGCGCCGTCGGTTTTGCCAAAGAGGAACTGGATCTGATCGGCGCGTACGCGGATTCCGTCCGGCGTCTCGGCCGTTTCGACGCGCGTCGGAGGCGTCGCGAAGAAATCTTCCAGCGAGGCCGCGCCCGGTTTGGCCGCCGGTTTGACCGGATGCAAAATTCGTTCCGAAATTTCCGTGCAGGATTTCAGCGCCCACGACCACGTGTGCAACTCGCGGTTCTGCGCGTCCAGCGCGGTCAGAAATAGCGCATCGCCCTTTTGCCAGTCGATGTTCCCGCCAAGGTCGATTGTGCCCCGCGCATGCGGGGCCACATCAAGATTCGCCCGGAAACCCGCGGAGATGCCCTTGACAATTCCCCTAGTATCGCCGGGCGCCGGCAGCGTCGCAAGCTGCCACGCGAAGGTGAACTTCTTCAGGTTCGTGAAATCGAACCGGTTCTCGACCGGAAGCGTTCCGTCAAAAGTTTCTGGTAGTTTCTTTGAGTCGATTTGAATCGGGCACCAGATTTCCTTGACCGTGAAGAAGCTTCCTTCCTTTTCGCGATGCGGGCCAACGATGCCATCGGGGCCGCGATTGCCGTTCGAATCCAGCCGTCCATTTTGATCGGTCCGAACGACGGCCTCATCGAGAAAGGCCCAGATGAAACCGCCGCCGCCGACTTTGCTGCGGCCGATGAGATTCCAATAATCATCAAGCCCGGCGCCTGCGCCGCCATCATACAGACCGTGCATGAATTCCGTCGGCATGACGATGTTGGTGCCATCGCACTTTGTCTTCATTTCCTCGAATAGCCGGTAGTGGGCCGTGTCCACGCCATCGTGAAGAGCCCAGGGATGAAGCACCGCACGATGCTGCGGGTCCCACTTCGCATAGTCGCCATCGAGATCGAGATTGAACCCGCCTTCGTTGCCGTTGTCCCAGAACAGAATCGCCGGATGGTTCACGTCGCGCGACACCATTGCCTCAAGCAGTTCGCGCCCGATCTGTGTGTCGTAGTGATGCTGCCAGCCGCCGATTTCATCGAGCACGTAAAGTCCAAGCTCATCGCACGCTTCGAGGAAATGCGCGTCGGGCGGATAATGCGACATGCGGACGGCATTCATGTTCATCTGCTTCATCAGCGCGACGTCATCGCGGCTGATTTGTTCGCTGAGTGTGCGGCCCGATTCCGGCCAGAACGAATGCCGGCAGCAGCCCTTCAAAAGAATGCGCTGGCCGTTCAGATATATTCCATCGTCCGCTCGAACCTCGACAGTGCGGAATCCAAATCGCTGCGTCATTTTGTGCAGCGGCCTGCCTTGCGATTCGAGCGTGACGGTCACGCGATAAAGAGCCGGCGTTTCCGCCGTCCAATTCTTCTGGCCGGAAATTTTCGTACGCAGCGTCACGTTGCCGTCGCCGGCCTTGATCGGCGCGGTGAAAGATCTACCGAGGCCCTCAATCTGCGCCACGACGCGATCCGCGGATTTTGCCGTCGCGAAGACTTGCATCGCAAAAGAACCATCGGCCTTCGCATCAATCGCAACGCGTTCGATGTGCTCGCGCGGGACGGCTTCGAGATAGACGGGGCGGAAGATGCCGCCGTAGTTCCAATAATCGCCGCGCCGCTCGGCGGCGTTCACGCTTTCAATTTCGGAGTATTTTGAAACGGAAAGTTCGAGCCGGTTCGGTCCGCCAAATGTCACGGCGTCGGTGATGTCATATTTGAACCGGTAAAAGGCGCCGTGGTGCTTCGGGCCCGTCGGTTTCCCGTTGATGACGACTTCTGCGTCGGTCATCACGCCTTCGAAGACGATCCGGACGATCCGGTCTTTCCACGAAGCAGGAACCGTGAATGAGGTCCGATATTTCCCGGATTCCTTGAGCGGATCCTGCTGGTAGCCGTACGCGCCAAAACCCTGCAACTCCCAACACGACGGCACCGGAATCGTCGTCCACTTGCCGCTGTTCTGGCCGGCTGTGCAAAAGAAATCCCACGGCACCGCATCGTCCTTGCCGTGGCCGGAAACGAAGATCGTCTCCGTTTCAGTTTCTGCAGCCAGTGCGCGGCAGGTCAGGAATACCAGCAATCCGAACAGAATTTTATTCATAAGGAATCTCCGCAAACGCGTTTCTTTTAGCAGCGGGGGAAGTGTGGTGCCACACCGAAGGGCGATGAAATCTCCAATGATTGGAAATTCCCGCGGCGCAAGTTTCCAATCGTTGGAAGGGTGAGCAAGATCCTTTTCCAATGATTGGAACTTGCCGGGGCGGGGAATGTCAGCGTTGATGTGGGCGGTTGTGGAAGGAGTCATGTATGAGAAGGGTCGTACTGCTGGTCTTGGCGTTGTTGTCGTGTGGGTGCGATGACCTGGTCAACAGAGCGCTCGGCTACGGATACTTCAATCGAACTTTCATCGGTTCAGGCGGTCCGTCAGCCACGCTGGTCACGTTAAGCGGCGGAAAGTTGGCCATTATCTCGGATTGCCCGCAAGAGGAGGTGCCAGAGCGGTCGCCCCGCCGAGTCTCCGGGATATGTGTCGGCGAGGATGGGCGCCGTGCGGCATGGTCCTGCGAAACAAAAGACAAGAGGTCGTTCTCCCGCATCGTCGTCGCCGGCAAGGAATTTTATGTGAAGGATGGCAACTCAATTCTGGTGTCAACAAAAGGCGGGGAAATCCGGCTTCTTCAGACCACAACAGACCATTCGGGCCAGATCAGCTTTGAATCATTGTTGCAGGAAAATGAGGATGCGCGAAAGTTCTTTACGAAGTGAAGGGTCGCTTCAATATCCCGCCCAACACCCGGCTGGTGCGTGCGCGCTGATGCGCTCCGCACAGCCGGAACGGTCTGCACAATAACAAAACGAGCAGGGGGAAGAGATGATGATCGCGGAGAAATTGCAGGAAATAATGAAGAAGGATGGAGTTGTTGCCATCACCACCCTGGGACCTGATGGGCCCCACATGGTCAATACGTGGAATAATTACCTCAGGATATCGCAAGATGAACGGCTGTTTATCCCCGCAGGGTTCATGCACAAGACGGAGGCCAACGTTGCTCACAATCCGAATGTCTTGATTACATTGGGGAGCAGCAAGGTCGAGGGTCTGCATGGCGCGGGTGCCGGTTTCTTGATCAAGGGAAAGGCGAGGTTTGTGACATCCGGCCCTGATTTTGATTTCATGAAAGAGAAGTTCAACTGGCTGCGTGCCACCCTGGCCGTGACCATCGAATCTGCCACTCAAACGTGGTAAAACACAGTTACACGGTTGTTTCAATCCATGTGATTGTGTCGATCACAGCCGGAATTGCCGAACCGCGGCCTGCTGCCTATCGCCGCCGGTGCAGTTCAGGCAGAGGCCGGACGGTCGGGAGAAAGAAATGGTGAGGCAGCCTAGTCGATTTGTTCCAGGCAGCGCGGCGCTTCTTGCCAGTCTGCTTTGCGGCTGCACAAGACATCCTTCTGACGGTGCATACCGGATCAGGAGGGATGTTGTTCTTGACGGTCCCCCGGCCATGCACCGCAGCTACACGATCGAGACGGCCTCGCCCAGAATCCTGACGCTGATTCATCCCGGAGGGACCAATTCGCATTCGATCGGTCCGGACATGATGAGCAGCGAGCGTATGGGCAGGGCCGAGGCGACGGTTGCAGCCGAGCTTCACGGGAAAGGAGCCGAGGCGCAGCTTGAGGTTTTCGTCGTCGTGAGAATGGACGCTGAAACGAGGAAACTCACCGCGAAGTCGGAGGCGATGATACCGGTGCCGCTGGTCACGAATCTGGCCGCCATCGTCAGCGAAGGACTTCCGACGGGTGACTGCAAGGGAAAGACTACGCTCCTACGCTTCGCTTCTGGAGACCAATTCCTGGAAGTGGCAGTTCAATGAAATGCCGACCGGCGGCCGGATGTTTCGCCGTCTCAGGGCTTGTCTGATCTTCGTGTGATGTTCCCGGCGCGTCGCGAGGGGTTGGCAACGTGCGGCCCGTCGGGTCTGTCGAACATCCCTGGCGGTGGCGCGGCGCTCTGGGAGTGTGCAGTGCGTCAGGGACAACGCGCTGCACCTTGACGGGGCGGGGGCGCACCGATTCCAGAGGTTCCAATGGTTGGAAGTTTGCGGGGGCGCAAGTTCCAATGATTGGAAGGTGGGTGGGGCGGGGTGCGTGGTTTGGGTGGCAGAGATTCGGAGGGGCGGGAAATAGTGGGGGTCCGGGTCGTGGCGGGTCGCGTGATGCGCCGCGGGCGCGGGCGCGAGTCGGCGGGAATGCCGTGGACAATTGCAAGCATTTTGAGAATATCAATCGCATCAGCACAGGAGACAACAGCACCATGAGTTCATTGATCAATCCATTTGAAGCCATCCGCACGGGGATTCCGCGGCGGGCGTTCTTGAAGACCGTTCTGGCGACGTCGGCGCTTGCAGGGATGCCGGGGTTCGCGGCGGAGAAGAAGGCCAAGACCGAGAAGGCGGCGCCCGCGCCGGTCGAGAAGGTTCCGGCCAGCGAGCGGGTGAATCTTGCGTGCATCGGCATCGGCAACCGCGGAGGCGAGGATGTGATGTCCATGGCGAAGACGGGGCATGCGAACATGGTGGCGCTGTGCGACGTGGACATGGGTGCGTCGCATACGCAGAAGGTGCTCAAGCAGTTTCCCGACGCGCCGAAGTTCCAGGATTTCCGGGAGATGCTGGAGAAGATGGACAAGCAGATCGACGCGGTCTGCATCGGCGTGCCGGATTTCTCGCATTTCCCAATCGCGATGATGGCGATGAAGATGGGCAAGCATGTCTATGTCGAGAAGCCGATGGCGCACACGTTCCAGGAAGTGGAGCTGATGATGGCCGCGGCGAAGAAATACAGCGTGGCGACGCAGATGGGCAATCAGGGGCATTCGGGCGAAAACTATTTTCAGTTCAAGGCGTTCGTGGAGGCCGGCATCATCAAGAATGTGACGAAGATCTCGGCGTTCATGAACGGCAAGCGGCGCTGGCATGGCATGGATGTGTCGGGCCTTCCCGCTGAAGAGCCGATTCCGACGACGCTCAACTGGGACGAGTGGCTGGCCACGGCGCAGTTTCACAAGTTCAACAAGAAGTATGTGAATGGCGACTGGCGCTGCTGGTACGATTTCGGCAACGGCGCGCTCGGCGACTGGGGCGCACATATCCTCGACACGGCCCACCAGTTCCTCGATCTCGGACTGCCGGAGGAGGTCAGCGCGGTGCATCTCGACGGGCCGAATGCGTTCATCTTCCCGCAGGCGTCCACGCTGTCGTTCAAGTTCCCGGCGCGCGCCTCGATGCCGCCGGTGGAGGTCACGTGGTATGACGGGATGAAGAATTTCCCGCCGCTGCCCAACGACTTTGGCGAGGCGGTGGTGGACAAGGACATTCCGCCGCCGGCGAACGGGAAGATCGATACCAAGGTTGCGCCCGGAAAGGTGATCTATGGCGAGGGCCTCACGTTCAAGGGCGGCAGCCATAGCAGCGCGCTGAAGATCATTCCGGATTCGAAGGCGAAGGAGATGGCGTCGAAGCTGCCGGAATATTCGAAGAAGAATTCCGATCATCACAAGAATTTCCTGCTCGCATGCAAGGGCAAGGAACAATGCCGGTCGTCCTTCGACATCGCCGGACCGCTGAGCCAGGTGCTGGTGCTCGGCGTCATCGCGCAGCGGCTCAACACCAAGCTGACGTTCGACCGCGCGACGAAGCAGATCACGAACAACAAGATCGCGAACGATCTGCTGATCGGCCCGCCGCCGCGGCAAGGCTGGGAGCAGTACTACAAGGTTTAGTGCGCAGGTCCGGAGCCGGTGTTTTCAGCCGGCTCCGGCGCTGCAGCAGAAAAGAGTCTGGAGACATTGGCCATGAAGAGAATTGTGATCCTTCTGTCGCTTTGCCTGTCGGTTTTCATCGCGCAAGACGCGCTGGCAGCGTTGGCGTCAACCGAGGTGATGGTGCAGGTGAAGGTGGAGAAGGCGAACGAGAAGAGTGCCAAGAAGGGCACGACGCAGGACATCACGCTGGACATTATGCTCAACGGCAAGGCCCACAATCCCGAGGATCGAACGGTCAAGTGGACCGTGTTCGGCAAGGATCAGGGTACCGGCGAGTATGTCGCCATTGACAAGGGCGACGCCAAGCTCGACCTGTCCGCCGGGTCGATGCAGAAGATCAGCACCAAGAAGTGCTCGACCACCTACAGCGAGAAATCCACGAAGGCCGAGAAGAAGAATGACTATCAAAGCCAGCGCATTTCATATGTGGACGTTCCCGGCGAAGGCGTCAAGTATGTCGGTTATGGCGTGCAGGTTTTCAACGGCGACAAGGCTGTCGGCGAGAAATTCGACCCGCGGAGCATGGAAGATGTGAAGGTGGCCGAACCGGTCAAAGCCGAGCCGCAGAAGGCCGAAAAACAGAAGGTCGAAAAACAAAAGACCGAAAAGAAGAAGTGACCGGCGGCCAGCGCCACGACGAGAATTGCTGAAATCAACCCAACAGGAGAAATCATGAACTGCACACGACGAGATATGCTGAAACAGGGCGCGGGACTGGCCGCGTTGCTGGCGATGGGGCTTCCGCGGATCGCTTCGGCGCAAGGGAAGAAGATTCCCGTGGCGCTGCAGATGTATTCGCTGCGCAATGAATGCGCGAAGGACTTGCCGGGCATGCTGGAGGCCGTCGCGAAGATCGGCTTCGCCGGCGTCGAGTTCGCCGGCTATCACGGCCGCAGCGCCGCGGACCTGAAGAAGCTTCTCGATGCGAACGGCCTGAAGTGCTGCGGTACGCACACCGGACTGAACACGATCATGGGCGATGCGTTGAAGGCAACGGTCGAGTTCAACCAGACGATCGGGAACCCGCGGCTCATCGTGCCGAGTCTTCCGCATGAGCGCGTCGCGAGCGCGCAGGCCTGCAAGGACACGGCGAAGTTGCTGACCGAAACCGCGGCGAAGGTGAAGGACCAGGGAATGTTCGTCGGCTATCACGCGCACGGCGGCGATTTCAAGAAGTTCGACGGCGAAACCGTATGGGATTTGATTTTCTCGAACAGCGGTTCCGCCGTGATCATGCAACTGGACACGAGCAACTGCCTCGGCGGCGGCGGCGATCCGGTGGCGATCCTGAAGAAATATCCGGGCCGGGCAAAGACGGTTCATCTGAAGGAATTCGGCGGCCCGAAGGACGCGGTCATCGGCCAGGGCGTCGTCAAGTGGGACGAAGTCTTCGCGATCTGCGAGAGCACCGGTGGCACGGAATGGTACATCGTCGAACACGAAAGCGGACCCGCTCCGCTGGAGAGCGTGAAAGGCTGTTTCGAAGCGCTCAAGAAGATGGGCAAGGTCTGAGACCTTCCACTTCGTAATCGCCCTTGTCGTCGTCCTCGTCCTCGAAACGCTGCTCAAAGAATCGAGGGCGAGGACGATTGCTTTTCCAGTTTCCAATTATTGGAAGTTTGCGTCGCCGTCTTTTCCAATCATTGGAAACTGCGGTCGACGGCGGGCGGTCAGGGGACGGCGGTCAGTTCGTCGAGCTTCGCTGCGGCCTGTTCCCATTCGGCGGTGGCCGCGGTGAGATCATCGACGACGTGGGTCAATTCGCGGTTCAAGGGGACGGCGCGGCCGGATTGATAGGTCGCCGGATCTTCAAGCTCCGCGGTCAGCTCGGCCTGCTTTGTTTCCAGCGCGTCAATTTTCTTTTCGAGATCGGCCACGAGTTTCTCCGCCGCGCGGCGATCGCGTGACCTGGCGTTGCGAGCCTCGGCTTCGGCGCGCTTCTGTTCCTTGCGGCTTTGTGGCGCGGACGGCTCCGTCTGCGCATCGCGGGCGATGCCTTCCGCGTCACTTTTCCCGCCGGCGGTGACGGCGTCGCGGGCGTTGAGGGCGGAGGTTTTGTCGAGGTAGTACTGGTAGTCGCCGTGGTAGGGCGTGAGCTTGCCGGCGTTGATGTGGAGGACGTGCTTGGCGAGTTTGCGGATGAAATAGACGTCGTGGCTGATGAAGATCAGCGTGCCTTCGAATTGTTCGAGCGCGGAGATCAGCGCGTCAATGCTGGCCATGTCGAGGTGCGTCGTCGGCTCGTCCATCAGCAACAGGTTCGGCGGATCGAGCAGAAGCTTCACGAGTGCGAGGCGCGATTTCTCGCCGCCGCTGAGGACGCCGACGGGCTTGAAGACGTTGTCGCCGGTGAAGAGGAAGGAGCCGAGGACGGTGCGGATGGTCTGTTCGGGAAGGGGCGTGGGCAGGTCGGAGGCTTCTTCGAGGACGGTCCGGCCCATCTGCAACATCTCGACGCGGTGTTGCGCGTAGTAGCCGGTCTTCACGTTGTGGCCGAGTTCGCGATGGCCGGTCTGGACGGGCAGGACGCCGGCAAGCAATTTGAGCAGCGTGGATTTTCCCGCGCCGTTCGGGCCGACGAGCACGACGCGTTGATGGCGCTCGGCGTGAAAATTCATGCGGTGATAGACGACATTGTCGCCGTAGGCATGATTGATGTCCTTGAGCGTGATGACGCGCAGGCCGCTGCGCAGCGGCTGGGGGAATCGGAATTTGATCGTGCGCGACGAGGCCAGCGGCGCCTCGATCTTGTCCATGCGCTCGATCTGCTTGAGTTTCGACTGTGCCTGCGCGGCCTTGCTCGCCTTCGCGCGGAACCGGTTGGCGAAGTCCTGCAACTGGTCGATTTTCTTCTGCTGGTTTTTGTAGGCGGCGAGCAACTGCTCTTCGTTCGCGGCGCGTTGGACGAGGAAATCCTCGTAGTTGCCGCGATAGCGGATGATGCCCTCGTGCGCGATTTCGAGGATGTTTCCGCACAGCGCGTTCAGGAACTCGCGGTCGTGGGAGATGAGCAGGATGGCGCCGGGATAGTTCTTCAAATATTCCTGAAACCACTGGAGCGCCTCGAGGTCGAGATGGTTCGTCGGCTCGTCGAGCATCAGCAAATCCGGCTGCTGCACGAGCAGCCGAGCGAGGTAGGCGCGCATGCCCCAGCCGCCGCTCATCGTCCGCGCCTCGCGCTCGAAATCGCCATCGCGAAACGCCAGACCGCGCAGGATCGCCTTCGCGCGCGGTTCGAGCGTGTAGCCGCCGATCGAGTCGAACTTCGCCTGGATCTCGTGGAAATCGTGCGAGTCGGTGTCGTGACCGGCCTCGAACATTTTGATGCGGCGGGAAAGCTCCGCGACCTCCGGCGTGATCGACGTGGCGATCTCGAGGACCGTCTCATTCGCGACCGGCGCGGTCTCCTGCGGCAGGTAGCCGACGGTCGAACCGCGCTCGAAGGTGACGCTGCCGGTGTCGGGCGTGTCGTTGCCGAGGATGAGATTGAACAGCGTGGACTTGCCTGCGCCATTCGGCCCGACGAGGCCGATACGGTCGCCGCGGTTGATCTGTAGCGTCACGTCCTCGAAGAGCACGCGCCCGGCAAATCCTTTCGACATCTGTGAAATGGTGAGCATGGAAGGGCGCGCAAACTATAGCCCGTCGGCAATCCGTGCAAGGTTGGAAGTCAGATTCGCGGCGAAATCCGGCCCGCCCCAGATTGAGGGTTGCCGTTTGCCTGCGTGCCGCGCCGCGTCCGCAGCCGCCGCGCGCGATCAGCGAGAAGATGCGCCGAGAAACAACCGCGCGGAGACTTCCAATGATTGGAATTTCCTGATACGCATCTTTCCAATCATTGGAAACATCTGGCGAGACAGGATGTTGCCTGAAAAGAAAGTCGTAAACATAAAGAAAAAAATCCTGGGGTTTGAACGAGAAAGAAATGACGATAGATAAAGAAAAGAATTTGTCGAGTGACGTTCTGCGCATAGCCGTGGTTGACGATGACGAGTACAATTGCAGGACGATCGCATCCTTTCTCAAGCCGCTCCAGTGTCCGGTCGAGACCTATTGCGACGCCCTGCACTTTCTGGAGGTTTCAATGCAGAACGGGCCGGACATCCTGATTCTGGATTTGCGGATGCCTTCGATTGACGGTCTCGATGTCCTCAAGGAAGTGAAGAAACGCAGGCCGGAAACGGACGTCGTCATCATATCCGGCACGGCCGACAAGCTGGATGCCATTCAGGCGCTGAAACTGGGAGCCTTTGATTTCTTCGAGAAGCCCGTGAGCCGCGATGAAATGATGGCAACGGTGAAACGGACAATCCGCTACCGGGAGGTCGTGCGCGAGCGGAATCGTTTTGCCGATCAGCTTTCATTCGTTTCGCAACAGGAGGCGAAACGATGGGGGATCGGCGCGCTTGTCGGAAAATCGGAGGCGATCCATCAGGTCGTGGAAAACATCATCAAGTTGCAACGCGCCGCCGACACATCGGTGCTCATCACAGGCGAGAGCGGCACGGGCAAGGAACTTGTCGCGCGGGCCATCCACTTCGGAAGCCCGCGCGCGTCGCGGTTGTTTGTGCCGGTGAATTGCTCGGCGATTCCATCCGAGTTGGCCGAGTCCACACTTTTCGGCCACGTCAAAGGATCATTCACAGGCGCCACATCCGACAGGCAGGGATGTTTCGAGACCGCGCACGAAGGAACGATTTTTCTCGATGAGATTGGCGACATGCCTGCTGCCATACAAATCAAGCTGCTGCGCGTGCTCGAAGACGGGGTGATTATTCCCGTGGGCCGCGCGACCGGCCAGACCGTGAATGCGCGGGTGATTGCCGCAACAAACGCGGATATCCACGCCAAGATCGAGGCCGGACAATTTCGCGCGGATCTTTTCTACAGACTCGCGGCGTTCAATTTCTCGCTTCCTCCGCTGCGTTCAAGAAAAGGTGACATTCCTCTGCTCGTCGAACACTTCGCAAATCTCTTCTGCACAGAAATGGGAATGCCGGTGCCGCAGATCGAGCCGACGGTCATGGAGCTGCTATCGAACCACGATTTTCCCGGCAACATCCGGGAATTGAAAAACATGATTGAGCGCGCGCTCATCGAAAGCGGGGGCGGAAAGATCACGACATCGCATATTCATTTTCTCCGCGCGCCCGCGCCGGCCGCGCACACGCCGAAGACTCCGCGCGACAAGGCAGCTTCGGCGAGCCTGCCCGCGAATTTCAGCGAGGCAGGAAAAATGCTTGCCGAGAAAGCCGTGGCTGCCGCGAACGGAAACATCGCCGAAGCCGCCCGCCAGATGGGCATCAGCCGCCAGAAACTTTACCGGTTGATCGAAACCAAAAATACCGATTCCTGATCCTCTGCTACCGGATAATTCGGCCGGAATTCTTCCTCGTCCTCATTTTTCCAATCATTGGAAGTTCGCGGCTTAGAATTTGCCCCACTGCGGACGCGCGCCGTGACGCGCGGTCTGCGGCGTCGGTTTCCGTCCGGCGCGGATTTCGGCGTAGGCGGCGCGGTGGCGCGCGTGATATTCGAACGATGATTCGAATCCGAATTCTTCCTGCAACGCGCGCACGGTGATCGCGGGGTCCACCGGCTCGACGATGAAATGGCCGGAGCCGGAGTTCGGCTGGCGCACGTCCACGCGGTCGCCGTATTTCGCCCGGATTTTGTCGGGGATGGATTTGTTCCAGTCGAGGTGCGAAACGATGTAGTCGAGATTCACATCGCGCACGATGAACGGCGCGTCTTTCTGCGTTTCGAGGAGGACCGCGCCGCACGGATCGACGATGCGCGACTGGCCGGAGCGGACGGAACTCATCACGTAGAAATGATGCAGCCAGGCGTAGGTCCAGAGCGGCGTGCCGCTGTCGTAGGCCGAGGGCCATAGCACAAGCTGCGCGCCTTTCTTTCGCAGCAGATCCCAGTTTTCGGGGAAGCCGATGTCGTAGCAGATCTGAATTCCGATGCGGCCGAAATCCAGATCGAAGACAGGAATGTCCGGCGAACCGGGTGTTACGCCGCCTTCGAACGTCGTGTAGTCCGGCGAGGTTGTGACCGGGGAAGCCTTCTCATAAGCGCCGATAATCTTCCCGCCGCGATCAACGATGACGGCGGAATTGAAAACTTTGTCGTCATGCACGAGAAGCGAGGGGCAGACGATGTAGCAGTTGTGATTCTTCGCGCGCTCCGATGCGGCCTTGATGGTTTCGCCATTTAACGCCTCGGCCTTTTCGCGCGCCGATTCGCCCATTCCGGCGGTCGCGAAATTTTCCGGCAGGCAGACGAGATCGGGTTTCTCGGCAAGCGCCTTGTCCACCACGGCCATCATCAACGAAAGACTTTCGCCGATGGTCTTTCGCATCAGGCCGGCCTGGCAAACCGTCGCGATCCGGGCGCGTTTGCCCTGCGGCGGCGAAGCTGTGTCAGCGGCGCGCGCGACCGTCGGTCCGCCCGCGAAAATTGCACCGACTGCCGCCGTCTTGAAAAAATCGCGGCGGTGAATCGGTTCTGATTTTCTCATTCCGGATTCCGCTATTTCGTGAAGCGAATCGCGTCGGCTTCCATTTCGAAGAGCAGGTCGTCGCGACAAATATCGGCGTGGGCAAAGATGATCGGAATTTCAGGAAGTTCGCGTTCGCGGGCGTGACGCGCAAATTTCGCGGCATCTTCCGCCGTGCGGAAATATCCGACCGCGCGCGTGACATCCGCCCATTGCATTTTCTCTGCGTGCAAGATCGCCTCCACAACTTCGAGAGTACGCGCGACCTGCTTGTCAACGTCGCCAACGTGTTCAGTTTTGCCGCACGGTGCGATGCTCGCGGTTCCGGATATCCACAACAAATTTCTCTCCGGCGTGTCCAGCGACATCGCGCGGCTGAAGGAGCTTTTGTATTCCATGGCCGGACACTGCTCCGGCGAGAAAACTTCGCGGACGGCGACGCCCTTGCCGCGCGGACGTATCGCAATCGCGGCGCATGTCAGCGCAGCACCGGCGGCGTTCGGCATGCCGACACCCGTGCTTGCAGGCATTCGCTCGATTTTGCGCGACTTGAAAAAGCGGGTGCGGGCCGCATTGAATTCGCCGTACCAATCGAGAATGCGGTGATTGAAAAACCATGTGCGCGCGACTTCCTCAAACTTGAATCCTGCCTGGCCGATAATGCGCTCGATCCGTTCGAAGCAGTCGTGAGTCTGATCCTCGCGACGCGCGCGAAGGTTCGGCGGCAGGATGCCCTGCGCGTAGCACCAGTCTGCGTCGCCATCCGACCACACATGAATGGTCGTTCCTTCCGATTCGATGGTTTCAGCCTCTACGCCCGCGGGCATCCACATCTGCGGAAGACCGAACAGAGGCTGACGGTTTCGCACGATTTCTTTCGGAATCGCATCACAATGATGAAACGTATTCGATGAGGTCATGGAGTTGTTCCTTCGTTAAAAACTTCGTTGCCCCGTGTTTGTTGTCCGAATTGTATTTCGTGAACATCTCTTCGAGCGTCGCGGCGCGGCCGTCGTGGAAATACGGCGCAGTGCGCCAGATTTCTGCGAGTGTCGGTGTGTCGAATTTTTCGCCGGCGTCCACCGGTTCATCGCTCGTTCCGACCTCATGCGATTTCAAATCTGTGTAGAGCGGCGACGGATGGCACTCGGCGCAGCCCGCATTCTTGTAAATTTCTTTGCCGCGCTTCGCCGACGAACTCAGCCGTCCGTTGACGAGATGCGGACTCTGCACTTGTTCGAGACTCTTCAGGTATGTATCCACCGCGCACGCGTCCTCGTCGGGCACGACCGCAAATTGAATGTATTTGAATCCTGAGCGAACCGCGACTTCCGCGTTGTCGCGGACGCCGAGCCACATCGCCGGCGGCGTTTTGTGCGACAGCAACATGCTCTTCACATTTTTCGGATTGCCGATTCCGTCATTGAGCAAATCCCAGTTCAACGCGTCGGCACGCGTGTCGGGATGGCACGACTGGCAGCTCTGCCAGTGCTGGAAACACCGAGCCGCATCGTCAAAAATCATTTCGCCGCGGCGGACGACGCTCATTTTTTCCGGTTTGCCGAGCGGAAGCGAAACGGCTTTTTCATAATCGTTCGTGAGCGAAACCGCGCCGATAGAATCGGTGAAATATTCCGCCGTAAAAACTTTGTCGCCGCCAACCGTGATTCCGCGCGGGCCGTTTCCGGCGACCGTCACGCGACGACGAATCGGATAAACAAAACTCAAATCCGTCACCACATCGGCGGCGGATTTTGTGACCTCCGTAATCTTTTCGCCCTTCGCAGCGCGATCAAGCCGGTCGTGCAGCGCGGCGCGATCAATGATGCTGATTTCTTGCGAGCCGGCGTGCGCGACGCAAAGCCATTTTCCATCCGGCGAAATCGCGACGCCCCACGGATTCGCCGCGCCGAGATCAACGTCATCGAGCAAAACCGTGTTGATGTATGCCGGCGCTTTCGCGTCGAGAATCGTGAGCGTATTCACGTACATCCATCCGCGTTCGAGCTGCGTCGTCGGCAACTGGTAGTGGCCGAGCAGATGCGTCGCGTAAACAAATTTTCCGTCCGCCGAGACGCAGAGCTGCCGGATCGCCGTGCTGCCGTTCGGCAGTGCGATGTTCGTCGAAACTTTCATCGTCGCGCAGTCAATCACCGAAATCACGCTGCCGACATAATCTCCATTCGCCGCACCGACCGGCAGATGATTGCCGACAAAAATCCGCGAGCCATCCGGCGTCCACACCGCGGAAATCGGCTCGCGCCGCATCGGAATCTTCGCGACTTCCTTGCCGGTTTTCGTGTCGAGAATCTGAACGTTGTTGTCGAAACGATTGCAGACCGCGATGCGCGCGCCCTCGGGACTAAGCGCGATTCCACTTGGCGTATGGCCGACATCGAAAGTTTTTTGAACGCGCATTTTCGCCGTGTCGATCGCGAGTACGCGGCCCTGCGGCGCGGCTTCCGCGACATAGAGCATCGAACCGAACGGCGAAAGCACGAGCGATCCACCGGGGCCATCGAGGCTGACCTTCCGCAAAACCTGCGCCGTCACCGGATCGAATTCGACAACGCGCTGCGCCGCCGCTTCCGAAACATAAACGCGATGGCCGTCGGGCGTCGCCGCAACCGCGAACGGCGCGATGCCTTCCGCCGCGCGCGCGGCGAAAGCAAACGATGATAGCGCCAGCAGCGCGCCCGCAAAAAACTTCCAATGATTGGAAATTTGCGATGCCGTGTCTTCCAATGATTGGAAATTTGCGGCGGTCCGGTTCTGATACGGCTGAATTCTTCGTGTCATGTTTCGTTTCACCTTTGCGTCAACTGTGATTTCGCCGGTGGCGATGATTTTTCGCTGATAAAAGCGTCGATGTTTGCATCTTCCTCCGCCTGCATCGAGCGGCGCTTTTGAAAATAGTGTTCGTAGCGCGCGCTTTCTTCGGGCGTCCACGCGTTCGCTTCGCGGTAGTCGCCGCAGTACGGAACGAGCAAATCAATCCAGCAGCAAATCTTTTCCATCTCCTCGCGCGTCATCGAAACGCCGCGATGATTTTTTTCGAGCAGCGGAATCAATTCGCTTTTTGACGAGCCGGCAAAATTAGGCGGCAGCATTGACGGCACGGATTGCGCGCCGATCCAGTTGACGAGCTTGCCTTCGTAGTTGCCGAAGAAATTGTATTCCGGATTTTTCGGATTGCGTGGCTTCGCGGCGGTGAGCGCGAGATATGAATCGCTCCAGAGTCGCTTCGCGTCGCGGTCGAGCGTCGTTTCGGCGAGCAGGCTGAATGCGTGTTTTCCATCGGCGGCAGGCGCGGTGCCGGGCGTCCGCTGGTCGTGGCACGAAACGCATTTCGAATTCAGGATCGGCTGGATTTCCTTTGCGAAGCTGAAGCCGCGCGGCGGGCCGTAAAATTGTTCGAGTTCCTGCGCGCCGGCGTGAAGCGCAAGCGTCGGGCCGCCGCGCGCGGGCGAAAGCGCGGAGGCGTTTCGCGATTCGTGGCAGCCGACGCACGATTGATTCTCGCCGGGCTGGAGCGTCGCCCAGCTTCGCATCGTTTGCACCGCGCGGCCGTGTTCGTCAATCGCCTGAAAATAAACCGGCGTCTTCGCTGGCGCGGTGAAAAATACGGAACCATCGTCGAAAACTTTTGCGTCACCCAAGACATTTTTCACATCCCACGTTCCGTTGCCGATGGAAACCGGCGTGCTCGACATCGCGCCGCCGCCCGGTCCGCCGCTGGAATTGCTGCCGATGACTGCGGCGCGAAAATCGAGCGCGATGACGCGGAGTTTTTTTACGGTGCCGCGCGCGATGCCTTCGAGGCCGGGGCCTTCGTAAATGTTCTGAACGTAAAATGTGCCGGTCTTTTTCCGGTAATCCACGAAGCTCGGTCGCGATGGCGGTGGCGTGCGCGCGATCAGCGGCACCGGTTGGTTGCACGGAATTTCGGGATCGTTCACGAGCAATTCGCGGCGGCCATCGGCGCTCATCCAGTAAATTCCGAAGTCCGCTTCGCCGCGATGGCGCTTCGCGTGTTCGTCGCGCGTCCAGCCGGATGGCGAATAGGTGACGATGAATTCGTTTTCGTTGATCGGCCACGGATATTGGAAGAGTTCACCGTCCTGACCATAGGCATCGACGTGAACAGCTTTCGTTTCGCGAATCGGCGCGACGAGTTGCACGCCGGAATTTTCTTCGCGACCTTTCGCCGGATCAATCACCGCGAGCTTTCCGGCCTGCGGCGTGTGATGGCCGCAGAGAATCGCGACGACTTTGTGCGTGCCGGGAATCGGCCGCGCGTGGGCGATGGTCGTCGGGAACCAGGAATTCACGCCATAAAACTCGGTCTGCGCGGTGCCGTCGGGATTCATCGCGAAGAGCGGCTGCGGGAAAACCTGGCCGCGGTCATTGTAATCCCAGCGCGTGTAGATCACGCGGCCGTCGTTGTTGACGACCGGATGAATCGTGTGGACCTGGTCGAAGCCAAGCCGACGCAAAAATTTTCCGTTCGCGTCGCAGGTGTAAAGATTGCTGACTTCAGTCCAGAAACAATCGGTTGATTGCACGCATCGCGTCGAGGCGAACACGACTCCGCCATCGGGCAGATAGGCGCCTTCGTAATCGGCGAAGCCGAGGCCGCGCGTGATCTGGCGGATCGAGCCGGACGCGGCGTCCATTTCATAAAGATGATAGTCGTCTTCGTTCAGCGATTTTTTCCACGCAAACAAAATCTTTTTTCCGTCCCACGAAACTTCGGGATCGCGAATCGCGCCGGTCGGATCGTCGAGAAGTTTTCGATCGCGAATTCCGTCTTTCGAAATTTCGAGAAGGCAGAGCGACGAGCCGGGAAGAAAATGCCGCTCGGACTGCGCATCCGACTGACCTTCGGTGTAAGCAAAAAAAGACGGCCGGATCGTGTGATGTTTCGTGAAGACAATTTTCGGCGTCTTCGCGAGAACATTTCCGAGCCTCATTTCGCGGCGGATTTCGCAGGCCTTCGCATAAATTTGAAGGCACTGCGCGTCGCCGGCATTCGCCGGCAGCACGATTTCGTTTCGCGCGTCCTTGATTTCGGAGATCGCTTTTTCGGCGAGACGTTTTGCCGCGCCAGTTTCAAACCACGCCGACGAATTTGCGCCGCCGTCCTGAAGCAGCCAGTCCCATTCGACCGGATGCGCGGCGGCAAACCCTGCCAGTTTTTCGGAATCGCCCCGCGTCCCGAGCAATTCCGCAGTCCAGCCGGGGGCGGATTGCGCGAAAGCTGCCGGGCAAATCGCTGCCGCCACGATCAGAAAAGATCGCGTGAACCATTTCGCACAAGCCGGGCAGATATTCGTCATGGTCGATTCTTAATTGAACCCGCTGTTTATTCGCCCCGGCTCATTCTATTTCTCACGCAAAACGCGGCCGGTTGTGGAATCGGGGAATCCTCGGTGGTTTTTCTTCGCGCGGAATGGCGAATCATGGGCAGCCGGGCGCGCGGATCCGGCCCCGAAGATCGGGCGCTGTGGGAGTTTTGCCAATGATTGGCAATTGCGATTGCGAAAATTTCCAACAATTGGAAAGTCCGATGCGCGTTATTTTCAGTGAAGCGGGCGCGTTTCCTGCTTTGCGTTGAGGGCGGAGTGTGGCAGTATTCAACTTTCGAAGATGAACACGTCGAGATTCGTAATCAGGATTGTGGCCGTGGCGGTGGCGTCAGTTGCGTTGAGCGCGGGCGCGGACGCGGTGCGCAACGGGAACGAGATGGCGCTGAATTTCACGTCGGCGAAGGGCGCTGAAAAAAAGGCGATCCAGGAGAAGGCGACGGGCGGCTACCACACATGGCGGTTTTTGAAGATCAAGGGAATCACGATGCCGACCGCGAGCGAGCCGTCGGCAAAGCTGGTGACGCTGGAGCCGAGTTCGGACATGCGCGTGATCCTGGTGACGAATGCGCGGTTGTCGCTGAAGATTGCGCAGACGCTGCAAGTGGGCGATTGTGTGGCGGCGCGCGGGCGCGTGAAAAGCGTCGCGGTGGAAGATGCGAATACGATTGTTGTGGATCCGGCGCTGCTTGACTATAAGGACAAGGACAAGCCGGTGCCGGGAAAAGAGCTTTTGAAGGAAATTGATCCGCGTGCGAAATAGGAGAATGACGATGAAGAAAGTCATGATCGCGTTGTGTGTTGCGGCGTTCGCGATGTCTGCGAGCGCGTTTGTGCTTGGCCCGGGCGATGGCTCGGATGAGCCTGGTTTTGTCGCTCCGAAGATGGGCGCGCCGCCGCCGCCGCCGCCATCCCACATTGCATCGGGCGAAACGTACATTCCGTATCCCGGTCCGCCGGCGGCCCCGCAGGCGCGGTCGGAGAAGAAAAATCCGCCGAATCCGCCGGTGATGTTCACGAAGCTTAAATCGAACCGCGGGCTTGTTGATTGGGCGGCGCGGCCGGACGATCTGAACAACCTGCTCAAGTCCATGAAAGGCATGATGGACGTGAATTTCGCGTGCGAGGCGAAGTCGCTCGCGGAAATCAGCACCGACCCGGAGAAAAATCCGATTCTATATCGCTCCGGCCATTTTCATTTCGAGCTGTCGCCGGCGGAGCGCAAAGCCCTGCGCGAATATTTGCTGAACGGCGGAATGATCATTTTCAATGCCGGCATGGGATCGAAACCGTTTTATGATTCCGCGATCAAGGAATTGCAGGGGATGTTCCCCGAGCAGCCGGTCACGCGCCTCAGCTCTGATCATCCGATTTTCCATTCCTATTATGATGTCAATCAGGTGACGTATCGCAAGGGCGTCCGCGAGGCGGGCTATGCCGGCAACGCGCCGTGGCTCGACGGTGTCACGATCAACTGCCGCACGGTTGCGATCGTTTCGCGATGGGGACTCGATGTCGGCTGGGACGCCGTTGAGGATGAATCCATGCGGGCCTATTCGGTTGAATCGGCGCAAAAACTCGGCGTCAACATTATGTCCTACGCGACCTCGCAGCGCGCGTGGGCCAAGCAGCTCGCGCAAAACATGCAGTTTGTCAGCGACGACAAAACGCTGTCCGGAAAGATGTCCATCGTGCAGGTGATTTATGACGGCGAATGGAAGACCCGCCACAAGAGCCTTTCGATGCTGCTGCACCAGTTCAACCGCCGCACCGACGTACCGGTTCAATTCAATCTGAAAGAGCTGCGCTTGTCCGATCCGGGCATCTTCAACGCACCGCTGCTCTACATCACCGGTCACGAGGAATTCACGCTGAGCGACGCGGAGGTCAAGAATCTGCGTGACTATCTGCAAAAAGGCGGGACGCTGTTTGCCGAGGCCTGCTGCGGCCGCCGCGGATTTGATCAGGCCTTCCGCCGCGAAATGCGCAAGGTTCTTCCCGATCAGAATCTCGCGCCGATGGGCGAGGGCGAAATGATTTTTGCGATGCCCAACAAAATCACCGCGCTCGGCGTGACGCCGCCGCTCTCCGCACAGAGCGGAAATGCCAGCGCGATCAAGCCGCGGCTCGAAAGCATCTCGATCAACGGCCACGTGAATGTCATTTACAGTCCGTTTGCGCTCGGCGGCGGCTGGGAAGTTTCGCAGAACCCATACGGCCTCGGTTACGACAACAATGGGGCGCTGGCGCTCGGCGAAAACATTCTGATGTATGCGATCACGCAATGAGCTAACCGCGCTCTGCGTGGTCTTTCTTTCCTTCGTCGCTTCGACGGCTGTGCGCGCACAAGCGCAGGCCGACGAACCGGCATTGATCGCCATCTGCAAGGCGCTTGGCCCGTCGAATCGCGACGTGACGGCAAAATCCTGCGCGGCATTTCAGAAGCAATTTCCCGCCTCGCCGCTCATGCCCGTTGTTCGCGGACTCGTCGGTTGGTGCGCGCTGCAGGCCGGCGACCGCGGCGAAGGCGTCACGAAACTTTTCGAGGCGATGGTCTCCGATGCCGGGACGCCATTCTCCGACGCCACCACCACAATGGCCCGCCGCTGGCTCACGCGGCTTGACCGCGAAAAAGTCAAGGTGGCCCTCAAAAAGGCCTACACCGAGCACGTCTCCTATCCTGCCACGCTGGACGCGCTGGCCAAGTTGCCCGAAGGCCAGAAGCCGCCGCTCAACGACCGCTGGGGCCGCCCGTGGCGCTATCATGATGCCGAGCTGAAATATGTCCGTGGAATCAAGGCGCAGAAATATGTTCTCGAAAGCTCGAACATGGATCGCGACCAGGACCTCAAAGACGCCCTCGCGAAGGCCTACGATGTCGGCACGCTGCTCAAGCCCGTCAAAATCCTCTCGCGCGAAAAGGGCCACGAATCCGTGTCATTCGCCGCCGGCCGCGAACCCGTTGTGCTCGCTCCCGGCGGCCGCTATCGCGGCGTCACGCTCGTGTATGTCGGCCAGAACCTCGTCGTCCTCACCGACGACGATCATTGGAGCGTGATGCCGCTGCCATGAAAAATTTCCAATCATTGGAAAATCCGGTTGCGCAAATTTCCAATCATTGGAAATTCAGGTTTCAGGTTTCAGGTTTAAGGTTTCAGCGTTGGGGATTTCGTTCATGAGCACCGGCATCGCCAGCGTTTTGAAACCGGAGGAACTGGCCCAGCTCGCGCGGCTGGTGCTGCAATCGCGCTACGTCGTCGAAGGAAATTTGTCGGGCCGGCACCGCAGCCCGATCATCGGCGTCGGCGGCGAATTTGCCGACCATCGCGATTACAATCCGGGCGACGATCCGAAATTCATCGACTGGAAGGTGCTCGGCCGCACGGACCGCTATTACATCCGCCGGTTCGAAAACGAAACCAACCTGCGCGTTTATCTGGTCGTGGATCGCAGCGCCTCGATGGACTACGGATCGGCCGGCATCACCAAATACCAGTACGCGACTTATCTGGCGTCCGCGCTTGGCTACGTCACCGTGAAAGGCCGCGATTCCGTCGGCCTGTACATCTATTCCGAAAAAATTGACGCGATGACCGGGACGAAGAATTCCGTCGGCCACCTGAACGAGATGGTCAAGACACTCCAGAAGCACAAGCCGAAAAACAAAACGCAGACGGCCAAGACGCTTCACCAGGTCGCCGAATCCATCCAGCGCCGCGCGCTGGTCGTGATCTTTTCCGATTTGTTTGACGATGAGGAAACCGTCGTCAGCGGCCTCGCGCACTTCCGAAAAAACAATCACGACGTGATCCTGTTCCACCTGCTCGACCCGATGGAGATTGATTTCAATTTCAAAAAGGGCGGCGAGTTCATCGACATGGAAACCAACGAGCGCATCGTTGTTGATCCGCGCGGCATCGCCGACGGCTATCGCGAGGCGCTCAACGAATTTCTGACGAAATACCGCAAGGCCTGCGCCGAAATGAAAGTTGACTACCGGCTCGTGAACACTTCCGAGCCGCCGGAAACATTTGTGCGCGCCTACCTGAACGAACGAAGGCAGATGTCGAAGTAATGTGGACTTTCCTAAATCCGATGTTCCTCTACGCGCTGGCCGCCGGCGCGATTCCGCTGATTCTGCATTTGCTGAAGCGGCAGCAGGCCGTAACCGTCCACTTCAGCACGCTCCGTTTCCTCAAGCTCGCGCAAAAGAAATCTTCGCGCCGGATGAAGATGGAGAATTTTCTGCTCTGGCTGCTGCGCACTCTGATCCTGCTGCTGCTCGCGCTCGCGTTCGCCCTGCCGGTCATCCGCACATCTTCGTTCGGAACGCTAATGGGCCGGTCGAATCGCGACGTGGCGATTGTCTGGGACATTTCCGCGAGCATGGACTACGCGTCGGGCCAGAAGAAAACGTGGGACGAATCCCGCGATGTCGTTCTCAGCGTTTTGAAGAGCCTGCAAAAAGGCGACCGCGTCACGATCTTCCTGGCCGGCGAGGATGTCACGCCGCTCATCAGCGAGCCGAGCGGCGATCTCGATCTCGCGACCGCGCAGGTGAAGGCGACGCAGACCAAGCCGACGACGTCGCGACTGGCGCCGGCCATCACTGCGGCCTGCCAGTCGCTGCAAAGTTCGGGCCGCCGCGAGCGCGAAGTTTATGTTGTGACCGACGGACAGGCGCTGCCCTGGCGTGATTTTGGAATACTCGCCGCGTCAACCGCCGCATTCGCGACGAACGCGCCGCCCGCCGCGACGAACAAGACGGACAAGGCGGACAAATCGAAGAAACTGGCGAAGAACGCGCAACCGTCGAACGAGCCGCCCGTCTCCGCCACCGCGACCTGGAATCCGAAGAACTGGGAAAAGGATTACACCTTCTTCGTCACGCTCGTCGGTCCGACCGCGCCGGCCAACACCGGGATTATTGACGTTGATGTCACTCCGCATTTGCTGATGGAAAATTCCACGGCGTCGGCCAGCGTGCGGCTCGGGCAGTTCGGCGAGACCGGCGACACGACATTGTCGCTGTTCATTGACGACAAGGAATCGGGCCGCCTCGCCTTGAACGCAACCAGCGGCGGTGCTCTGACGTTCCCGTTGCCGCCGCTGACGAAGGGCGTTCACCGCGCGCGAATCGAATGCCAGCCGGACGGTTATCCGCTCGATAATTCCCTGTTTTTCCTGCTGCACGTGCGCGAGCGATTGCCGGTGCTTGTCGCCGCGCCGGAAGATGCCGCGTTCTTCGTCCGCCGCGCGCTGAATCCCGGCGGCGAAACCGCCGGTTCGATCGACGCGCAAGTGGTCGCGCCGGATGCGGTGCAGACGGGCGATCTCGAAAAATACTCGTGCATCATTCTCGTGGACGCTTTCCCGCTGCCCGGTTCGCTCCTGCTCGCGGTTGAACAATTCGCGAAGCAGGGCGGCCTCGTCATCGTTTTTCCCGGCGATCGCGCAGGCCCTTCCGACTACGTCGCCGCAAATTTCCTGCCAGCGAAAGCGAGCAAGATCGAGGAGTCCGGCGATGCCGGAGTGCGCTCGCTGTTGCGCCTGGTGCAGCCGCAGGATCCGATTTTTGCGTCGCTGAAATTCCCGCCCGGCGCGGTTCCGTCGGTCAGCGTGAAGCGCCAGATGACCTGGACCGATCCGCAGCCCGATTCGGAAATTTTGCTTTCGACGCAGGGCGACAAGCCATTTTTGCAGAGCCGAAAATATGGCCAGGGCCGCGTGCTGGCCTTCTCGGTTTCCGGCGATCGCGGCTGGAGCAATCTTCCGCTCTCTCCATATTTCCTGCCGTTCCTCCATCAGATGGTCGAGTTCGGCGCCGGCATGACGCGCGAACCGCTGTACACATTTTTGACGAAGGACCTCGTGTTGTCCGCCGGCACGCCCGGCTTCGCCGATGTCGCCAGCATCCGCGCACCGTCCGGCGAGCAGGTTCCCGTCCGCACCGTTCGCGCGGAAGGCGGCGACTCGATCCGCATCGAAGGCCTGCCGGCCGCGGGAATCTACACGGCCAGCGCAAACGGCGAGCAGGTCCCGGTGCTGGCGGTCAACGCGCGACGCGATGAATCGGACCTGACGACGATCAAGGACGACGACACGAAGCTCGCGCTCGGTGTTGACCGCGTCCTCGTCGCGCGCGACGGCGGCGAACTGATGCGGCTGGTGGACAGCCATCGCATCGGGCGGCCGATGGCCGAGACGCTGATGTGGCTGGCGGCGATCCTTTCAATCGTCGAGCTTTTCTTTGCGAACCGCGCTTGCAAGCAGGGCCGGAAGTTGAGCGACACGATGTCGGTCGAGCTTTCGGGCCGCGTGAAAGTGAAGGCGGAATGATGAGCGCGGCCTTCCATAATTTCCAATCATTGGAAAGTTGCTCGCCGGTCATTTCCAATCATTGGAACTTTGCGTGCGCGCGCGGCGCCGCGGAAATCCGGAGCTTCGGAATCGCAGGCGGGGCGGCGTCATGAGCGCGCTTCCTTTCGTCAATTTTCCGCTCGCCGAAATCATGTGGGAGCACTCGGCGCCGAGATGGATTTTCGTCCTCGTGGCCGTCGTGGCGCTCGCCGTCCTGGTTTTCTCGTTCATTAAATATGTGCCGCGCAATCTGGTGGCGCCCGTCCTTATTCTGATCCGCATCGCTTTCTTCCTGCTGCTCGGCTGGGCGCTGCTTCTGCCGCTGCGCAAGGAGGCGAGTTCCGAACTCGTCAAGCCGCGCTTTGTCGTCGCGCTCGATTCGTCGGCCAGCATGTCGATGAGCCCGACGTCCTCGATCCCGACGCGGTGGTCCATCGCGCAGGATGTTTTGAAGATGTCGTGGAAACAGATGATCGCCGCGCAGTGCGACATTGATGTTTATCCGTTCGCCGAAACGCTCGGCGAGAAGCGCGAGATCGCAAAGCTGGACAAGCTTGTTCCGGACGGCCAGAGCACGCGGCTTCACTCCGCGCTGGCGCAGGCGCTGGAGCGCTACCAGGGCCAGCCGCTCGCCGGCATGCTGCTGCTTTCCGACGGCCTCGACACGCGCGAAACGACGGACGAATGGGTCGGCATGAAATGGCCGTGCCCGGTTTATTCCGTGCGGCTGGAGCCCGAAGGAATCTGGGAGCGGGAAGTTGATGTCGCCGTCGAGTCCGTTGAAACGCCGGCGCGCGTGATCGTCGGATGGAATTCGAAACTGACGGCGGTGGTGGCGGGGCAGGGGACCAAGGGCGAGACGCTGCACGTGCAGCTTTTCCGCAACGGCGAATTGCTGAAGGACGAGCCGACGAAGATTCCGGCGGAAGGCGGATCGCGCGAGGTCACGTTCCAGCTCGAAAACAAGGACATGGGATCGTTCACCTACACGGTGAGCGTGCCTGTGCTCAAGGGCGAGACGATCACGAACAACAACACCTATTCGGTTTCCGCGCAAGTCGTGGACGCGAAGAATCGCGTGCTCTACATCGAGGACGTGCCGCGCTGGGAATCAAAATATTTGTCGCGCGTGCTCCGCAGCAATCCGGCCTACACGCCGCTGGTTTTCCTGCGCGGTCCCGATGGAAAGTTCCTCACGTTCGGAAGCCGCGGCGACACGACGCTGCATTTCACCGACGAGCAGCTCGCGCAATTCAAGATGGTGATCCTCGGCGATCTCGACGTGCCGATCCTGACCGACGCGCGGGCCGCGCAGATGGTGAAATATGTCGAGGGCGGCGGCAGCCTGATTTTGCTCGGCGGCGCGAAGGCGTGGGGCGACAGCGGTTGGCAGACCGGCCCGATGGCGAAAATGCTGCCGATCAAGAAGAGCGCGGGCGGCCCGCCGAACGAAGGGCACTACGTCGTCACGCTGACGGAGGAAGGCAAGGCGCATCCGGTATTCCAGACGAAGGACGGATCGCTCGATGAATTGCCAGCGGTGCTTTCGCTGTTCCCGGGCGCGAAGCCGACGCCCGGCGCGACGGTGCTGGCGAACGCGGACGGGCCGGATGGAAAAACGCCGCTGATCGTTTTGCAGCGCTACGGCCAGGGCAAGATTGTCGTGCTGATGACCGACTCGCTCTGGCGCTGGCAGCTCGAACCGGGCAAGGACAAATCGTACGGGCTTTTCTGGAACCAGCTCCTCGCGTGGCTCGCGCCGCAGGAAGACAAAGGCGGTCCGTTCAATCTCGATCTCTACGCCAGCGAAGACCGCGTTTATCTTGGCGACAGCATGTCGCTGAACGCCCGCGTCGGAACGTCGGCCGCGGTGCCGCCGCAGGCCGAGGTGAAGGTCGAGGTCGAGGAACCGGGCGGTCGCAAGATTCCGTTCACGATGCAGCGGCGCACGATTCCGACGACGACCGGCCAGCCTGTGCTCGGCTACGGAATGGACTTCGAACCGAAGGTTCCCGGACTGTACAAGGCGGTCGCGAAGGCGAGCATCGAGGGCAAGCCGGTCGAATCGCAGCCGTATTCATTCTTCGTCAAGCCGTTCACGCCGGAGACGAATCCGAAGCCGGCGCGCTCCGATCTGATGCAGGCCATCGCGCGCGCCAGCCAGGGCCGCTTCTGCGAGAAGACGGACATCAACCAAGTGCTGTCGGCGCTGACGTTCAAGGCTGAACAAACCGAGCGGGTGGTCTATCATTCGCTCTGGAACAATCCGTGGATACTTGGTTTGATCGTGCTGTTGCTGTCAATCGAGTGGATGGTGCGGCGATTGCGGAACATGGCGTGAAATCGGAAATTCGGAAGCGATGAGGTGCGTATGAATGTTCGGATGAAAAGTTTCGTGAGTTCCAATGATTGGAAATTTGGGCGGCGCAAACTTCCAATGATTGGAAAGAATCTGCGCGCGCTGGCTTCCACCGCCGTGCTGGTCTGCGCCGCGACGTGGGCGTACGGAATCGGCGTGAGCTCGAACCTGATGGTCAACGGTTCGTTCGAGGACGGGTTGAAAGGCTGGCGTTACCAATACAACCAGCATGGCGGCGAGAGCTGGTATGCGGACAATGACAAGATGGTTTCGATCGTGGACCGGATGGACGGCAAGGTGAGCGTGCTGGCGATCAAGCCGACCTATTCGAAGACGTGGCTGGAGGGCGGCGTGAAGGTGGACAGCGCGCCGATTCCGATTGATTCGACGGGCGGCGCGAAATATCGGCTGACGGTGACGGCGAAGTCCACCGGGCCGAATTGCCGGATTTTGCTGGAAGGTTACAAGTGGCGGCCGGGGATCAAGCCGCACGACAATCCTGATTGGACCGAGCTGCGCCGCGAATACAAATTTGCGCAGGTTTATTTTACCGGTTCCGGCAAGGGCGGCGCAGTGAAGGTCGAGACGAAATCCAAGGGCACGCTCACGGGCAAGCCGCAGGCTGGTCCCGGCGGCGAGGACGCGGCCGGATCGGGCGATTTCGGCGGCGTGAAGAAAATGTGGAGCACGGGTTCCACGACGTTTCCCGACGAGCACATGACCGAATTGGCGAAGGGAATGTACGAGCAGTGCAAGTTTGTCTGTTTGCATGTGGTGGGCATCGGCATGATCATTGGCGTGGACGAATACAAGAAGCGCGATGACTGCTATCTTTATGTTGATGACATAAAACTTGAACGGATCAAATGAAACGAGGTGCGCAATGAGTTCTTCAATCACGGAACGTCTGCGCGGCGTGGGCCGGCAACTTTGTATTTGGGATACGCAACAGCGCGGCCTTTTTGCGGCCGGCGCGGTGCTCGGCATACTGTGGCTTTTCACGTTGTTCGATCTGCTGCTGCGTTTTCACCGCGCGGGTCGCGTGGCCTGCTGGCTGCTGCTTTTGACCGGGGCCGGAGCGGCGCTTTGGTGGCTTGCAAAGGCGCTCAACAAACAGCGGACGCCGGAAGCGGTCGCCGCGCGCATCGAAAAATCGTTTCCCGAACTCGACAGCCATCTGATCAACTATGTCCAGTTCTCCGCGCGGCCCGCCGGCGATGCGCTCACCGCAGCCTATCTTTCCGCGGAGATTCCGCACTGGGCGTCGCTCGACTTTTCAATGATGCGCGACAAGAAGATGCTTCTGCGCGGCGCGGGCGCGACCGGTGCGGCGATCATCATCACGCTGATTTCCGCGATGTGGTCGGGACCGGCGTGGGGCAATGCCGCGATGCGGATCGTCAATCCGTTTTCTGCGCGCGTTCCCGGAACGCTCGCGCAGATTCTCGAAGTCAAGCCGGGCAACGGCCAGGTTCTTCGCGGATCTCCGGTCGTGCTGACGCTGCGCGTTGAAGGCAAACGCGGCCAGCCGGTGAGCGTTGAGGTCAAGCCGGCGGATGACAAGGCGCACGTCGTAAAACTCGGCGAACTGCGCGGAACCGGTGATCAGGAATTTGTCCATCGCGTGCCGTCGGCTTCGGCGGATGTCACATACCGCTTTTTCGCGGGCGATGCGGAGTCGGAGAAATACACGATCAAGGCGCTCGCGCCGCTGGCGCTCAAGACCCTCGAGTTCAAAATCACGCCGCCCGCCTACACGAAACGCGGAGCGACTGTTGGAGACGCGCTGAAGAAATTTCCGCAGGTTCCGCAAGGCTCGAAGATCATGCTGTCCTTCACGGCGAACCGCGCGCTCGAAATGGCGCAAAGCGTCATCGACGGCCAGTCGGTCACCGCCGGGGCGGCCGGCAAGGGCGAGGCGGCCGTCTGGAGCGTCTCGGCGACGGTGACTTCAGCGGCACCGTGGCATCTGGTCGCGCGCGACACGTTTGGTTTTGAAACCGAGCAGGACGTAAACTTCCAGTTCCTCGCCGACCAGCCTCCGGCGATCAGCGTCATCGCGCCGGCAGGGAAGGCCACGTTGGCGGCCGGCGGTGCACCCCGGATTCAATGGGAAGCTATCGACGATTATGCGCTCGATGAAGTCATCCTTGAACGCGTCATGAGCGAGGAAGACCCGTCGAAGAATGTCGAGGTGAAGAAGTGGAAAGCCGCCGCCGCTAATCCCGCGGCGCTGGCCGACACGTGGATGGGCGATGCGGCGATGATGGAAGCGGCGGGACGCGAGCCGCTGTTGTTGCGGCTGATTGCGATTGATAACCGGAAGCCGGAAGGCAGCCGCGCCGTTTCGCGGACGATACGGTTTGAGCGCGAAGGGCTGACCAGTTCGACGGACAACAAGCGCGAAAAGTCGCGCGAAGAGGCGACGGCGAGAATCGAAAAACTGATCGAAATGCAGAAGGCGAACCTGACGAAGACGACGGTCTTGCAAACGCAGGCGGCGACCGCGGCCAGCGACGCGTGGACCGAGTCCATGTCCGCGCAGCAGGCGATCCGCGATTTCGCGCTGAAGCTGCTGGTTGATCCGTCGAAGCCGCTCGGCCCGCAGCAGGCGATCGTGCAGCAATTGCATTCGACGTGGATGGAGCAGGCGGTCCGCGCGTTGACGAGGATACCGCAGTTGAATCCGGACCAGCGCGCCGCGCCGGGCGCTGAAGCAGTACAACTCGAAGACCGGATTCTTCGCGCGCTGACGCAGCTCGACAGCTCGGTCGCCAAGGTGCAGCAGCACCAGGCCGTGACGGGTTTGCTCGCATTGCTGGAAGCCCTCGTTGCGGGGCAGGACCAGTCGCTGCGCGAAACACGCAAGTGCGCCGAATCGAAATCGAAGGTTGGCAAGCCGCTCGTCGAAAAGCAGGACAAACTGTCCGGCGATGTCGGCGAGTTTATCAATGCGTGCCGCAAGGAAGTTCAGCTGCTTCAATTGTCCGACGCGGATTTCTCGAAGCTCGTGGCGTCGGCGGCGGAGAAGTGCGAACAACAAAAAATTTCGGGGACGATGCTGAAAGCTTCCGAGCAGCTTGAGAACAATGCGCCGGAGCAGGCGATGCCGCCGGAAGTGCTGGCCCTCGCCCAGTTGACGGAGATCAACGAGATGTTCAAGCACTGGCGCACGGAGGAGGCGAACAAGGAAGAGAAGCAACTTCAGGAGGCCGTGGCCGCCGCGAAGGAACGGCTCGACAAGTTGAAGGACCTTCAGGCGAAAGTCGTGGACCAGATCAAGCAGACGGTGCAGCAGAAGGATCATTCGGAAAAGGAAACCGACGAGATCGGCCAGGAAATCAAGGACATCAAGGAGAACGAGGCCGACACGCTGCTGTCCATCGCGACCGATCTTCACATCTTTCCAGAGCTGCCCGTCGGCAACGATCTGGTTGCCGATGTGAACCAGATTTATGAGGAGGCCAAGCAGGTGGCCGGCTCGGAAAACAATCCAGCGACGGAACTCGGCCTGCAAAAAGAGGACTGGATTCTCAAGGCGCTCGAAACCGCGACGGAGCGCATGGACGACATGGAGATGTGGCTGATGTCGCAGCCCGACAGCGTCAAACGGCTGACCGAAAATTTCGACAAGCAGGAGCTGCCGAACATCCCGGTGATCCCGATGGCGACGGAAATGGAAGACATCATCGGCGACTTGCTGAAGCAGGAGCAGGATCAAAAGGACAAGTCGGATGATTCCGCGACGAATCAGGGATCGGCAGATGTCCCCGCCGGATGGGGCATCGCCGAGGGCGAATTTTCTGATTTTTCCGCGAAGGGCAAATCCGGCAACGAAGCGCCGGATCACAAGGAGCAGGACGGCCGCGCGCTCGTCGGCCGGCAGGGAATGTCCGACGGCGAAACCACGGCGGGCTCCGGCAAGATCAATGCGGGCGACGACAAGATCGAGGCGCGCCGTACGCAGGATTCCGCGCAGAGCGGCGAAGTTCAGGAAGAAGGTCACGCGGAGGCGAAGGCCACCGGCGGTGGCAAGCAGGGCGGCTACAGCGACACGCTCGGCATGGCCGGCGAAGGTCCGCGCCTCGACACGAAGGCCAGCGAGGGCGCGGGCTCGATGGCCGGTTTGCAGGCGATGCTGCGGCGCAACGCCGAGGCGCTTTATGCGAAGGCCTCGATGATGCACATCCGCACCGGCTCGCTCGACGAGGCCGTCGAGTTCATGCGGCAGGCCGAGGACGCGCTGAAAAAAGGCTACAACATCCGCGAAGTCCGCGAGTATCAGCGCCGCGCGATCGCCGCCCTGAAAAAAACGCAGATGGAACTTTCCGGAATGGCCGGCACCGAGAATATTGACGATGGCAGCGCGCCTGCGGTGCAGGTGAGCGAAGTCGCCGGCGCGGCCGACGAGGCGCCGGCCCGCTACAAGGACCTGGTCTCCGAATATTACAAATCGCTCAGCGGCGGGGACGTGAAGTAACGATGTCGCGCGGCGCGGTTCAGAATTTCCAATCATTGGAAAAGTGCGTTGCCGGAATTTCCAATCATTGGAAATTTTGCGGGCGCGGCGCGCTCGCGGTGATCATCGCATGCGTGGCGGCGGTTTCGGCGCGCGGGCAGGGCGGCTGGAAGGTCGGCGAGGCGACGGTGAAGATCACGGCGTCGGTGAGCGGAACGCCGTCGCCGCAGGAGGCGGGCGTGATCGCGATCATCCCGGACGGCGGCGCGCTGCCGCATCCGGCCGAAGCCGTCGTGTTCGACTCGAACGGCTCGCAGCTCTACAGCGAGGTGGTGTGGGCGAATGCGCACGAGGGCGTCGGCGTTGCGTTCGAGGCGCCGAAGGGCGACGAAGTTTCGATCTATCTGAAGGCGGGCAGCGCGCCGAGGAAGAAAGATTCGCCGCTGAAACCGGGGTTGATGCTGTTCACGCAGATCGGCGGGGCGAGCCTCGACCGGGCCGAGCAGATCGCGAAGCAAAGCCCGCCGGGCCGCGACGCGCGCATGGGGCTGGTCGGAAAGATCGGGCAGCGCGAAAACCTGATGGGCAATGACGATGACTACATGTCGTGCTACATCGGCTGGCTGAAGATTCCGAAGGAGGAGAAGATTTTCTTCTGCACCGTTTCCGACGAGGGCTCGTCGTTCTCGATTGACGGCAAGACCGTCGCGAGCTGGCCGGGCCTGCACACGCGCGATGGCGGCGCGAAGGGGCAGTATGGCAACGATGTCGAGATGAGCGCGGGGCTGCACAAGGTCGAATATTTCCACTTTGAAAAGACCGGCGTGCAGGAGGCGAACCTGTGCTGGCGCACCGGCCTTGATCCCGCCTCGCTCAAGGTTCCGAACTGCGTCCCGGACAAATTCTTTACGCATTCCGCAACGGTCACGATCAAGGATGCACGCTACCGCGACGGGCGCGTTGTGCCGGAATTCACATGGCGCGCGGCGAGCTATCTCTGGCTGAACAACAAGGCGCTGTGCCTCTATCACCTTGAAATTGACCGCGCCGAGGACATGCCGCGCAATGCGACTTTTTCGTGGCGCATCGGTGAATATGAATCGTTCGAGAAGGAGCTGAGCTGGCTCGTGCCGGGCGATGGCGAGCA
>CAIVKH010000334.1 GCA_903906425.1 uncultured bacterium
CCCGACATGATCACGGCGGCGGAAATCAGACCATTATCGGAGCAGGTCATAGATGAGATCATCGCGCGTCATCCGGACAAAACCGGCGACGTGCTGAGCATCCTTGAGGAAGTTCAGGAAACGCATCCACTGAAATTCCTGCCCGCCGAAACGCTCGATCTCGTCGCGCAAAAAGTCGGCGTGGCGCGCTCGCAGATTCTCAGCGTCGTCACGTTCTATGCCTTCTTCAATCTCAAGCCGCAGGGCAGGCACACCGTCACCGTGTGCCGCGGCACCGCGTGCCACACGCGCGGCTCGAAACAGCTTCTCGATTCGCTCAAAGCCTCCGCCGGATTCCACGAGGACGAAGACGACACCGGCTCCGCGACTTCGTTCACCACTCCGGATTTTCGCATGACGATCCGTACCGTCGCGTGCTTCGGTCAGTGCGCGCTGGCGCCGGTCGCCGCGATTGACCATGAAATTTATGGGCACATCAGCGACTTCAAACTTCGCAAACTTGTCGCGGGGATTGACGGAGGGAAGGCGCAATGAGAATTCACGATCTCGACGGGCTTCACGACATCCGGCGCACGGGCATGATGAAAATCATGCCGGGCAAGCCTCGCATCGGCGTCGGCATGGGCACGTGCGGAATGGGCAACGGCGCGAAAGAAGTTTTCCGCGCGCTCGAGGATGCGCTGAAAAAATATTCCGTGGATGCACAGCTCACGCCGGTCGGCTGCTTCGGCTTCTGCGCCGCCGAACCGCTCGTCAACATTCACGTTCCCGGCTTTCCGCTTGTCGTGCTCGGCAACGTCACGCCCGACGACGCCGACACGATCGTACAGACCATCGCGTTCAACCGGCCGCCGGTTGAAAAATCAATTTGCAAGATCGAAGAGTGGGATCACCTCACCGGCCACGTGATGTATGGCCGCGGGCTCGCCGACATTCCGCACTGGAATGAAATCCCGTTCTTCAAGGGCCAGAAAAAAATCGTGCTGCGGAATTGCGGCCTCATCAATCCCGATGACATTGAGGAATACATCGCCGTCGGCGGCTACCACGCGCTCTATCAGGCGACGCAAAAACCGAACACCAACGAGATCATCGAAGAGGTAAAGAAGTCGAAACTGCGCGGGCGCGGCGGCGCGGGCTATCCGACCGGCGTGAAGTGGGACCTGCTGCGCAAAGCGGTCGCCGATCAAAAATACATCATCTGCAACGCCGACGAAGGCGATCCCGGCGCGTACATGAACCGCAATGAAATCGAGAGCGATCCGCACATGCTCATCGAAGGAATGCTCATCGGCGCGTTCGCGATGGGCGCGACCGAAGGCGTCGCTTATCTGCGCGCCGAATATCCGCTCGCCGTCCAGCGGCTGAAACGCGCCGTTGCCGAAGCGCGCGAATTCGGACTGATTGGCGAGCACGTCCTCGGCACGAATTTCAATTTCGATATCAAGCTCATCGAAGGCGCTGGCGCGTTTGTCTGCGGCGAAGAAACCGCGATGATCGCATCGCTCGAAGGCCGCGCCGGGCGTCCGCGTCCGCGCCCGCCGTTCCCCGCGCAAAAAGGTCTGTGGGGAAAACCGACGAACATCAACAACGTCGAAACGTGGTGCAACATTCCGGTGATTATCGCGCGCGGCGGATCGTGGTTCGCGGAAATCGGAACGACGAACAGCTCCGGCACGAAAGTTTTCTCGCTCGTCGGCAAAATCAAAAACACCGGCCTCGTCGAACTTCCGCTCGGCACACCGCTGAAGAATGTAATTTTCGACATCGGCCAGGGAAGTCCCGGCGGCAAACGCGTGAAAGCCGTGCAATCCGGCGGCCCTTCCGGCGGCTGCATTCCCGCGGCGAATTTCGATGTCGCGATTGATTATGAATCGCTCGCGCAAATCGGCGCGATCATGGGCTCTGGCGGCATGGTCGTGATGGACGAAGACAACTGCATGGTGGATGTCGCTCGCTATTTCATCGAATTCACGCACTCCGAATCGTGCGGCAAATGTATTCCGTGCCGGGCCGGTCTCGATCAGGCGCTGCGGATTCTGAAAAAGATCACCGAAGGCCGCGCCGAGGAATCCGACATTCAGGATCTCGAAGAACTCGCGCAGATGATCAAGGAAATGTCGCTGTGCGGACTCGGCCAGACCGCGCCGAATCCCGTGCTCACGACACTGCGTTATTTCCGCCGCGAATACGAAGAGCACCTCCGAGCGCATCGCTGCCGCGCGGGCGTGTGCGACAAACTCTTTCTCTCGCCGTGCGAAAATTCCTGCCCGCTTCACATGCGGATTCCGCAGTTCCTCGAATTCACCAAGAGCGGCAAGACCGCCGAAGCCGCGGAACTTATCTGGCTCGACAATCCGCTTCCCGGTTCGACCGGCCGTATCTGCCAGCACCCGTGCGAAAGCCAGTGCCGCCGCAAAACGGTGGACGCATCCGTCAACATGCGCGAAGTCCACCGTTTCATTTCGGACCAGGTCTTCACCGGCCCGCTGCTCAACGAAGTCAAGAAGCGCCTCGCGTCGCGCCGCATGGCGGCGACCGGAAAGAAAATCGCCGTCGTCGGCGCGGGACCGTCCGGCCTCAGCGCCGCGTTTTATCTCGCGATGTTCGGCCACGACGTGACGATTTTCGAAGCGCGCGAAGAAGCCGGCGGAATGCTGCTCTATTCGCTGCCGCAATACCGCCTGCCGAAGAAAATGCTGCGGCAGGAACTCGACGTGATCGAAAGCCTCGGCGTGAAATTCAAATTCAAACAGAAACTCGGCGAGGGCGTTTCGCTCGACGTGCTCGAAGCCGAAAACGACGTGGTCTTCCTCGCGACCGGAACGTGGAAGGCGATGACCGCCGGAATTACCGGCGAGGAATCGCCGAGCGTCTGGCACGCGATTCATTTCCTCGAACAGGTCGCGCGCGAAGAGCCGACGAACATCGGAAAGAAAGTCGTTGTCATCGGCGGCGGCAACGCCGCGGTTGATTCCGCGCGCACTGCGCTGCGGCTCGGCTGCGATGTCACCATCGCCTATCGCCGCCAGCGCGAAGACATGCCCGCGATTCCCGAGGAAGTGAACGATGCCGAAGCCGAAGGCGTAAAGATCATGTTCCTCGTCTCGCCGCAGCGCGTCGTCACCGACAAGCGCGGCCGCGTCTCCGGCATCGAACTGATGCGGACGAAGCTTGGCGAATTCGGTCTCGATGGTCGCCGCCGTCCCGTCTCAACCGGCGAACTGACCATCGTGTCGTGCGAAAATATCATCATGGCCATCGGCGAACGGCCCGATGCGGAACCGTTGCGCCGTTTTGGAATTCACGTTCGCGAGAACGACACCGCCGCCGCCGACTGGGTCACGTATGAAACCAACCGCCCGCGTGTTTTCGCCGGCGGCGATTTGGTGACCGGCGCGTCGAATGTTTCCTCGACGATGGCCACCGGCAAGGACGCGGCCCGCGCGATTGATCGTATCCTCACCGGACTGGATCGCTTCGCGGAATTGCTCGGCAAATTCGACGTTCCGCAAGTCGTGCCCGCCGAACCCGAAGGCGGCGCGCGACACGTTTCGCCGGAGCTTGCCGTGTATCAGCGCAAGGCGAACTACGAGGAAGTCCTGCTGGGTCTGACGAAGGAAAACGCCGTTGCGGAAAGCAGCCGCTGTCTGCGGTGCGACGTGCGCGAACATTGTGGCGCAGGCGGCCCGCCTGCGCAGGCAGACCAGAAAGCAGCAGACCGGCGGTCTGCCCCACAAGTTGCCGAAGTGAAAGGTTGAGGTGACGCCATGAAAAAAATCATCACACTGAAAATCTCCGGCACCGAGTACAAGGCCGCCGAGGGCAGCTCGATTCTCGACGTCGCCCGCGCGAACAACATTTTCATTCCGACGCTCTGCAACTTCAAAGGACTGTCGAACGTCGGCGCGTGCCGTTTGTGCATGGTGGAAATTCGCGGCGTGCCGCGCCTGCTCCCCGCGTGCGCGACGCTCATCGCCGAAGGCATGGACATCACGATCAATTCGCCGAAGGTCACGAAATACCGGAAGATGATTCTCGAGCTGCTCTTCGCCGAACGGAATCACATCTGCGCCGCGTGCGTCTCGAACAGCCACTGCGAACTGCAAACGCTCGCGCAGCAGCTCGGCGTCCACCACACGCGTTATCCGTACCGCTATCCGGTCTTCAAGCTCGACGCCACGCATCCGAAATTCAACTACGACGCGAACCGCTGCATCCTGTGCACCCGCTGCATGAGGGCCTGCGAAGAAGTCGAAGGCGCGCGCACCTGGAATGTCATGGGCCGCGGCATCAACTCCACGATGGTGACCGACCTGCACCAACCGTGGGGCGAATCACGCACCTGCACCTCGTGCAGCAAATGCGTACAGGTCTGCCCGACCGGCGCGCTGAGCGAAAAGGGGTGTGCCGTCGCCGAAATGGTCGTGCGCGACAATGTCTTCCCCTATTTGACCTCGATGCGCGGCAGCGGTCGCTGAACTAGGCGTGGCACCATGCCTCCCGGTATTTTGAAGGTTTTTGGGCCGAAGTTGGGGCTCCGGGCAGCATTATTGCGTAATGCATTCAGCGGCAGTTAGTCGCGCCGTCCTGGCAGGCGTCCGCGATTTACGGGCAGCCCTCCGCGATTCCCGGGCAGCCCTCCGTGATTTACGGGCAGCCTTCCGCGATTACCTGGCAGCCATCCGTGATTTACGGGCAGCCTTCCGCGATTACCTGGCAGCCATCCGTGATTTACGGGCAGCCTTCCGCGATTCACGGGCAGCCATCCGCGATTCGCGGGCAGCCATCCGCGATTCGCGGGCAGCCTTCCGCGATTCCCGGGCAGCCCTCTGTGCATTGTTGGCTGGACTGTGCGCCTTGCTGGTTGCAGTCCGTCCTCCGGCGGCAGAAGTCTGGCCGCCGAGAGTGGCGGCATAGGATTCGGCCGCCGGTCGCGATGATCCGGCCGCGGGGGCGTGCGGTCTTGCGGGCCGGTGCATGCGATACGGAAGGAGCGAGTGGCGCGGACCGGGTTGAGTTGGGTTCCTGGATTTTTGGGTCAGGCGCAAGGATTGCATCCCGGCGCCCCTACCCGCCGGGCAGCTCCCAATCATTGGAAGTTTGCGCGCCGGCACTACTGTCCGGTCAAACATGAGCGTCGATTCATTTCGCGTCGTACTGGTGCGGGTGAGACGCGGGTCACACCATTTTTCGATTTCAATTTGAAGATTCCTTTCCCGACGGTGGTCTCTTTTGAAGGGAGGCTGCCA
>CAIVKH010000335.1 GCA_903906425.1 uncultured bacterium
GCTTCCGATGTTGCGAGGGGACGCGTTCCGGGGGCGTTGCCCCCGGCTACGATGGCTCAGGCCGTTGGCCTGAAAGAGCAAGCCGGCATATGACCATTCTGTCAGTCCAGACATTCAGCCTGCGTATCAGATGACTATTGTGGGACACTTCCCAATGATTGGAAGCTTCCGATGTTGCGAGGGGACGCGTTCCGGGGGCGTTGCCCCCGGCTACGATGGCTCAGGCCGTTGGCCTGAAAGAGCAACCCGGCATATGATCATTCTGTCAGTCCAGATATTCAGCCTGCGTCTCAGATGACTATTGTGGGACGCTTCCCAATGATTGGAAGCTTCCAATGATTGGAAGGTTTTCTTCCAATGATTGGAAAAGTCCGGGGGCGCAAACTTCCAATGATTGGAAATCAGGCTTTCTTTTTTCCGACGTCCATCAGATGGCAGGCGACATTGCGGCCTTCGGCCGGCTTCATGTCGGGGAAGATTTCCTTGCAGATGGGCATCGCGTAGGGGCAGCGGGTGTGGAACGGGCAGCCCGGCGGCGGTTTCGCGGGCGAGGGAAGCTCGCCTTTCAGTATCTGCCGCTTCTTTCGTTCGACGCCGGGAACCGGAATCGCAGAGATGAGCGCCTGCGTGTAGGGATGCTTCGGATTTTCGATGATCGCGGCGGCGTCGCCTTCCTCGACGATGTGGCCGAGGTACATCACGGCGATGCGGTCGGAGATGAATTTCACGACGGAGAGGTCGTGGGAGATGAAGAGATAGGAGAGGTTGTATTTGTCCTTCAGGTCGAGCAGCAGATTGATGACCTGCGCCTGTACGGAAACGTCCAGCGCGCTCACGGCTTCGTCGCAAATGATCAGCGACGGCCGCAGCGACAGGGCGCGGGCGACGCTGATGCGCTGGCGCTGGCCGCCGGAGAATTCGAAGGGGTAGCGATGCAGGGCGGTTTCGTCGAGGCCGACATCATGGAGCAATTTCAGCGCGGCTTCGTCCCGGGCAGACCGGCGGTCTGCGCCACGATATGGAAGAGGCCGCTCGCCTGCGCCGGCACGTGGAGCAGACGGCTCGTCTGCTCCGAGCATCCCGTGCGCGGCCATACCTTCGGTGACAATCTCGCAAATCGTCATGCGCGGATTGAGCGATGTGGCGGGGTCCTGAAAGATCATCTGAATCTGGCGCCGCGTTTCGCGCGTTCGCTCGACGGTCAGATCCGCGCCACGAAAAGAAATCGTCCCCGTCGTGGCCTTCTCCAATCCGATGATGGTCCGGCCGAGCGTGGTTTTTCCGCAGCCGGATTCGCCGACGAGGCCGACGGTCTCGCCCGCGCCGATCGTGAGGTTCACATTATTGACGGCTTTCACGTGGCCGACGGTTCGCGCCAGGATGCCGCGCCGGATGGGATACCACGTCGAAAGATTTTTCACCTGGATGAGCGGCGCGGTCATAGCGGCTCCACAAGAAAACACTTGGACTGATGGTTCTCCTCGGCATCGAAGAGCGGCGGCTTGAATGCGCGGCATTTGTCGAAGACGTGCGGGCAGCGGTCGGCGAAGTGGCAGCCCTTCGGATAATTCGCCGGCGAGGGAACCTGGCCGGGAATCGAGGCGAGGCGCGCGCCGGTTTGTTTCACGCGCGGCATCGAATGCAGCAGGCCCTGCGTATAGGGATGCTTCGGATTGCGGAAAACCTGCGCGGCGGTCCCCTGCTCCACGATTTGCGAGGCGTACATGACGATGACGCGGTCGCAGTTCTCCCAGATCACGCCCATGTCGTGCGTGATCAAAATTACGGACGTGTTTGCGGACTTCATTTCGCGCAGGAGATCAAAAATCTGCGCCTGGATCGTCACGTCGAGCGCCGTGGTCGGTTCGTCGGCAATTACGATTTCCGGCTGGAGCATAAGCGCCATTGCGATGACAACGCGCTGGCGCATGCCGCCGGAGAGTTCGAACGGGAAACATTTCATCCGCGCCGGCGCGTCGGGAATTCCCACTTTCGCCAGCCAGTCTTCTCCGATTTTCCAGGCGTCAACTTTTGAGATTTGCTGGTGAAGCTGGAGCGCCTCGACCAGTTGGTCGCCGACTCTGTGGAGCGGCGACAGCGATTGCATCGGGTCCTGGAAGATCATGCTGATCTTCGCGCCGCGGACCTTTCGCAATTGATCAATCGGCATCGAGACAAGATCGCTGCCTTTGAAAAGGATTTGTCCGCTCGCGATCCTGCCGGGCGGGCATGGAATTAGGCGGAGGATGCTCATCGCCGAAACGCTCTTGCCGCAGCCGGACTCGCCGACGACGCCGAGGACTTCGCCGGGTTTCAAATCGAAACTGACGCCGTCCACGGCGCGGACGACGCCGGATTCGGTTTTGAATTCGACAGCCAGGTTTTGGACTGACAGGAGCGATGACATTGCGGATTTCAGTGAGAATTTCGGATCATTCAAGTTTCGAGTACGACTTCGGGTCAAACGCGGCGCGCAGCCCTTCGCCAATGAACACGCAGAGCAACATGACGAAAAAGAGCGAGGCGGCGGGATACAAAATGAGCCACCACGCCCAGAGCTGTTCCTGGCCCTGGTGCAAAAGCTCGCCCCAGCTCGGTGTCGGCGGCGGGAGGCCGAAACCGAGATAGTCGAGCGCGGCGAGCAGGCCGATGGCGCCGACGAGATAGAACGGGAAGAAAGTGATGATCGGCACGAGGGCGTTCGGGAGAATGTGGCCGAACATGATCTTGCCGCCGGACAATCCCTGCGTCTTCGCCGCCTCGATGAACGGCTGCTTGCGGAGGCGCAGGAATTCGCCGCGCATGTAGTATGAAATTCCAATCCAGCCGAAAAGCGCCTCCACGATCAGCAGCAGCATGAAACTTTGACCGTAGATCGAGCCGAGCAGGATGATTATATAAAGGAAAGGAATCGCTTCCCAGATTTCGGTCGTTCGTTGGCCAGTGAGATCAATCCAGCCGCCTTTGTAGCCCTGCAATCCGCCAATGAGCGTGCCGACGA
>CAIVKH010000336.1 GCA_903906425.1 uncultured bacterium
AACCGCAACACGAACGCGAACGACATCACGCTGATTGCCGAGGGCAACTACGATCTGACGAACAGCGCGGCATGGAATGGAATCGCCACGAACATCAACGGTTCATGGGGTGGGGCGAGCAACGTGACCGAATCCGGCAGCAGCACGCCCGTGAGTGTGAGCATCACCGATTCAGCCCCGCCCGCCACGAACCGCTTCCTGCGCCTGCGGGTGACGCGGCCGTAACTGGGAGCGGCGGCGTCCCGCCGCCGTTTTGGGCGACGGGACGTCGCCGCTCCCAGCCAATAACGAATTGATTCCTGTGCGTGACTCGGCCGTGAGGTAGGGCGGTGTGGCCCACACCGCCGCGGCGCGCTGAGCCAGCGCGCCCTACCTTACGCGTGACGCGGCCCTGATGGAGGGCCGTTCCTATTTCTTGCCGATGCAGTAAAGATTCTTTGCGGTGCGGATGAATAGCTGGCTGTCCGAAATTGCGATGGAGGCGCGGCACGGAGATTCGCCGGCCATGTTTACGGTCGAAAGGATTTTGAATTCGTCGCCGGCGGAGAGCACGACGACCGTGCCATTTTCGCTGATGCAAAATATCTTTCCGTCCGCCGCCGTCGGCGAGGCGCGCGTGACCGCATCCACGGGCAGGTCGCCGGCCCATTTGATCGTGCCGGTCTTCGGATCGACGCAGGCGATCTTCTTCTTGTCGCCATCGAGCGCGAAGACTTTTCCCTGATAAACCAGCGGCGTGCAGACGTCCGCGGTGAGAACTGGATTCCGCCATGCCGTGTGCGTGTCGGTGACCAGCCCTTTGCCGCCGTCGCGGATGGCGAAGATTGGATCCCGGCGCGGGCCGCACGCGATGACGATGTCATCGCACGTCACCGCTGAGGGGACGATCCGTCGCCAGTGGTTGTGCGTCACGTTCAATCCGGCGCAGCGCCAGATTTCTTCGCCGGTTTCCGGATTGTGCGCCGTCACGTAATCGCCGCCGACAAGCAAGATTTCATCGGCGTTCTTTGCGCGATTCGGGATCGGCGTCGCGTAGGATTCCTGCGATTCCTCCTGCGCGTCGGTCGGGCGGATGTGCCGCCAGATATCCTTGCCGGTTTTCGGATCAATGCAGAGCAGGAATGATTCGCGGACCGGCTTGTCATCCTTGGCGTGTTCATAGGTCGGCAGCTTGTTTTGCAGCACCTGCACGTAGAGCCGGCCGTCGAGCAGCAGCGGACTGGAGCCGTAGAGCCACATGATCGCGAACTTGCCGGATTCCTTCCAGAGATTCCGCTTCCACAAAATATTTCCGGTGAAATCCAGCGCCGCCAAATCGCCCGTGCCGAACATCGCAATCACGATGCTGCCGTCCGTGACCGGCGACGGCGAAACCATCGTGTTATTGCCCTTGGCCATGTCGCCCAGGCCAAGCAATTTTTGCCAGCGGACGATTCCGTCCGGACGGTTCACGCAAATCAGCCACAGCTGGCCGCCGGCGTCCGCGCTGGTGACGAAAACCGAATCGCCCCAGACCGCGGGCGTCGCCGCGCTCATGCCCGGCATCGGCGCGACCCACGCGACGTTTTTGGTTTTGCTCCACGTTTCCGGCAATCCGGATTCCGTCGTCGAGCCGTTGAAAAGCGGCCCGCGCCACTGGGGCCAGTTTTCGGCGCGCGCCGCCGCGACGAAAATAAAACCTGCGACCGCCGCAAAGAAAAATTGTTTTCGTGTCATCTGAAACTCCGCCCAAAATTCGCCGCGAGACTAGGCGACCTGCCGCCAGTTTCCAATCATTGGGAAAACTGAATTTGCTTGGCGCATCGGGACACCGCAATATCGGGGCCATGAAGTTTGTTGTTGGTTTGATTGTCGCGATTGCGGGCCTGCGGGTGTTCGCAGCGGATTTTGTTCATCCCGGGATGTTGCACGGCCGCGATGACATCGAGTTTGTCCGTCAAAAAGTTTTGAGCGGTGCGCAGCCGTGGAGCAATGCGTGGGCGAGGATGCGGGCCGACGGTCACGGCTCGTTGAAATGGCAGCCGCGGCCGGTCGCGGATGTTTTTCGCGGGCCGTTCAATTTTCCTGATCATGGCAGCTCGCAACTGATGTGGGATTCTTCCGTCGCCTACAGCCACGCGCTGCAGTGGTGCATCGCGAGCAACCGCGCGAATGCGGAGAAGGCCATCGAAATTCTCAACGGTTGGTCGTCCACGCTGAAATCCATCAACGGAAGCGACCAGAAATTGCTGGCCGGAATCACCGCCTACAAGCTCTGCAACGCGGCCGAGCTGCTGCGCTATTCCGGCTCCGGCTGGGCCGACGCGGACCGCGCGAAGTTCACGAACATGATGCTGAACATTTTTTATCCGCTGATCAAAGATTTCCGACCGAAAGCGAACGGAAACTGGGACGCGGCGATGATCAACTCGATGTTGTGCATCGCCGTCTTCAACGACGACCGCGAAATGTTCGCGCGCGCCGCGAACCATTTTCTGCACGGCCCCGGCAACGGTTGCATCACGAATTATGTTCTCGAGAGCGGGCAGTGCCAGGAAACCACGCGCGACCAGGGCCACACGCAACCCGGCCTCGGTATGATGGCGAGCGCCTGCGAGGTGGCGTGGAAGCAGGGCGTTGATTTCTACGGCGTGGCCGGCAACCGGCTCGCGCTGGGATTTGAATACACTGCGAAATACAATCTAGGAAACGATGTGCCGTGCAAGGGAACCATCGGCAGCAAAGATCGCGGTAATTTCCGCCCGATTTACGAAAAAGTCTATCGCCACTACGCCGTCGAAAAAAATCTGCCGATGCCGTGGACGAAACAGGTACTCGAAAAAATTCGTCCCGAAGGCTGGTCGCCCGACCACGAGCCGTGGGGCACGCTGATGTATTTCAAAGCGCCGTGAGCGAACCGTCGGCGATCAGGAAAATTTCCAATGATTGGAAAATCCGGCCGCGCAAGTTTCCAATCATTGGAAAAAGGCGGTGAGGGCGATGAGTCGCGGGACCGGCGGAAGCGGATCAGAAACTTTTCTTTTGCGATTCGTCGAAGATCTGGTGGGCTTCGAGGAGCAGCGAG
>CAIVKH010000337.1 GCA_903906425.1 uncultured bacterium
GACAATGCACAAGCTGGATTCCACATGTTCGGCAGCATGACAGGAATCCAGAGATTGTAAAGATATGACTGTTACACTACACTAGCGGAGCTACCGGCGATCAATTGAGAAACCTGCTTGGGCGGTTTGGCAATCAGGCGATTTATGACGCCTTCAAACAACAGAACATTCGCACCTTCTCTTTGACCCGCGCTCTCAATGCGTGGTCCGCCGCGCTGCCGATGGCGATTTACAGCGACGAATATAAGTTCGAAGATTTTATCCGATACAATCTGAGCGCCGGTGTGCAGGGGATACTCTGGACTCCGGAAGTGCGAAATGCGGACAACGAACGGGATTGGGCCTTGCGGCTCGCCGCAGCCACCTTCTCGGCAAGGATGACATACAATGGCTGGCAGTTCCCGCATCTCATCTGGCAACAGCCGGACATATCAGCCAGCGAACACAACCAGCTCCTGCCGGACGACAATCCTTATTCGAAGCTTGCGCGCCGTTTCAGCAACCTGCGCATGGCGCTGCTGCCCTATCTCTATCAAGCTTACAGCGACTATCACCGCAAGGGCATCGCGCCCGTGCGCCCGCTCGTCGCCGACTGCCCGGAGGACGGCAGCACCCGTCAACTTGATGACGAGTGGATGCTCGGCGCGGACATTCTCGTCGCCCCGCTGACCGGCGCCAACTCCTTCGGCACTTACAATCGCCAAGTTGTGGACGATGCAAAAAGATTTCAGTCCATGAACGGTAACTGTAAGATTACCAAAGACGGCGAAGCCATCGAACTTGCCATGGACTTCGATGGCCCGGCCATCAAGGGCGCGCGAACTTCCTTGGAGCTTCAAGCGGGACCTTGCACCATCCGGTTTGCCTACCGCACAGATTCCGGTAATGCCGGCCTCCGCCTCTGGACGCCCGAAGGTAGTGAGGCACGCGGATTCCACGTGGATGACTTTCCGCACGCACAGGGCTGGCAAGTTGGCGTGGTCCAGGGCACACTCCCTAAGACCGGAACATACTCGCTCTATCTCGGCAAAGCCGATGCGTCGAGTGGTGCGCGACACATGGCCTTCCGAAATATCACCGTCATCCAAAAGCCACAGCATCAAGATTCCAAAACCGCCTGGAGCCGCGAAGTCTATCTTCCCGAAGGCCAGTGGCGCGATTTCTGGACCAGCACTGCTGTTGCGGGTGGACAATGGCAAGTAGTGACCGCCACACCGGAACATCCACCAGTCTTCGTCCGCGACAACACGCTGCTGCCTTTAGCCGAACCTCTGGTAACTCTCAACGACAAGAGCATATTCACCATCCACCTGGCCGCCTACGGCGACAACCCGCGTCCCTGCCAGCTCTACGAAGACGACGGCACGACGTTCGATTACGAAAAAGGCAAATGGGCGACGCTGACGGTCAATAGTGCTGGCGAAGTTCAGCGTCCGGACCACGGCCAGCCGCAGCGTTACCGGATTGCAGGCAAAGCAGAATATCCATCCGCCCTGGTGGAACGGATACTCGAAGCCGCCGCACGATAGTGAAGTAGGATAAGATCGCCTGACCATGAGTCTTCACCGTGAATGAAAATCAAAAGTTCCAATCAGGCAAATTGCCATTTCAAGTGCAAAGACGCCTTGAGCATGGATTGTTCGGGTGAAAGATAGGCGAGGCATTTGCGGGGGCGCTCGTTGAGCAGCGTTTCGACGAGGGACGCGTCGGCGGTGCTGCAACCTGCCATGTCGGTGCCTTTGGGCATGAAGTAGCGGATGAGTTTGTTGGTCTGTTCGTTGGCCCCGCATTCCCACGGACTGTGTTCGTGGGCGAAATAGACCGGTGCGCCGATGAGTGCGCCCAGTTCCTTGTGGCTGGCAAACTCCATGCCGTTGTCGCCCGTCAGCGTATGCACGGGCAAACCGTTCAGGAGGCGTGCGGTCGTGGCGTTGAGCGTGGCCGCGCTGCGGTCCGTCAGCAGGGCCATGCGCACGAGGCGGGTCTTGCGTTCCACCAGCGTGAGCAGACCAGTTTGAGAGCCGGCGACCGGACGGATGGTGTCGCCCTCCCAGTCGCCGATGCGTTCGCGCTTCTGCTTGCGGAGGCGTTCGCTCTTGGGCACGCCCGGCGGCATGGGTCCCCAGCGTCCGGCCTGTGGGGGCCTCGGATCGCGCGGTAGATCGTGCGGGGCGATCCGGCCTCGGGCACTTCGCGCGCGATGAGCGCGGGCATCCAGCCGATCGCGAGGTGCTGTTCCACCGCGGCGCACACCGCCGCATCCGCCAGCTTGCGCACGCGGCGCGGCCGGCCCCTGCGTTGGAGCGCCTTTCGGTCGGCACCGCCCGAGTGATAGAAGCCGCCGCAACGCGCGTTGCGCCGCACCTCCCGCCATACCGCTGACGCCGGCCGGCACAGCAGCCGGCCTAGATCCGCCCAGCTTGTTCCCTTCCTTCGTTCCAGTTCTATGTGTTCCCGTTCGGTCATGCTAAGCTGCGTATAAGGATGTCCCAGTTTTTTGCTCCGTGGTTTCATTCACTCACGAGCTTCTCACATGGGCGTCCTTTCCTTTGCACTTGAAATGGCAATCATTGGAAGTCCTGCCACTGCAACTTTCCAATGATTGGAAAGTCTGTCGCGATGTCGGACCGCGGTCGGCCACGGGACATAAGCCGCATCTGTGCAGCGGCGGCCAGACTTATCCAGTGCCCGGTTCAGATTTCGCGGCTTTCGCCACCGCGGGCTTACTGGCGGCGGCACCCGTGAAGCCATCATCGCGCGGCAGGTCCCGGATCTTGACGGCGGGAGTTCCACCCCACAATTCCCACGGCCCGATACGAGTAAAGGGCATGACTTGCGAGCCGGCGGTCACGATGGCGTGATGGCCGACATAACTGCCGACCATAAGTCCTGCGTGCGCGCCGACCACGGCATTGTCCTCGACAACGACGCGCTTAATTACCAAACCACGGTTGTCGTAGGCATGGCAGGCCACGACGAGGCCGATGCCTAACTGGACGTTATTGCCGGCATAGAAGAGATAGGGATCGAGAATCTCCGTGGTGTCGCCCATGGTGAGTGACCGGGTGTGGGGACCGAAGAAACGGCGATAGAGAGGATTCAGCGGCGGCAAACCGACGAGCATGCCGGAGAACAGCCGCGCCCACGGCGGGCCGTAACGTAGCAGGCTCAAAAGCACATTCATCATGAAAAGGATGGCTTCAGGCGGCGGACGGCCACCAGGCCCGGTGGGAAAATATCCTTCGCGTGGCGGCGGCACGATAAGTCGCAGGATCAGCAGGGCGAGAAGATAGGCATAGTTGAAGACCAAAATTGATCCGAGGACAACCAAGGCCCAAACGGATGACGCGACGACGTACGCACTAAGCCAACGATAAAACGCGCAGGCCGCCCAAAGGCTGATGCCGATAAGGAGCATGAAGACGCTCATGAAGAGCAATAACAGCAATCGCTTCCCGACAGTGGGATCGAGTATCTGCCCTTTCAATCCGCCATGAGTATTTGTTTTGCTGGGTTCGTTCATTCGGCAGGGTTTTCAGGTTGTGGTCAAAGGTTCTACTAATGGGCGGTAAAACCACCGTCCACCGTCAAGGTTGAACCGGTAATCCAGCGGGCCGTGTCTGCAAGCAAGAACGCAGTGGCATTCGCAATATCCAGGGGCTTGCCGAGACCGAGCGGGAACATGCGCCGCAAGGATTCAAATTGCTCCGGCGTGCATTTCTTCTTTGCCAACTCCTCGGCCATCTGCGTCTCCACTAATCCGGGAGCTATGGCGTTGACACGAATGCCATCCGGGGCGAGTTCCAAGGCCAGAACCCGGGTCAGGGCAAGCAAGGCTCCTTTGCTTGAGGCATAGGCTGAGACACCCGGTTGACCGACAATGCCCGAGACGGAACTTATGAAGACGATACTGCTTGTCGCGGCCCGGACGCCCATCTGGCGAAAACCTTTTGACAGCATCCACGCGGCGCCCCAGTTCGTTCGCATGATTGCGTCGGCCTGAGAAACTGTCTGCACGCGCACCGGAAGAGTCAGCGTGATGCCCGCGCTATGCACCAAGCCACTTAGTGGCCCACAACGCCCCGCGATAGAGAGCATCCAATCAGGAAGGCTGTCCAAATCATTGAGGTCGCGGCTTTCGACAAGGTGGTCCCCCGCAGCGAGCATCCTGGCGGTTTGTTCAAGGCGATCTTTGTTGCGACCGCAAATGATTAGACGGGCGCCCAATTCGCTGAGCAAAATCGCGATCGCGCGCCCAATCCCGGCGGATGCGCCGGTTACGAGAATCACGCGGTTTGAAAGGTCCAGAGGATTAACCAGCGCCGTCATGGAGCACCTTCCATCTCTATGATTTCCGGCACCGAGATAGGACCGCAAGACAGTGCGGCAGCACCCCACGAAAGTCCGACGCCAAAGCCGGCGAGAACGAGAGATAGTTTCCCGCGACGGAGAGGTTCGCGCAATGAAGTAGCCAATAACAGGGGAACCGAGGCCGAAGAGGTATTGCCGTACTCGGCAATATTCATCGCCATCTTGGCCTCTGGCAAATTCATCTTCTTGGCCAGATGACGGAGGATGAACGCATTTGCCTGATGGAAGACGAAGTGATCAACATCAGGTTCGGCAAGCTTAGCGTTTGCCATGATGCCGGCGATGAGTGGCGGAACTTCGCGGAGGGTGAAAGCAAAAACCTCCGGCCCGTTCATGCTTAACTCCTCGTCACTTCGCCGGCTGCCGCCCTCGCGCTCACGTCTCTTTGCCGTCTCAGGCGTCCGTGGACAGCGCATTCCACCAGCCGGAACGATAAGATGAGAATAGCCGGAGCCATCCGAACCTAATTGAAAGACCGCATCACCGGCATCCGGTGAAAACTCCAGCGCCGTTGCGGTTCCTGCATCGCCAAACAGGGGATAAGTGGCGCGGTCCTGATCGGACACCAGCCTCGATGCTGTATCACCAACAAGCAATAGGGCCCGCTTGAGGCCGGACGATGACATCAGACTCATAAGAGTACAGAGGCCGTAAATATAACCTGAGCAGCCCAAGCTGATGTCGAAGCACATCGCTTCCTTTTTCAGTCCGAGCCGTCCATGGAGAACACAGGCCGTTGAGGGCAGAATATAGTCCGGACTCTGTGATACAAACACCAATGCTTCGATGGAATCCGGCTCCCATTGAAGTTCCCTGAGCAGGGAGATAGCCGCCTGATGGCAAAGGTCAGAGGTACATAGGGAACTGGAACGATGGCGCCGTTTGACACCGGTTCCCGCGACAGATTTGGCCGCCTCTTCCTTCGTGAGGATTGAAAGCAGGTCTTCTTCCGTTCGAACCGCCTTAGGAACTGCGGCGGCGACACCGGCAAGACGTATCTTCGATATTCGAGAAACAGCCACAATCAAACCTTGGGGTAACTTCGCCGCATCCTGTTATCAATTGTTTCGCAGACGCGGCCTAATCCTTGACCTTGTCGCCAACCAAGGCGAGCAAATCTGCAACAGTCCTGCTTTTGACCAGTTCGGACGGAGACAATTGCATGTTCAAGGACGAGTCAACCATGGCGATGAAAGCAATGGCTGCCATTGAATCCCAACGGACCTCGGCTTCCAACACCTCGCCACCATTGATGGTACCCGGAGCTTTTTCGAGTATCTGATCCATCTTCAGGAAAAAATCTTTCTTGGTCACAATTCAACCTCTTCTGCCCCACTGCGTCGGGCGCGAAATCTCAATATACTTCATGTCTCGCTTCATTCGCGAAAACTTGGCGACAATACGGGCTGGCCTCTCGAAATCAAGAACAGAAAAGCCATGCGACACTCGAGATCCTTTGACGTGGCGAAGAAAAGAAAGTCCGTTCACGCTGGGGCTTGACGGACTGCGGAAACGTCCGCATCACCGGCGGAAACAGGTATCCGTGGAAAGCCAAAGCGGTCGAAGATATCACGATACTCGGTTGTGATCTGGTTCGAATCCAGGCCGTATTGGTCGAGAGAATAGGCGTTTTCGCTGCGGTGGCCGCGTGCGTTTTTGTCTTCCGCCACCAGCCGCGTGCGAAATGATTCGCTCATCGGCCAGCCAAAGTGGGCGTAAATCTCTTCCACCGTGCGCGCGGGCTGGCTGGTCAGCTCGGTGAATTGTACCCAGCGATAGGTGTGCGGGTCAGCGGAGTCCAGTGCCGAGACGACGTTCTGATAGATAAGGCGGATACAGTGGCACATTGTGGCGCGCATGGTTTCGAGGTTGGGGAAAAGTCCGAGCGGTCCGACAGCCGCCATCGCGATGCTCATGCCGGAGGGCAGAACTTCCAGCGGGTTGCGCACCAGGGCGATCACCGCGCAGTCGGGAAAGGCCGCAAAGAGGCTGCGAACGCGCAGCGACGAATAGGGGCTTTTGGCGAGATACTGGCGGTTGCCGCCGCCGCGGAAACAGGCCTGGCGACGGATGCATTCACGATAATAGCGCATGACCCGGGCCTGATCCTTTTGCGGCAACAGACGGTCAAAATCCTCATATTGGTCGAAGACTTCGCGGAACGGCAGGAACCACATCAGCCCAAGAAACGAAAAAATATGGGCATGAATCTTGTCGTCTTCCTCCGGCGCAAACAAATCAAGCCGGTGGATCTTGTTGAACTCCCGGAAACGGCGCTCCTGCCTGCGCCGGATCGCCTTCATAAGCGGACTTCCAAGCAGGCGATCCACGGCTCCAAGTCCGGCGACGAACCGCTTCTGCAGCAGCGACGGGAAGAAAATCTCCCACGTTTTGAAACAGAAGAAGTTTTCCTGATCCAAGGCCAGGAGGCGGTGCATCCTCGTCGTGCCGCTCCGGGGCGAACCGACTATAAAAACCGGGCGCTGGACTTTGGTCCGCCACAGCGACGGGAACAGAATCCAGTCGAGCCTGAAGCAGATCGCGTTGGTGATCTCGACCAGCGGGTAGATGATGAAGAATCCGATCAAGAACACGCGCTTTCGCCAGGTCATCGGCACACCGGTGCGCTGCCAGTGAAACAAGGACAGCCAGATGACGCGAAAGAAGCCCTTGAAATTGAAATACATGTTTCTCTCCTAAACCAAACATCTCCGCATGGCAAGCTGGCTGGCTCCACCGGGCCATCGCGGCGCGGTGCATCCGGATTTCCAATGCTTGGAACTTAGCCGGCCCGCCATTTCCAATGATTGGAACTTTTCGCGCGGGCGGGCGGACCTGTCGTAGCGGCGGCCTGTGCAAGGTTGTGCTTTCCAAGCACGGTGGAAATGCAATGATGGAGGCAAATGACATCGGAGAATCAGGAGGAATCAGGGCAAAAGAAAACGAGATCCCGGTGGGTCCTGTGGCTGCGGCCTTTTGTGCTCGTGCTCATTCTGGGCATCATCTTCGCGCTGCGAAACCAGCTGCATCTGGCCACCTATTTGTCGCGGGATCAGATTGGCCCGACGATCGCGGCGATTCGAAGCTGGGTGAACGGCTACGGCGCATGGGGACCACTGATGTTCGTGCTGGCGTGCTCGGCCCTGACCATCGCCTACTGCCCCACCGCCATCGTCATCTTTCTGCTGGTGACATTGTTCGGACACCTGGAGGGCATTTTGCTTTCCTTCGCGATCATCGCCCTCGGCAGTTCGTTTGTGCATGTGGTCGCGCACCGCCTGGGCCGGCCAATCATCAGAATGGTCAGCGGGCGACGGTGGAAGAAAATCGAATCGCGAATGTCGGAGCGGGAGTTGCTCAACGTGGTTCTGCTGCGACTGGTGCTGTTCATGAACCCGGCGCTTAACTGGGCGCTGGGTCTGTCGGGTGTGAGCTACCGGAACGCACTGCTGGGTACCCTGATCGGGACGGCCCCGTGGGTTGTGCTGCTCACATGGATGTCGAAAGAAATCGTCGGGTTCGTGCAGTCCGGCAATGTGATGGGCATGTTCAAACATCCGATGTTGCTCATCCCGATCGCGCTGGCGCTCGTGCTGCTGCGTGGAAACTGGCTGTTTGACCGCCTCGACA
>CAIVKH010000338.1 GCA_903906425.1 uncultured bacterium
AGCACCGAGGCCATCATCGAATCGCAGATCATGGCGTATCCTTTCCAGACCGAGACCAGCATCGCAGACTGGCACTACCGAAGCGGGCAGGAATACCTGGATGCCAGCAGGGTAATCCGATCGCTGATGCGGAACGTCTCGCGCAACGGATCCATGTTGCTCAATATCACCCAACACGGTCGGGGCGATCTTGATGCTCCACTGATTCGCATCTGCAAAGACATCGGCGCCTGGCTGAAGGTCAATGGCGAAGCGATATACGGATCCCGGCCTTTCGAGGTTTATGGCGATAATGCGGTTTGCTTCACACGAAACAAAGGCAACGTTTACGCCACGCTCCTGAATTGGAACGGCGGTCCGATCTCTCTCCAGGCTCTGCGCGCCGGAGGGGCGACCCTGGGCACGGTGTCCAAAGTCGAACTGCTCGGCTCCGATGTTCCGCTAACCTTCGTTCAAGATGAGCAGGGGCTGGCGGTGAAGCCCAGCGGAGCCGTGCCGCCGCTGCCGGAGATCACCAGCCAGTCGCTGGCATCGGGGTGCCGGGTTCTGCGCGTCACCCATGACAAGGGTTGGCTCAATGACGACGACCCGGGGGCCGTCGCGGCCGGATGGGTGCGCCAGTGCAACTTGGGCACCGGCGAGTTCAATAATGACCTCACGACCAGTGACACGCCCGGTGATATCTGGAGTTGTTCGTTCACCGGCAGTAGCGTCTCGGTGATTGCTCCGAAACAAGCGTCTGCCGGAAAAATCGAGATTCGGATTGACGGCGAACTCCGGGCGACGGCGGATCTGTCCACCACGGGTGCGCGTCAGGCGCAACAGGTAGTGTTTGAAGCGACCGGTCTGAGAGCCGGCAAACATGCCATTCACCTTGTCAACCGCGGCCCGGGACCGGTGGCGGTGGACGCCCTAATCGCCCGATAACCGACATGAGAGACGGCATCTCTTTGATGGACCCGCGCGACGGCGCAGAAGCCGCGGACGCCAATGGCGTGACGTGGAGGCTCGGAGCCGAGTCTTCCGCGGTCACCGCCCAGCCGGACGCGCGGGACTATCGTTTGACCTGGACGGTGACAACGGGGCCAGTCGTGTCCGCAGCGGTCGGCGTTGTATTTGAAATTAACTAGAATGCGCCTATGCTAAAAACGATCACGATCGCTATCGCCCTGTTTTGCTTCGGCACACTGGCTCAGGCCGGCGCCTCCGCGGCGCGGGAAATTGATGCCGGCCAAGTGCGGCTTCTGCCGGGCAGTCCCTTTTACGAGCGCCAGGAACTTCACCGTCGCGGCTATGTGGCTTCCTTCGAGGCGGACAAGCTGCTGTTCCATTATCGGGCTCTGGCAGGGTTGCCCCAGCCCGAAGGTGTGAAAGCTGGATACGGCGGCTGGGACAGCGGATTCATTCGCGGACATATGGCGGGACATTACCTTTCCGCCGCGTCGCGGATGGCGGCGGCGACCGGTGATGCGTCGTTGCGTGAAAAAGTGGATTTCATGGTCGGGGAACTGGCGAAATGCCAGGACGCGTTGAAGCAGGGCGGTTATCTCGCGGCCTTTCCTTCCGGCGCCTTTGATCGTCTTGAAGGCAAGCCAAGCAATAGCGGCGGCGTGGTTGTGCCGTATTACACCATCCACAAGATCATGGCGGGCCTGCTGGACGCGCATCACTATCTCGCCAACACCCAGGCGCTGGAGATCGCGGTGAAAATGGCCGGCTATTTTGAAAAGCGTTTAGCCGCGCTCGATGCGGAGCAGATCGAGAAAATCTTTCGCACCGATGGAAGCCGCAACCCCCAGAATGAATTCGGCGCGATGAGCGATGTGCTGGCCGAACTTTGCACGGTTACCGGCGATCGAAGGCATCTGGATGCGGCGCGGTTGTTCAACCGCTCCTGGTTTGTGGGTCCGCTCGCCAAAGGCGAAGATCGGTTGGCCGGACTGCACGGCAACACGCACATCGCCCAGGCGGTCGGCGTCGCGCATTGCGCCAATCTCACCGGCGATGTGGAGGAGATGAAAGCGTCCGAGAACTTCTGGAAATTCGTCACGCGGGAGCATTCGTTCGTGACCGGCGGGAATTCGTTCAAGGAATGGTTCGACAAACCCGGCGTGGAAACCGGCGCCTCCATTGACGACCACAAGGAACTTCCGGCTACGACCGCCGAGAGCTGCAACACGCACAACATGCTCAAACTCACGGCGCGCCTGTTCGAGCGCGAGCCACGCGCCGAGTATGCCGAGTTTTTTGAACGGGCGCTCTACAATCATCTGCTGGCCACGGTCGCGCCGGACAACGGAGCGGTGACTTATTTCATGCCGCTGCGCGGGAATTTTCGCACCTACCTCGACGGCACGTTTTGCTGCGTCGGCTCGGGCATTGAGAACACGCCACGCTACAACGAGGGGATCTATTTCCGGCACGACGATTCGTTATGGGTGAACCTTTACATTCCCTCCGAACTCGATTGGCGAGAAATGGGCTTGGTCTTACACCAGGAGGGTGACCTCACGCGCGGAGAAGCGGTGCGATTCACCATCGTCAAGGCGGGCAAGCAGCCCGCCAGCCTGAACTTCCGGATTCCCGGCTGGATTTCCCAGCCGGCGGTTCTGAAGCTGAACGGCAAGGCGCAGGAAAGCACGGGAAAACCTTCGACCTACGTCTCGCTGAAACGCGAGTGGAAGAAGGGTGACGCAGTTGTCCTCACACTCCCCGCCTCGTTGCGGCTGGAGCAGGCGAAAGACGATACCTCGATGGTGTCTGTGTTTTTCGGTCCGGTGTTGCTGGCCGGGGAGCTGGGGCGCGGGAACATGCCCAAGGATTTCGCCGGCAACGACGCTTACGTGAAAACCCCCGCGGTTCCGGTCCCGGAGATTGTGGGTTCCTCCCTGAATCCCGCGGATTGGCTCAGACCAATCGAGGGCGCCACGACGGCATTCCGGGCGCATGACGCCGGGCCGGCGGATGGAATGGTCTTTCGACCGCTATACGAAGTTCATCACCAGCGATATTCCGTTTACTGGCGGATTCACGAGGATGCCGCCGGGATGAAGCGATGAATCTAGTCTTTCACCTTACTCGCCTATGAATAAACCTTTCCCCCTCGCTTTGTCTTTCCTTGGATTACCCCTATTTCATCCCAGAACCAGAATCTGGAGCCGGCTCCCGGTTCTGGCTCAAACCTGCCTGGCGTTGTGCGCGTTCCCCATCGCCGTGGCGGCGGCCGAGGCGATTCCCGCTCCCGGGACGAAACTGGCACCGGTCACCGGCGATCGCGTGATCGCCGCGGTGGATGTCACGGTGGAACGGGTGGGAACTTCGATGCCTATCTCCGCCGTTGGCGAACCCGTGGGCGGGGTGACGCTGGCGCCGCCGCGCTGGTTTGAAGCCACGGCAAACTCCGTGGCTTACGCGTTGATCGACGGCGTCATGGTTCCCAAAGATCCCAAAGGAAAGCCCATCAATTTCCGCGTTCTGCTCCCGGCCAACTGGAGCCGGCGGGCGGTGCAGATGGGCGGCGGCGGCATAAACGGAATCGTGCCCATGATGCGGGGCGAGTCACCCGGTTCGCCCACGGCGAGCTTCGCCCGCTATGGGAGCGACTCGGGGCATCAATTGGTCGGCGGACCGGGATTTCCGCCGATGGGCGGTGGCGCGGGAGACGATTGGGCGCTCAATGAGGAGGCCATTCGCAACTTCGGCTACCTGCAGATGAAGAAAACGCACGACGCCGCGATGGTCATCATGGAACGTGTCTATGGTGAACGACCGCGCTTCAATTACTACATCGGCGCCTCGCAAGGGGGGCGCGAGGCCCTGATGGTCGCGCAGCGGTATCCGGCGGATTACGACGGCATTGTGGCCGACGTTCCGATCGTGAATTTCTCCACCTTGATGCTGGCGCCTGAGCTGATCCGCATCCAAGAAAAGCCGATGTCCCATTGGGTCACCCGCGC
>CAIVKH010000339.1 GCA_903906425.1 uncultured bacterium
CGTCGGGCTGGAGCCGGTGGCGTATTTGAGCAGGTTCGCGTAGCCGTCGCCGGTGGCGGACTGGTTGTAGGCGGTGTTGGTGCCGGTGATTTGCGCGGCCCAGGCGTCGTAGCCGGTGGGCGGCGGGTTGGTGACCGAGAGAATGACGGCGCTGTCGTTGTCATAGGTCACCACCCACTGGTTGCCGTTTGTCAGTTTGGGCAGGTCATTGCTGGCAAAGGTCGTGCCGCCCAGTCCGCCGGAGAAAAGCACATAGAAGTTATCCCCCACGGCAGGCGAATAATTGGTGTCGGTCAGGCTCACTTTCAACTGGCCGCCGAGCGTTGCGGGGCCTGAAATATTGAGTGCGTCGTTGATGTTTGCACCGGCGATTTCGATGTTGAGCACGCCGGAGACGGTCTGTGTGTAGCCGGCGGCGTAGGGCGTTCCGATGGACGGACCCGGCGAGACGAGGCCGGCGCTGGTGATGATGCCGACGCGGCCGGTCCCGACGAGCGTTGCGCCGTTGGCAACCGTGACGGCGCTGTTGTTCGCCGTTCCATTGATGATGAGCGTGCCGTTGGTGATCGTCGTCGGGCCGGTGTACGCGTTGGTGGAGTTCAGGGTCAGCGTGCCGCCGGCGACCGCGACATACGAGGTGCCGCCGATGGCACCGTTCATCACGAGCGAGCCGGGCCCGGTCTTTGTCACGCCGCGGGTCACGTTGCCGCCGGTTGGCGAAAGCACGAGCGTGCCGTTGGTCTGTGTGATGTCGAAGCCGCCCGCGGCCTGGTCGATCCAGAGATACCGCGTGGTCGAATTCGTTCCTGTGCCGGTGAAGCGCAACGTGCCGCCGCCCAGCGCCAGAAAGTTTGTCGAACCGCTGACCGTCCCAATGCGGCTGATGTTCGCGTCGGCAATGAGATCAACCTGCAACACGCCGCCATTGATGCTCGTTCCGGCCTGATAGTTGTTCGTGGAAGTGAGCAGCAACGTGCCCGCACCCGTCTTGACGATCCCGCCGAGACCGTTGCCGACGTTGTCAATGATCGGAGCGCTGATAATCAGATCGCTGTCCGCCGCGCCGTCGGCGACGTTGAACGTTGTGCTCGCCTGGCGCAATCGCACCGCCACGCCCGCGATGGTGGAAGTGGCGCTGTTGGCCAGCGTGTTGACCGTGCCGCCGTTACCAAAGTCAATGCCCAGACTGCCTGTGCTGTAATTCGTGGCCGCAAGATAGCCGCCGGTCATATTCACAATCGTGGCGAATAACGTCAGATTGTTGGACGGCGTGTGAATGAGAGAACCGCTGATATTGATGGGCGATGCAGATTGCGCGCCGTTGTAGCCGAGACTGTCCCATGTGGCCGAAATCACCGTCGCGCCGGGCAGGATGTTCAGCGTGCCGCGAACGGTTGCCACGGAGCCCTGCCCCGCGGCAACGACGAGCGTGCCATTGCTGACGGTCGTGCCGCCCGAATATGTGTTGTTCGCCGACAGCGTAAGAATGCCGGAACCGGCTTTCACCAGAGCGCCCGTACTTCCTGCATTGTCAACAATCGGCTGCGTGATCGCGAAATTGTTTGTGCCCGCGACTTCGATCGTTGCCGCGCCACTCGTGCCGGACGAACCGATCGCCACGCGACGGTTGGCAGAGAGCGTGAACGAGGACAAGGAGGCGAGGCGCGTGCCCGCGCTGAGCAGGACCTGATTGCTCGCGGCGACGGGAACCGCGCCGAGGCTTCCATCCGCCGCGACGGCCAACGCTCCGCCGTTCACAGTTACGTTTCCGTTGAACGTGTTCGTGTTGTTCAGGGTGAGTCTTCCGCTTCCGAACTTCTTCACGCCAATATTTCCCATGATCGCCGCGCCGCCGATGACGTAATCGTTGGCGTTGTTGCTGACCGTCATCGCGAGCGGCGAAACCGTGGCGGGAATTGTCACGTTGAACTGCCCCGCCGCGTCATCGAACAAGACGGCATCGCTGACCGGATTCTGCAAATAAGCGCCCGGTGTCAGGCTCGCGGAGAGCTGCCAGTTGGTGGATGTGCTGATGTCCCATTGGTTGTTCACCGTTCCAAGCCACCGCAATGTTTCGCCAAGGCTGCTGACGACGATGTCAATGGTTGTGTTCGTCGTGTTGTCAACGAGCGTGGCCGCGCCACCGTGCGGAGAAATCGCCGCAAGCACCAGGCCGGAAACGCCAGCGCCCTGAACCGTGCCGGTGTAGTCAATCACCGGATATGTGCCGACGGCATTCACGCCGGAGACAAGCAAGCTGTTCGTCGCGCCAGTCGCGAATGTGTTCGTGCCGGTCACGCGCAACGTTGGATTGGTTCCACCAAACGGAACTTGAACCGTTGCGCCGCTGTTCAGCGTCAGCACCGGCAGCATGAGCGTGCCGGCGATTGTATTCGTTGTTCCGATGTTGAGCGTGCTGCCGTTTCCAAAAGTGAATGGCGCGGCAAGCGAGCCGTTGACCGCGAGCATTCCGCCGTTGACATAACTCGGAGCGGTGAACGTGTGGTTTGTCGCGCTCAACCAGAATGTCCCCGCGCCCGCTTTCACGAGACCGCCGGTGCCGGAGAGTGTGCCGGCAAGCGAGATGTTTCCGCCGGTGGTGTCGAAGGTCGTGAGGCCGTTGGTTCCGGTCAATGTCATATTGATCGCAGATGCCCACGGCGCATAGGCACCGATGGTTCCGCCGCCCATGTTAAATATGGGCGTGGCACCACTGACAATTCCACCGGGCCCCAGCATGATGGAACCATTGACGAAGTTGAGCATTCCGACTCCGCCTCCGACATTGATCTGTTCCACCACTGCTGTGCCGCCGCCCAAGTTCCAATTTCCCTGCGACGCATTCCACGGCAGATAAAACAGACCGTTGGTGACAATGAGCGAACCGCCCAGCATCGTGAATGTGCTGGTCTCGGATGGATATTCGCCGACTTGGAACGAACGATAGCTCGTCGGCTCGGCTCCGTTTACGACAACTGTGCCGCCATACTGGATCATGTTGCCCGATTGGGCACTTGCCGTACCGAGGCCGATTGTGCCGTTGCATATCAGACTTGCGTTATTGGTCACAACAAACGTCGCGCCGTTCTGGATATTGATCGAACGCCCGTTCGTCGGCGCAGTCGAAACCAGCGAATTGCCGTTGAAAACAACGGAACCGCCATTGACTTGAACTGTATTGCCAAGCGCCGTCGGTCCGCTGAATACCGTCGTTCCCGCAGAATTGGTCAGTCCGCCATTGAGTGTGATGTTGCCGGAAAGCGCGATTGTTCCCGAACCATTTTGCGTCAGCCAGCCGGTTCCGGTGATTGCTCCGCCATAGGAATACGTATCGGTGTGATTGAACGCGAGCCAGCCGTTATCAATGACGTTGGTCGAAGCAATCGTTCCGTTCGTGCCTGCATTGCCGATTTGAAGCGTGCCATTGGCAATCGTCGTGCCACCGCTGTAGCTGTTTGCGCCGGACAGAATGACCGCGCCAGCACCTTGCGATGTGAGGCTGCCGGGGCCGGAAATCGGAGCGCTGACGATCACGTTTTCCGTCCCGTATCCATACACACCCGGCGATGACGTGATTATCGAGTTCGTCGCCAGCGTGACCGGTGCAGCCCACGTGCAGGCACCGCCGCCGCTGTGCGAACTGAGTGTTCCGCCATTGAGGGTGACCGGCGTCGGGAGCGTGAGCGCGGCATAGGCAGCAAGATACGCTCCGGGATTTACTATGACATTTGTTCCCCCGGAATTCGGCATCATTTCAAGCCCGACCATCCCACTGTTCACGATGATTTGCAGATTCGTCGCGCCGCCTTTCATCACGACGACATTGCTGCCGGTCTTGAACAAATTGTATCCGTTGCCCTGGACCCATCCGCTCTGCGCAATGTCGAACCGGCCGATCTCATTCGCATTTGTTCCATACGCGCCCACGGTCGTGTCGCCAGCGAGCGTCAGATATTTGAGCGTGGAATTCGCGTTGAGCTGGACATTGGAGTTGATGATCGCACCGCTGCCATCGGGACCTGCCCCGCTGACGGTCCACGAATAGTTGTTCGCAGTCTGCGTGACGCCATTAAGGTTGACCTGCGCGCCGCTGTTGACCGTCACGCCCGATGCGTTGCCCAACGCGGATGCCACGCCGATTTTCGCGACGCCGTTTGAAATGACAACCGGCCCGGTGAAATCGTTCGCGGTTCCGATCGTCACCGTGCTCGGCCCGGATTTCGTCAGGCCGGTCGAGCCGGAAATTTTTCCGCCGCCACTGATCGCAAAGTTATTCGTGATCGAATCAACCGTCACCGATGTTGGAACCACCGTGTTTCCGATGACCACTGCATTCGTGACGCCGGTAATATCGGTGAACAGAACACCGTCGCCCTGATAGAAAACATCCGGCAGTGCGAAACCAGCGTTGAGCCAGTTCGTCGTGGTCTTGATGTCCCACGCCGTGTTGCTCGTGCTGTTCCAGACGAGCGCCGCGCCATTGCTGCCGCTGACGGCGAGGTTGATTTGATTCGGCGTCGAGACGTCCTCATACGTGATCGTCATGCGCGTGGGATTGACGATGTTCGGGCTGAACGAGCCGGTCTTCGTGCCAAACGTGACAATCGGATAATTCCCTGTGCTCAGCACATTCAGTGCGTTCACCACGATCAAATCGTTGCTCAGCGTGAGCGAGCCGGGGACGTTCAGCAGATCGTTGAGGCCGCCGCCCGCATTCGTGACGCCGCCGAGATCGAACGTGTTCGTCGTCGTGCCGGAAAAAATCAGGTTGCTGGCAACCGTCAGCGTGCCGGGAACCGCGACATTGCCGGGATAGAGCTTCGATGCCGCCGCCATGAAAACCGTTCCCGAAATTGTTCCGAAGCCTTCAATCGTGCGGTTCGCAACGGAGAAGACGCCGCCAGAAATTGACGAGACATCGAGCAGCGCATTCGTTCCAACAAACACCGGCGTCGCTGAAGGAATCGTTCCGTTCGTGGTCAACCGGACCGTGCCCGCGTTGATCGTCAAGTAATTCGCAACTCCGCAGAGTCCGTCGATCAGCATCGTTCCCGCACCGCTCTTGATCGTACCTGCGGAGCCGCCCGAATAGAAATATGACGACGCCAGCAAATCCACCGCGCCACCGCCCGCCGCAACATTGAACGTGACAGGATTGCCGCTGCCGGTTCCGCGTAGCGAAATCTTTTGCGCGCTGATCACCGACGGAATCGCGTTCGAAAGCGTCGTGATGTTTCCATCAAGAATATAATTTCCCGTCGTGTCGCCTGCGCCCTCCGAGCCGATGGTTCCCGCATTCAGCGTGAAGCCGAAATTGCCGACCGAATCATGCACGCCGGCCGCGACCGTAAACAATCCGCCATTGATCGTGACCGGATTGGGATTTGCGCCGTAGTATCCGATCGCATCGGCCGCCGCCAGCCGCAGCACCGCGCCCGTTTGAATCGTCAGCGGTTGTCCCGGCGGCAGCGCCGAAACAGCGCCGTTGCCGCTACTGCTGCTCTGCAACGTCCCCGCATTGATGACCGTCCCGCCGCTGAACGTGTTGAACGCATTGAAAACAACCTTGCCCGTGCCCTGCTTCGTCAGCCCGCCCGTCCCGCTGACCGCCCCGTTGACTTGCAACGTCAAACCCGTCGCGACATTCCACAACTGCGCCGCACCGAGAACAAGGAACGGCGTCACGCCCGAACTCAGCGTCAGGTTCGTCGTCGCCACCGACATATCAATGCCGCCCGCGCCAATCGTCAGCGTATAATTCGTCGCCGAACTCGCCACGCCCACCGCGCCGGACGGATTCACAACCGTCAGGTTCGTGATCGCGAACGCCCGCCCCAGCGTCGTCGAAAGATTGCTCACCGAAGACGCATCGAACACGATCGCATCGTTATTCGTGGGCACCCCCGCCGAAGCCCAGTTCGCCCCGTTCGTCCAATACACCGACGCCCCGCCCACCCAAGTTTGCGACGCCCCCTGCGCAACCGCACCCGACAGCACAACGGCCAAAGCCGGCAAACCAAATTTCATATCCAATCCTCCACAAAAAAGAACACGCACGCCCCTAACGCATACGACCAACCCGCACACCGTGGCAACAAATTCCAATCATTGGAAACTGCGCGGCCGGCAACCTCCAATCATTGGAAACGCTGCCGGCTAAATTCTCCAACCATTGGCATACTTCGCACCCGCAAACCTCCAACCAATGGAACTCCTGGAGGGACGACGTCCCGTCGTCCACGACGGCGGACCGCCGCCATCGGTATGGGAGCGGGGCATCTTGCCCCCATGGGCATCGTCCCGCCGCCCGTGTCTGAGCCGGATACGCCGCGGATTCGTCAGGCCCCGACCAGGGCTTGTGTTTCCGCAGCAAGGGCTGGTCGGCCCGGCGCAATGTCTGTCCGGCCCGCAATCCAGGGACGATGGGTTGTGGGCAGGGCTTCATGTTCCGCCGGGCAGTCGGGCCTTGGTGCTGCCCGGGTTGATTGTTCCTGAGTTCAGGGTTCGAAATCCGGCAGCGGGGACTGTTGGTCCGCGCTCCAGATTGATAAGTCCGCAGTCGCGGATCGAAAGTCCACGACCACGGACCGGCGGTCCTCAAGCAAGGACTGTTGGTCCGCGATTGCGGACTGTTAGTCCGCGACCGCTGTCTGGCGGTCCTCAAGCAAGGACTTTGGGTCCGCGATCGGGGACTGGAAATCCGCGGCTGCGGACCGGGAGTCCACGCCCGCGGACCGGCGGTCCTCAACCGCGGACTGTTGGTCCACGACCGGGGACTGGTGGTCCGCGACTGCGGACTGTTGGTCCGCGGCTGCGGACCGGCGGTTCCGGGCGGCGGATTTATCAGACTTCGCTGCGGAACAGCCTGTTACGCCATTACGAAGTCGGCGCCGAGGGATCCTTCTTGGCGTTCGGACCGCGGCGGGCGCTGCTGCGGATTTTGGCCACATTCTTCCCGGCGGGGCTGTTTTTTCCGACATTGCCGGCAATCGAATCAATCTCACCGCTGGTGGTTTCCCAGCCGGAGTTGAGTTTGCCTTCCAGTTCGGCGGTCTTGTTCTTGAGTTTGACTTTCAATTCTTCCTGCGTCGCGTTGCAGTCGGTGATGTCCTCGAGCAAATCTTCAAATTGCGCCAGCTTGTCGGCCACCGGATATTTCTTTGCCGTCAACAGCGCGGCATTATCCGGGTTTTTCAGATAGGCAACCACCCCGTTGATGATGCCGATGGTTTCCGTGTAAGGGCGACATGGGCCAGCCCACCGTGCAGGACGGCGATCTTCTGCGCCATGACATCACCAGCACGAACTGGAAACCGTTCCGCGTGGTCATCCGCACCGTTCAGGTGCTCGACGAAAACGGAAACACCGCGACGATTCAAGTCCTCTGCCCGTGGGTCCCCGTCTGACCGCACAGGTGGAGCGCGTTGCCCCCACCGCGCTCTATGGACTGCGGAAGCGAGACGGCGAGCTTCCGCCTTCGGGCCGGGAAGCGACGCAAGGAGCTTGCCGGCGGGGAGGGCAAGCTCGCGAAAAAGGCTTCGCCTCTCGCGGCAAGCTCGCGGCCCCGCTTGCTGACGAAAAGCGGAAGCTCATCGGAATTCGCTTCCGCAGTCCAAACAAGCCGCGCGCCCTCCTCCGCACTTGCAACCATTGGAACCTCCCGCCACGATCTGTTCCAATCATTGGAAACAGGGCGGGGATGCGTCCAAAACCGGTTCGACTTCGTTCACCACAGCCGGGCGAAACACGCAGCGGTGATGTTCCTTTTGGAGTGCGGCGACTTGTCGCCGCTTTCCATCGGTGCGCCTAGTCGCGCCGATCAAAGAGGCAAGCTCGCGGCATTGCTTGCTGACGAAAAGCGGAAACTCGACGATTCGCTTCCGCACCAAAGGCCGCGACGGAGTCGCGGCCCTACCAGCCTTTCCAATGATTGGAATTTTGCGCCGCCGCAGTTTCCAATCATTGGAAACCGCGCTGGTCATTCCGACTTGAGCGATGCCATATCAATCGAGAAGCGATACTTCACATCGGACTTGAGCATCCGTTCGTAGGCTTCGTTGACCTTCTGCATCGGGATGACTTCCACGTCGGAGGTGATGTTGTGTTTGCCGCAGAAGTCCAGCATCTCCTGCGTTTCGGGGATGCCGCCGATGAGCGAGCCGGACAGGCTGCGCCGGCCCATCAGCAGGCTGAAGGCGGAGATTTCGAGATGCTTCTCCGGCGCGCCGACGAGTGTGATCGTTCCGTCGCGTCGGAGCATATTGAGGTAAGCGTTGAGGTCATGTTGCGCGGCGACGGCGTCGAGAATGAAATCGAAGCTGCCGCCGTGCTTCTGCATTTCGTTGGCATTTTTTGAAATGACAACCTCGTCGGCGCCGAGACGCAAGGCGTCATCTTTCTTGTTCGGCGATGTTGTGAAGACAACGACGTGCGCGCCGAGCGCGTGCGCAAACTTCACGCCCATGTGGCCGAGTCCGCCGAGGCCGACCACGCCGACTTTCTTCCCTTTGCCCGCGCCCCAGTGGCGCATCGGCGAATACGTCGTGATTCCGGCGCACAGCAGCGGCGCGACTCCGGCGAGGTTGAGGTTCGCGGGCACGCGCAACACGAAGTGATCATTGACGACGATGCTGTCGGAGTAGCCGCCGTAGGTGACCGGGCCCGCGCCGTGTTTGTCCGGCGAGTTGTAGGTCATGATCATGTTCGGACAAAACTGCTCGAAGCCCGCCTTGCATTCGGGACACGTGCAGTCCGCGTCCACCATGCAGCCGACGCCGGCGAGATCGCCCGGTTTGAATTTCGTGACGGCCGCCCCGACTTTCGTGACGCGCCCGACGATTTCGTGGCCGGGAACAATCGGATAAACCGTCGGCAGAGCGCCGCTCCATTCATTGCGCACGAGATGCACATCGGAATGGCAGATGCCGCAGAACAGGATTTCGATCTGGACATCGTGCGGCGTCGGATCGCGACGGTTGATCTTTGCGGACGCCAGCGGCGATTTCGCGCTGGCGGCTGAATATGCTTTCGAGTTGTACATGACTGATTCCTTTCTATGAAAAACTGGGCGACAACATACTTCACGATCACGCGCCTGTCTCTCCCGGGCTTGCTCAAAAATGAACTCGGAATGCTGGCGCAGCGTCGGTATTGCCACCGATTGTCGCCCGGTGAAAGGCCGGCTTCGCGGCTTCGAATTCACTTAACGCGCTTTGGGCGACAACTCGGCCAGGTAGGCAGCAGGTGCGGACAAGGCCGGTTTTTGAGCCGCAGTCGCGCCCGACATCACCGCCGGGGCGCCATTTGAGACGGATGCACCATAATGCGCCAAGCGGGAAATGCGGCTGCATTTTTTTCCGGCCCGTCTTCTGCGGAACCAGCAAGCAAGCCGTCGGAGGCTGCCTGTGTGCGAAGCATTGGACGTGATTGGAAACGCAGCGGTTTGCCGTTAGGGGGCAGGCCGAAAGCTCGCCACTCTTTCATAAAACACCTTGTTTTGTTGGCGATTATGAGCGTGGCGTCCCTAACCGGATTCGAACTTGTGTTACTACCGCGCACCATAAATATGCGATATTACTAATATTATCGTCATCGTGAGACACTATTGACTCCCGTGGACGTTAGGGATAGCGTTAGGGTAATAAATTGGAGAACCCAAAATGCCATCAGTACACAGGACGGAAAAGGGCGGCCAGTACTGGCAGGCCGCGTTCTATTTGCCGGACGGTCGCCGTGCGCTTCGTTCAACGGGGAAGAAAAACAAACGCGAGGCGATGGAAGTGTGCCTGAAATTTGCCGAGGCTGCGCGGCTGGCAAAAGAGCAACGGCTCACCGAATATCGCGCTCGTGAAGTCATCGCAGACATCTTCCATATCGGGAATGCTTCAAAACTGACGACGATGTCGGCGCGCGCTCACATGGAAGCATGGCTTCAAAGGAAAAGTTTGGAACTCGCGGATTCGTCACTCCTCGAATATCGCAAGGCCGTTGACCATTTTCTTACATCACTAGGAAGCAAGGCCGACAAACCCGTCGATGCAATCACGGTTGCCGATGCCTCGCATTTTCGGGCAACGATGGCCGGACAGGTGCGCGGCGGGACGGTCAATAAACTGCTGAAAATTCTTCGCGGCAGTTGGACACTAGCGGTAAAAGACGGTCTTGCGCGTGAGAACATTTTTTCGCGGGTCGGGCTGGTCAAATCGGACAAAACTCAACGCCGGGCATTTACGCTACCAGAACTCCGTCGGATTCTCGAATGCGCCGGCGACGAATGGCGCGGCATTATCCTGACTGCGCTGTATACGGGCCAACGGTTGGGTGACGTGGCACGGCTCACATGGCGGAACGTCGATTTGAACGAGCGTGAGTTCAGGCTCACCACGGTCAAGACGGGCAAAGCTATGGTCATTCCGATGGCGGTGCCGATCTTTGATTACCTTGTGAAGATTCCTGCATCCGATGATCCCGCCGCACCCGTGTTCCCCCAAAACGCTGCGACTCCAGGTGAATCACTTTCAAATCAGTTCGTGAACATTCTTGCCAACGCCGGATTGCGCGATGCCGTGTCGCATGGCAAGTCCAGCGAATTGAAAAAAACGCGACGCCGCAAGGTTCACGACGTGTCCTTCCACGCACTCCGCCATACAGCCACGAGCTTGCTGAAGAACGCGGGCGTGAGTGATGTCGTTGCGCGTGAGATTATCGGCCATGACAGCGAATCCATTTCAAGGGCGTACACGCACATTGACCAAGACCCCTTGCGCCGCGCTGTGAACATGATGCCCGATGTAATGAATGGGGTTCCGGCGGTTGACAAAAAGATCAGATGAAGAGTTTGATGCGCGATTCGTTCAGGTACGACAGACCCATCGACCAATCTGAAACGATAAGCGCAAATCAACAACGGTGGTAAAAAATGAATCGGCCCAAGAAAGATCGCGCCAAAACAAAACTTCTGAACCGCACTCGATCTTTCCGCGCTACCTGAAGATTTGGCGAGCGGAGATTCTATTTTACCCTACTCGACACGTGGCTGGAACGAACTCGCAATCTTGGAATTGCCACCGCAGATATTCTTCTGGGGGCAATCCTACGCATTGGGCATCATTGCCGTGATATTCGGACAAGGCGGACTTGGAAAATCGCGGCTCGCACTGAATCAGGCGCGCAATCAGGTTCTGGGCTTGCCATTCGCCGGCATGCCGACGGGCGGTGGTCCGTTGCGGCACTTGATGATGGGAAGCGAAAACTCGATCCATCGGTTGCAGCATGACGTTCAAAAAATGTCGGCCGGCTTATCGCCGGAGCAAATCAAACTGCTCAACGACAACATCAGGCTGGCGACACTGGAAAATCCCGATGACCCGTTCATCTCGGTTGCTGATGTTGTGAACGTTGAACGGTGGCGCATGACCCTGCAAGGCTACCGTCCGAATGTTCTTTGGGTTGACCCTTGGGGCGACGTGCTTGCCGGTGAGGCGAACAACGACGAGGACGCACGGGGTACGTTGCAAATACTGAACCGACTAGTGCGTCAAGTTGATCATCAAGCCGCTATGATCATCCTGGCACATAGCCGCACGGGCGTAAAGAACATCGCACAGGCCGTTGGGTTTGAGGGGGCGAATTTCGGCAAAGGCTCAAAGGCTCTTTATTCCGCAGCGCGTTGCGTCTGGAATCTCGTGCCCAGCGACGAAACGGAAAATCCCGGCATTGTTGCCTTTCACGCGAAAAATAATAATGGACCGCGATCGAAGCCATTTTGTGTCCGCCTGGATCCGGAAACAATGCTGTATGAACTCGACCTGTCCTTTGATCTTGATGCGTGGCAGGGACTGGTGAACCAACGGGCCGCGGGTAAGGGCGGGACGAAGCCCGTTTGCATGCTATCGGATGAACAGGCGTTATCGATCGTCACTGGGTCCGGCCCGGTCACCGGGAATACGCTGCAACAGCAACTTCACGACCTTGGTATTCCGGAACGTAAGATTCGCGTGCTCAAAGAAAAGCTGGCGACATTCCGCACGCGTACGTTTCCTCGCCGCGTTTGGTACGGCACGCCAGAGCAAATCGATGCCCTGAAGCAGGAGTATCAAAACCCAAAACTGCCAGTGCCGACATGAAAACACCGCGTCACCACTGTAACAGCCTCCGAAAGTGTCCGCATTGGCCATCTCCAATAAAATCAACAGTGCCGACGGGGCCGACGGGGCTGTCAGGACAAGACGTCAGCACTGTAGTGCCGACAGTGAAGACGCGCCCCTATAGGGGGCGTCGTCACTGGCAGCACCGGTGGGGGCTGAGAGAGAGGTTGATACGTGGAACAACCGCGGGGTGTTGAGGACATGACCGGTGCCGGGGTGATTGACGCGCCCGGCGCAGGTCATCCCCCGCGGTTTTGTGAGCGCCGCCATCAACTTGGACCGACTTCGATTTACATAGGAATAGATTATGAACAATGAATCCGATCTCAATCCGATGTGCCCGTCTTCGGACACCGGCACGCTGGTTTTCCCATCATTGCATGCGGCGGCCTCGGCATCTCTGCAAGTGGCATCCGCGCCAAAAATAATCCGACAAGATTCTCCGTCGCGCGTGACCGCAGCGTTGGCACTGATCCCGAAGGCTGGGGCTGTCCGTCTCTACGAAGACGTCAACGGGCGGCGTGAAACATACCACGCGCTAAAGTACACGTCGGGCACGCCAGCAACCCAACCGGCGGCGCGGACGTTTTACCTGGGCCGGTTGACCGCCGATCAGTTGCAACAGATCCGCGCCGCTGTCGACGATGCTCGCGCAGCCCGCCGCCGGCTGCCCGTCAACCCGGCAATAAACCGCCAGCGAATCCGCATGCTACGCCGCTGCCTGCGCGAGGCTCACCGCCTCGCACGCCGCCTGGCCCGTGACTGCGGCTTTCGCTTCAAAGGTTTTCGATTGATGAAAGAGAGGAAAAGACCATGACCTCGCAATTCGATGACATACGCCAGCGCCGCGAACGAATCGAACGGGCGCGTCTCCGCCGGTTTCTCTTGCGTGCGAAACGGGACGGCAGTCTGACCGATGACGCCGTAGCAAAGGCTCTGCCCACGCGTTTCTGGCTCGGTACCGGACATGCGACGCTGATGGAGTACCTGCAGATGGAGCTTTGCTTTGATGTGAAACGGGCCGGACTTCTTGTCCTGGCCGCAATTAGGAGTAACTATGAAGAACCAGAGAACTACAGAATTGGCCGCGAAGATTTCGAACAACTTGACGCGGCCTGCCAGCAAGAGACTCGAGATCGACCTGCCGGCGATCGCCGAGCTGTCGGAAGCACAATGCGAGGCGGCGATCCATCTGACGGTCGACCGGATATCGGAGCTGGCGGAGACCGCCCCGCTGGAGGCGCTTGACAGCGTGATCGCGCTGATGCAGCAGGCGAGCATGGAACTCTATAAGAACTACGCTCCCGGCGCCCTGGCGGCCGCACAGGCTGCGGCTGACGCCGCCAGCGCGAACCAGCCCGTCGGCATGTCCCCGGGAGCAGGTCCGGACGGTGGGCGTGCTGGCTCAACTGGCGGAGACCAACGTGAAGCTGGGCGTCGCCCGCGTCAAAACGCACGACGAATTGCAGCGTCGCGACAAGACTCAGGTCAATTTCACCGCCGCAGCGCGCGGTCGTCCGCTGTGAATGCATCCGTCGCCAGTGATGTGCGCATTCCGCCGGGATGGCGCACGGGGCTGTGCGCGGCGTCACCTATTGTCGATCATCACGTCTGATGAACTCGGCGGGGCTGGACGGTCTGCTCGTTCCCCGCCCGATCCTTCGTTCTGCCGCCGATCCGTCGCCTCGGCTTCCAAGGTAGATGCCTTCTTGATTGTGTGGTGGCAGTGCATCCCGGTGAAATGTTATTATAGAACGGGTACCATAATATTGTAGTCACCCATCTGCGGACCCGGCACCCATGCGAGTATTAATGCTTCCCCGGGGGCGTGCCACCCGGTATCAAGGTTGCCGCATGAATCCCGGAACGTCTGAGTGGTGGCTGATCGAAAAGGAGTTTGCAGCTCTCTGGCCGTCGCTACGACCCTGCCTCATCCTCCCGAAAAACCCGTCCAAGGCCGGCCGCCCGCGAACGTACGACGCGCACTTGTCGGCCGAGGCGATTCTGCGGCTGACGTATTTCAACCAGCCGCTTCGCGAGAAGCTGGGCATCCGTATCCCTCGCCCTGCCCGCTGCACCGGGATCTGCAAGGCTGGGTCAATAGCGGGGCACTGGAACGATTCTGGCGCCGTTTGCTGTCAGCCAGCAGCGACCAGGCCCTTGCGGCGTGGGAGCGCGCCTTTCGCCCCGAACGGCAGCCGTTCCAATTCAAAATGGGGTCGCGGCAGGCGGGGCAGCGGAGAAATCAATATTGGTACGCGATGATGCGTCACAGACTGGCAGAAGCCGTGGCCAAGCGCGCAGCACGCAGGTCGGCGTCCCGACGTTCGACGGGATGACCGCACCATGGCACCGGCCCCACTACGCCGCCATCCGCTGAGAATTGCGCAATTTGCCTGATGTGATGGCTTCAAGCGGGATCCCTGCAAATTCCGCCTGCGCCCACGCCAGCAGGTTGGCCAGTGCCAGGGCGGTGCGCAGCGGCAAGTTTGAATAGAACCGCTCCCAGATCGGATCACCTGCTTCGTCCAACGCGATCGCCACCTCCAGTACGAAGTTGCCACCCCACGCCGCGTCGGCACGCTCCGGGCTCACATGGGCACGCCGTAGCAGCGCGGGTTCGAGTTCCCTGAGTAGTTCCAGCATGGACGGCGGGAGCGTGGCCAGTTGGCGGCGGCCCTCCTCGGAGTTAAAGGGCCTGACCGGTGTGAACGGAAATATGTCGAACATGGGGCAGTTTCCTTTCAATGGCATATGACAATATCGAATGTTGGGCGCAACGTAGCAGGCGGCTGTCGTGCATGCAATAATATAACGAGTGCTAATACTGCCGCGGCGCGGCAATATTATAATCGGCGCGTGGCGAATAGGTTGGGTATTTACGACGGCGCGGCCGCCGGGCACCTAAGCGAATTCCGTGGTCCGCGCCATCACGCAGTCGATTTACCAGTGTGGAAACTTGTCAGGGCTAGCGGTCGGTCCAGTCGACGATGTGATAGCGGGCGGGTCCGTGATAGCCGCCGGCTTGCGTGACGCTGCCTTTGCCGTCGCGCCAGGACAGTTCGACCCGGTTCTGCTGGCCGCGCGCGAAGTCGAGCGTGACGCCGTCGTCTTCGAATAGGGTGAAAGGTGCGGGATGGTCGCCGTACATGTGGACGGTAATCTCGAAGCATGCGTCGTTACCGACATACTCCATCGGTTTGGCCAGCGGGACGAGGCTGTCTGCCTTGACGAAGACGGGAATCTGGTCGGAGGCGGCGGCCATGTCGATCTTGCGTCCACCTGCCAACTTTTCGCGGGTCCGGAAATCGTACCAGTCGCCGGCGGGCAGATAGACGCTGCGCCGGGTCTGTCCGGCGAACATGGGCGCTACCATCAGGCTGGGGCCGAACATGAACTGGTCGTCTAACCGGTAAGTCTGCGGGTCGTCGGGCCAGTCCAGCACCAGCGCGCGGACGGGCGGGCTGCCGGTGAGGTGATATTCGTTGAAGGCGGCATAAAGATACGGAATGAGGCTCATGCGCAGATTGAAGAGTCGACGGATGACGGCGGTGACTTCCTTGTGGTCGGGCATGAAATCGCCTGCGTTGTTCTTCGCTTTGTCAATCTGCAGCCACGGCGGGTTCTTCAGATACCAGCAGTTGACCTGTGCGACTGGTGAGAAGATGAGCGTCTCGACCCGGCGATAAAGGTCTTCCACCGACGCGCAGTCGCGGAGTTCGGGCACCCAGAGCAGGCCGGAGAAACCCTCGTTCAGAAGACCGCGCACGTAGCCACGGTGGTCGTAGCTGTCGCTGTACACGCCATAGGGCAGTGTGGTGGCTAGCGCCTGCGAATTGCGGACCAGGCCCCAGGTGCGAAGGCCGCGCCGGGTCAGCGGCTTCAGCATGGTCTGCTGATACAGCATGCCGAAGAGCGAGTGCATCTGTTCGCCATCGAGGCCCGAGGGGAATTTCGCGCCGTCGGGGAAGGACCAGCGTTTGGGGTCATAGGGCTGATGGTCACATTCATCCAGCTTCAGACCGTCGGCACCCTTGGAGAACAGCACACCTTCGTGATGGGCCAGAAAAATGCGACGCGCGTCGGGCGTGGCGAAGTCCGGCGCCAGTCCACCCCACACACGATGATCGCCCGACCACGGCTGGAGATCGGCGAACATCGGTGAACTGGGATGGGTAAAGGCATGTTCCCAGAAGTTCAGACGAAAGCCCATCTGATGCATCTTGCGAATGAAGCCATCCGGATCGGGGAAGTGGTTGGTCGCCCAGACGAATGAGGACGAATAGGTCTTGGTCTGCCACCCCGGCTCGATGCCCCACACATCGCACGGCACATGCTCATCGCGGAAGGACTGCGCCAGTCTCTCCGACTCCTGCGCCGACAAATCTCCTTTGCCGCGATACCACATCCCAAGGCCCCATAACGGCGGAACCGGCCCGCCGCCCGCAAACAGATTGTACCGCCGCACCGCGTCAGCCATGGATGGGCCGGCGAAGACATACACATCCGCACCCTTGGCCGCGTCAACCAGCACGGTCACCGGATGCAGGGAGTTGTCGGCGGATTTCACCTGGGCGGGCTTGCTTTCGGCCAGCGCCGCATCCGCGTTGGTCGGTGCGGGCACGCCGCAGAAGAACTGTGTGTAGCGCGCGGTATCCACGAACACGCCGTAGCCGCGGGTCGAGACATAGAACGGCACCGGCGCGTGCGACTCACCGCGATCATTTTCCGGGTTGTCAGTCGGCCGCAGATTTACACGCCGGCCGCGCATGGCGAAGAGTTCCGGGCTCAGGCCGAAACCGTAGAGCTGCTCGCCGGACTCCAGCGGCAGCGTAATCGTGAAGCTGTGGCACGATTCCTTTCCCGAAATGCGATGCAGGTCGATCGGCAGGTCTCTGTCAGGCGGCAGCGCTTTCAGGCTTTCCACACCCGGTGGCTGCGTTTGAAAGTGCGTCGGCGTCAACTTCTCGGGCTGTCCGAGGCATATGCGCCAGACCCCCGGAGAGACCTCCGATGCAGCGGCTTCCTCCGCAGCGGCCGAGCCCCTCATCATTAACATCAGGCCACAAAGCAACAGGAAGGACCCTCGGTATCGGTTCATTTGTTTTCCCTCATAGTCGTCGGCCGCATTGCCGGTAAAAAGCGGCCCGCATCGCGTAACGAATTCGATGTACGCATTGCAAGAACCGATTGCCACAATGCGTGCATTGATTGATACCTCGCGCCCCGGATGTAATTCATGCATTTGCCAATTTGGAGACGAGATGAGCCGCAGTGGACGATGGTGGATCACGAGGACAAACGCCGCAATTCTATCGTGAGCAGGACCTCCAGAAATCTGCACTCTAGTGTTGTGTAACAGACGCAGCTTTACAATGGCGCACCTTGTTGAGGATTTCGTCGACCTTTTGGGTCCAGACAAACGGCCTTGGATTTTGGTTGTTGGTCGCGATGTATTGGCCGATGACACTCTCCAGTTGCGCAA
>CAIVKH010000340.1 GCA_903906425.1 uncultured bacterium
ATGCGGCCGTCGGTGACCACGCGGCCCTCCGTCGGCGTAATCGTCCCAGCGACGAGCCCGAGCGTCGAACTTTTCCCCGATCCGTTCGGCCCGACGATGCCGACCGTCTGGCCCTTCGGGATTTTGAAATTCACGTGGCGCAGCGCCCAGAACGGCTCCGTCTTTCGCGGCCGAAGCATTTCGGCCACGCGCCCGCGCAGCGTCGGCGCGCCGATGCCCATTCGCTTGTAGCACTTGCCCAGATCGATGGCTTCTATGGCGATTTCGCTCATAGCAGGTCCGCAAAATTCTTCTGAAGTTTCTGGAACGACCACAGGCCGAGGAAAAAAATCCCGACGCTGATCGCCGCTGATGCGAACGTCGGCCACGCGAGCGGAATCGCCACGCCCGCTTGTGACACGGCGCGGTATGCCGTGATGATCAGCGCCATCGGGTTGAGCATGTAGAGCGATGTGAGCGCCGGATATTTCGCCGCGAAGTGTTCCACGAACGAAAGGTTGTACATCACCGGCGAAACGAAGAACCACGCGCTGAGCAGTACGCCGACGATGTGCTGAAGATCGCGAAAATACACGTTCACGCCCGCCACCAGCAGCGCCAGCCCGAGATTGAACATGAGCTGGAAAACGATGATCGCCGGATACGCCCAAAGCTGCCCGCTCAGCGGCTGGTGATTCATCGCCATAATGATGAAGAGCACCGGGAACTGCACGACGAGCGTCAGCAGGTAGTTCACAAGATTCGCGAGCGTCGCCGCCAGCGGCAGCACCACGCGCGGCAGTGCCACCTTCTTCACCAAGTTCACGCTCCCCGTGATCGATGTCAGCCCGCTCTGCACGCACTGCGTCGTGAACTGCCACGCGAACACGCCGATGATGATGTCCGACACCGGCACGCCGCGCCCGCCGAGCATCTGCAGAAAGACCACGTAGATGCCGGCCATGAAAAGCGGCACCAGCACGGTCCACAGAAAACCCAGCGCCGATCCCCGGTAGCGCACCTTCAATTCGCGCCCCACCAGGTTCCAGATCAGCTCGCGATGTTGGAAGACAGTTCGAATCACGCCGCGGCTTGTACCATCCGCCCCGCAATTTTCCAATCATTGGAAACGACCGGGCCGGGATTTTCCAATGATTGGAACTCACGAGCGGTTCGAAGAGTTTGATCATCGGGTGACCGCCCGCGAAAATAGTGCGAGCCGCCGGCGCCAGCCCGAAGCTTGCGCGCCAGCAACTCCGGATGCGGTCGTTTTTTTCTTTTCGCTTTTGCGCCGCTGCGCGAGACTCCGCGAAATTTTTCCGAGGAGACACAGCGATGAATATCTCGAAGTCAGCAATTCTGATCGCAGCCGCGATGACCGCGTGCGCGATGTTGTGCAGCGCGGGCGAGCCGAAGGAACAACACGACCAGCGCATGGAGTGGTGGCGCGAGGCGCGCTTCGGGATGTTCGTACATTGGGGCCTCTATTCCGGTCTCGCGGGCACGTGGAACGGAAAGCCGGTCGGCAAATCCGGCGGCATGGAATGGATCCAGCAGCGCGTCGGCGCGGACACGGAAACTTATGCGAACGCCGCGATCCCGCTGTTCAAGCCGTCGCCCGATTTCGCGAAGGGATGGGCGAAGCTCGCGAAGGAGGCCGGCTGCCGCTACGTCGTCTTCACGACGAAACATCACGACGGGTTCTGTCTGGCTGATACGAAGACCAGCGACTACGACGCGGGTTCGGTTTTGCACCGCGACCTCGTGAAGGAAATTGTCGAGGCCTGCCGCGCGGAGGGACTGCGCGTCGGGTTCTATCACTCCGTCATCGACTGGCATCACGACCAGTACGAATACGCGAAGTCGAAACAGCTCCCCCACCCTCTCAAAGGCAAACCGTACCCGAACGGCACGCGCGATCATTCGAAGTATCTCAATTATCTGTTCGGCGAGGTCGGCGAACTCGTCTCGAACTACGGCCCGGTTGACGTGCTGTGGTGGGATTACAGCGCGCAGGATTTCCAGGGCGATGAAGCGTGGCACGCAACGGACCTGATGAAACTCGTCCGCGAAAAACAGCCCGGCATCATCATGAACAACCGGCTCTATCGTAGCGCCGAGGCCGGCTGGAAAAGCATGGGCACCGACGGATACGCCGCAACGCTCGACACGAAATACGGCGACTTCGTCACGCCGGAGCAGCACATCCCCGACACCGGAATGCCCGGCGTTGACTGGGAAACCTGCATGACGCTGAACACCACGTGGGGCTTCAGCGAACACGACCACGCGTGGAAGTCCGACGAGACGCTCATCCGCAATCTCATCGATATCGCCAGCAAGGGCGGCAATTACCTGCTCAACATCGGCCCGAAAGGCGACGGCAGCGTCCCCGACGAAAGCATCAAATCCATGCAAGCCATCGGCGCGTGGATGAAAGTCAACGGCGAGGCGATCTACGCGACGCAAGCCAGCCCGATCGCAAAACCCGCATGGGGCCGCGTCACACAAAAGCAGCTCGCAGGCGGCGCAAAACGTCTTTATCTCCACGTCTTCAACTGGCCCACCGACGGCAAACTCACCGTCCCCGTTTCCGCGAAAACCGCAAAAGCGACACTGCTCGCCAACGGAAAATCACTCGACGCCACCGCCGCCGAAAATCAAATCACGATCACGCTCCCCGCCGAATCCCCCGACAAAATCGCCACCGTCATCGCGCTCGATATTTGAGCCGTTCGCAGCAAGCACCAAACGAGGGTGTCTCGCCCTGACGCGTGACAATTGATAGAAAGTACGGCAGTGTAAGTTGAGAAAGAGTGCGCATTCAAAAATATCCGCATACGAAAGGAGTGACAAATGTTGGCAAAATTTTTGAATGAACTCGCTCGTCCAGATTAGAACCAAGCCCGGAAAGGTCGTCCGGAGACTGGCCTTCTGTGACGAGATATTTTGTAAAGGCACGACCAGACTGGCGTGACCACGCCAAGCGGTACGGCCCGAGTTCTCACCTTTCCATACACGGTTTCAAACAGAGGGAAAATTCGCCGGGATAATAACACATGGCAGATTTCAATGTGGTTAACGACATAGTTATGTGTCCGAGCTGTGGTTCGCGAAACCGCATCGGAACCTACGCCACAAATCTATCGCCGGTTTGTGGCAAATGCGGAGCATCGCTTGAGAACTTGCCCGGCTTCACGAGTTCGAATGATCCAAAGCCTAGATTGAACAATCAGTACAAAAGAGACGAGTCTGCTGATTTTAACAGGCTCAATGTCATCGTCGCGTCAATCGCACTTGGCGTTGGAGGTGTCGCCATCCTCATTGTGTTCACGTGGATTCTTATGCGACCCGAGAAACCGCTTCCGTCAAGTTACGTCAGCGATCAAGGATTAAAACAGATTTCAAGCGTCCCGCAGACAACAGTTCCAAACACCTCTTCGGCTCAGCAGGCTTTCGCACCCGTCGCCAACTCGGGTTCTGCACAACCGCAAAGTCCAGTTTCTTTCGGTTCGCAGCCGGCACCTAGCCTTGCACCACAACTTGCCGCGCCAATACAAAACCGAAAATTCGAGAATGGTACTCTCTTTCGGACGTCAACCCTAAATGGAAATGGAGAACTTACCGTCATTAACGGGCTACGTACTGATGCAACTGCCAAATTAATAGATCGGCGCGACAACACTTGCATTGCGCACTTTGGCATTTCGGCAACAGATACTTTCAAGCTCACGAACCTTCCAGACGGGGACTACAAACTCCTTTTTGCCGTCGGTGAGGATTGGGATTTCGACAGCAAAAGATTCACATGCAAGCGCCGTGCTTCTGAATTTGATAAGCCACTAGATTTTAATACGAGCACGCGATCTGTTGGAGCCGCGGGGTACGAGGTGGAATATAAAGTGCATGAAATCACATTGAATCCAGTACCTGATGGTAATGTCACAACACATGACATTTCAGAATCAGAGTTTGACAAGTATTAGAATCAAACGGGGCCACATCGTTGGATTCGATATTTGAGGCTTCGCGATGTCATGCTTCGGAATGGGGAGTCTTGTTCACGCCGCAATGGCGGCCTGATTCACAACCTCATAAATCCGCTGGTGATCGCGGATCGCGGCGAGGCGGAAATGATTTGACGAAACGCGTGGGAGTTCAAGTGATGAGCCGTCTTCGGGCAATTGAAAATTCTGCCACGCGAGATAATCGGCGAAGTCGAGCGGTTGTCGCGCCGCAAACATCGCAGCGTGTTCTTTGTTGACGCCGCCTAGCGGTAGATGTCTTTGCGGTCGCCGACGGCTACGATGAGCACGAGCAGGATGTCGTCGTGGATTTCGTACACAATCCGATAATCACCCGTGCGGAAACGATGGCGATTCTCATGGCCCGACATTTTCTCCGCGCCCATTCGCCGGGGATTCTCTGCAATTTTTTGGAAGGCTTCGTCAATCCGGCGCTGGAGCCGTTCGTCGCGGATTTTGGCCAGCATCCTCTCGACGGCGGGACGGATTTTCAACGTGTAGCGCTTCACGCCCAGCCGAGGCGCTTCTTCGCCGCGTCCCACGGGATGTTGTCGCCGGATTCCGCAAGCGCCGCATCCGCCGCCTCGTTGTCGCGCCGGTCTTCCTCCGCGCGAAGCTGTGCGTCCACAAAATGAATGACAGCCAGCCTTTCGTCTTTGGGCAGCTTCTCAATCTCTGCAATAATTTCAACGGCGCTCATGTGGAAAAGAATATCCGACACTACGATCTCACTTTCAAGCCGCAATCGCGGCCTGATTCACAACCTCATAAATCCGCTGGTGATCGCGAATCGCTGCGAGACGAAATCGATTTGACGACATGCGCGGCAGTTCGAGCGATGAGCCGTCTTCTGGCAACTGAAAATTCTGCCACGCGAGATAATCAGCGAAGTCGAGCGATTGCCGTGCGGTAAACATCGCGGCGTGTTCTGCGGCGAACAAGTGATCGCGATAGCCGGGTTGCACGATGCCGCTAAAGAACGCGGCCATGCAGCCGGAGCCGTAGCTGAAAAGTCCGATGCGCTTGTTCGTGAGATCGTCGGCGCTCGTGTCGAGCAGCGATGCGAGAGCCATGAAGAGCGACGCGGTGTAGCTGTTTCCTGTGATCCGATTGTAACGAAGGCTGTCCGTGATTTGGCCGGGCAAGATGCCCGCGTCACTTTCCAAGCCACACGATTTCATCAAATGCGAGTGCGCCTTTTCGGCCATGCGCGTGAACGGAAGGTGATAGCAGAACCGCGCGTGATCCTCGAAATGCAACGCGTTCTTCTCGGCATATTCACGCCACGCTTCAACCAGTGCGTTGAGATACACCTTGATCGAATATTTTCCATCGACGACCGCATCGCGTCGGTAGCTCGGACGCCAAAAGTCCATCACGTCGTCGGTGAACGTTCCCCATTCCGTGTCGAGCGCGAGCAGACGCGGATTCGCGGAGATCAGCATTGCGACCGCTCCGGCACCTTGCGTCGGCTCGCCCGGGCTGCCGGGTTCGTAGCGCGCGATGTCGCTGCCGATGACGAGCGCACGGCGGTTCGGAAACCGTGCGACGAGATTGAGCGCCATGTTGAGTCCGCACGTCGCGCCGCAGCACGCCTGCTTGACTTCGAACGCCTTCGTCGTCCGCGGCAAACCGAGGAGCCGGTGGACGTAGATTGCCGACGCTTTCGATTCATCAACGCCGCCTTCGGTTCCCACGATGAGCGTGTCAATGGTGGACAGGTCGCAATTGTCCAGCAGTGGCGCGGCGGCCGCCGCGGCCATCGTGACAATGTCCTCGTCGGGCGGCGGCACC
>CAIVKH010000341.1 GCA_903906425.1 uncultured bacterium
CCACCGGCTACCATCCATCGGCCTGCCGGGCCTTCACGCTGCGATCCTTCGGCCCGTGGGAACGGGCCGCGGCGGGGATGTAACCCCGCCCTCCATGCTTTCCAATGGTTGGAGGTTTGCGGGGGCGCAGTGTTCCAATGATTGGAAACTACGTATGAACACCAAGGCCGCAAAGAGGCGCAATGGGCGCACGGGGTTCCAATGATTGGAAACCACTAATGAACGGGCCCTCAAGACGGCGTGGGGGCACGCCATGTCCATCTTCCAATGATTGGAAGTTTGCGGGTCCTTCTTTTCCAATGATTGGAACTGCCGTTCTGCTCAGTGGGCGGGTTCGACCTTCACGGTCAGTTCGGCGGGCTTGAGGCCGTCGGCGGTGGCTTTTAGCTGCAGGGTTCCCTGTGCGTCGCGGGCGGTTTGGAGGATGACCTGGCCGAGGCCGTTGTAGAGGCTGCGCTTCCAGCCGGCGGCGGGGGCCTTGGTGACGAACTTCAGGCTTGTGCCGCTGCCGAGGCCGCCGGCGGCTTTGTCGTTGGCGATGGCCACGGCGATGAGGTTGTCGCCGGTGCGGAGGTGTTGCTTGAGGTCGAAGGTGTGCGCCTGGGACCAGTCGTGCGCTTCGCCGGCCTTGGTGCCGTTGATGTAGAGCCAGCCGGAGTCGTCAATCATGCCGAAGGTGATCTGGATGGATTCGGCGGCGAGGTCGTCGGCGGTGAGTTGGACATGCCTGCGAAATACCGCGTCGGTCTTCTCGGTCATCGGTCCGTTGGCGGCGCGCGTGTCGGTGGTCTGCCACGAGGAGTCGTCGAGGTCGGGCTTGATCTCGGCGGGCTTGCCCTTGGCGAAGTTCTTCACCTTCATCCAGCGCCAGCCGTCGGTCAGATCGGTGGAGCGGACGGAGGAGGCGGGGATCAGTTTCTCGGGTTCGTGGCATAGCGGGTTTCCGTTGCCGACGCCGATGATCGCGCCGGGGCCGGTAAGCTCGAAGGAAATCAGATGCTGCGCGGTGGGTACGGCGCGGCCCTGCGCGTCCACCGCCTGTACGGTGACGGGCTCGGCATCGCGGCCGTCGCCGGAGAGGGTGGGGCGGTCGGGGACGAGTTGCAGGGCGACGGGTTCGCCGGTGGTCTCGACGGTGCAGCGCGCGGTTTCTTTTCCGGCCTTGATGGCGACGGCTTCGAGCTTGCCGGCTTCGTAGGGAACTTCCCAGATGACCATGCCGTATTTGTCGAGCGGCTTTTCTTCGATCACTTTTCCGTTGAGAGAGAGGCGTACTTTTTCACCGTTGCTCAACGCGAGCACTTTGACCGGCTTGCCTTCTTTGCCGGACCAGTTCCAGTGCGGGACGATTTGCAGGACCGGGCGGTCTTCGATCCATTCGGCCTGGTGGAGATAGAAGGCGGTCTTCGGGAAACCGCAAAGATCCATGCAGCCGAATGACGAGGCGGTCGCGGGCCAGACGAGCGGCTGCGGTTCGCCGTGATAGTCGAAGCCGGTCCAGACGAAACCGCCGGCGACGTATGGGCGCTCGGCGATGCGGAGCCACGCGTCGTGATGCGTGAGGCCCCACGGCTGGCACTCGGTGTCGTAGGAACCGAGGATCGAGTGCGCGCGGTCGGTGGTGTATTCGCCGCGCGTCATGACGGCGGAGGTGTCTTCGGAGCTGGTGATCGGTTTGGTGGGATTCGCCTTGTGGTAGGAATCGTAGCCGCCGGGCTGGTAGTTGAAGCCCGCGACATCCGCGGCCTTCGACGCGTTCCACTCGTTCCCCATCGCGCCGCTCTGCGCGGCGGTGACGGGGCGCGTGCGGTCGAGCTGCTTCACGAGTGCGGACATCGTGCGGACCATTTCGTAACCTTGCTTGCTTCCTTGCATCGGCTCTTCGTTGAACACGGACCACAAAATGACGCTGGGATGATTGCGGTCGCGGCGCACGAGCCACTGCAACTGGCGCTGATATTCGTCGGTGGTGTTGAAGTTGCGGTTCTCGTCCATGACCACCATGCCGAGCCGGTCGCACGCATCGAGGAATTCATTCGCTGGCGGATTGTGCGAGCAGCGATTCGCGTTCGCTCCCATTTCCTTGAGCCTGCGCACGCGGAAATCCCAGAGCGAATCCGGCATCGCGACGCCGACGCCCGCGTGGTCCTGATGATTGCACGTGCCTTTCAACTTCACCGGTTGATCATTCAGGAAGAATCCCTTGTCCGGATCAAAGCGGATCGTGCGGAAGCCGCAGCGCGTCGTGACTTCGTCGAGAACATCGCTGCCATTCTTCGCGGCGGTGTGAACAGAATAAAGCGTCGGATGTTCGATGGACCAAAGCTCCGGCGATGAAACGGCAATCGAATATTTCGCGACCGGCTCCTCGAACGGCGCGATCTTCTGCGTCGCCTTCGCGTGCGCGACTGGCTTTCCGGTCGAATCGAACAACGTGGATTCAACTTCAACATCCGTCGTTTCGGTTCCCGTATTTCCGAGCGTCACTTCAACCGGGATCGTCCAGCTTCCATCCGCCTGCTTCACGGGATTCGCGAAGACGCCGTCGGTCGCGATGTGAACCGGGTTGCGTTTCACCAGCCATGTGTGGCGATAAATTCCCGCGCCTTCGTACCACCAGCCTTCCTGCTGCTCCGCATCCACGCGCACGGAGACGACATTTTCCTCGTTGCCGAACCGAGCGAGCGGCGTGATGTCGATGTAAAACGAGGTGTAACCGCACCAATTCCGATGCGCGACGGTTCCGTTCACCCAGACCGTGCAGTGCGTCGAGACGCCGTCGAATTGGATCTCGATGTTTTTTCCTTCGTCGGCCTTGTCGAGCTTGAACGTCTTGCGATACCAGCCGAAGCCGCGCTGACGAAAACCCTGCGCGAGATTATTCGTCTGGGCCACGGGCAGCTCGATCGCCCAGTCGTGCGGCAGGTCGAGTTGGCGCCAGTCCGCGTCGTTATATTTCATCGCCGCCGCCGCGTGCGCCGCGCCGGCCTTGGCATTGTTGTACGATTCCTGATGCCCGCTGATCACCGGCATCGGGATGTCGCCGAGATGGAATTTCCATCCATAATCCATCGTGCTTCGCTCCGCCGAAACACGCGATGCCGCCAGCAGCACGAAGGCCGCCGCCGCAAGTTGGAATAGCCGCCGTTGATTCTTCATGGTCATTTCCTCATTTTCATTCTTCCGCAATCAAGCCATTTGCCGGGCAGATGCAGCTGACTGCAAGGTGGCGGATAGTGCCCGGAACGGCGGCGGACGGCAACAAAGTCCGGAGGTTTCCAATGATTGGAAATGGCGGACCCCGAAACTTCCAATCATTGGAAATGCCGGGTTCGCGCGGTGTCGCGGGCGATCAGCCGCCGAGTTTTTCCGTATCGGATTTCTTGCGGCGCTCGGCGACCTTGTCGGCGGGCAGCTGGATGCGGATGGTGGAGCTCTTGAGCTTCTCACTGTCATGGCGGACGTTGGCCGTGGAATCGCCGGAGCTTGCCTTGGGGATGCGTATGACGCCGTTGCAGGACGGACATTCGACAATCAATCCGGCCATGCCTTCGGGCGCATCAATGTTCTGCCCGCACTTGTGACAATCAAAATTTATGACCCGCATCACACCAGCACCAGACACCTTTCCTCGCCATCCCCGGGCGGTCCGCAGATAATGTATTGAGCATACGCCCCGTTCGCTGTTAGTAATTTCGCCGATGTCGCACAAAAAATCCAGAATCTTTCGCCATCGTTTCGCGCAGTCGGTGCGGGCGCTGACCCAGACGCTCGGCTGGCTGGCGTTGGGCATGGCCGTCCTCGTGTGGCTGCTGAGCCTCCGGCAGCAGGCTGGAAGCCGCGCGAATATCCAGAATATCAGCGGAATTCTCGCGCTCGTCGGCACGGGCAACCTCGTCCTCTTCGCCCTTTTCTTTCGGCTGCCGGATTTTCTCGCGGCGCGATCGTCACCCAGCCGCCAGCGTCGCGACGCGATTTACAAGCACAACCGCAATTCGACGCGCCCGCGCCCGGAGGTGGTGCCGCAGCGAAACGACGGTTCCGTCCTGGTCGTCGTGCTGGCGGTCCTGGCCGCAGTGACCGCGCTCGTGCTGCAAGTCCAGCTCACCTCGCGGGCGCGGTTGCACGCACAGCAGTCCGCGTCGCGCCGCGCCAGCCTCGTGCGCGCAGCCACTGATGCCGCGCGTACCGCGATGCAGCGCCTCGCCGACGATCCCGAATTGATGTTCGATTCGCGCGATGAAGACTGGGCCCGACGCGACGAGACCCGCTCACCGCCCGGCATTGACACCATTGTCACCGTCACGGATGAAAACCGGTTCTTTGACCTGAACAACCTGGCCCGCCGCGCCGACATGGGCGTCCTTCCGGCCGATGAAATCGCGATGAATCTGCTGAATGAATGCGGCCAGTTCGACGCCGGCGATCGCATCCGCGCGCTCCAGGACTGGATCGATGCCGACAACAACGGTGTGCATGAATCAGAAATCTATCTCAGCCGCGATCCGCCCTACGCCTGCCCCAACCGCCCGCTCATCTCGTGGAACGAACTCTTCGATATTGACGGCTGGAAGCGCGAGCAGTTTGCCCTCCGCCCGCCCGCGTCGGTGCATGGAACATTCGAGGCCAGCCTTCCTGATTGCGTCACCGTGCTGCCCGCCAAACACGACCGACTGATTCCCGTCAACATCAACACCGCCAGCCGCGATGTGCTGCTCGGCATTCTTGGCATTGATCAGGATGTGCTGGTCAATGCGATCATCAGCATGAGAACCATGCGTCCCATCCAGACCGTTGATGCGGTCCAGCAGTTGATGGAGCCGGCCCTCTTCGCGCATGTCAGCCCCTACCTCGCTGTGCGCAGCGAATTCTTCCGGATCGAGGCGCGCGCCTTTGCTGAAGGTGCGGCTGCGCACATCCGTGCCATCGCCCATCGCGATGCCGAAGGCCGCGTCGACGTTGCGCAATGGATGTTCTGATGCTCCGCGACCTCCATTGTGAATCCCGAATCACGCCACGATGAGACATCGCTTCAAGAGCGCCTACGGCATTGACATCTCGGACCGTCACGCCGTGATCGTCCGTGCCAGCGGTCGCGCCGGCTACGAGACGCTTGTATCAAAAGAGACCGCCGGAATTCCCGAGGCGCTGCGTCGGCAAATCGCAACAGACGTCAATGGCGGCCGCGCCTCATCTGCCGCCTCCCTCGCGAGCCATGAATCAGTACTCCGTCGCATTGCGGCGCCGTTTTCCCGTCTCGAACGCGCATTGAAGGTTCTGCCGTCGCTGCTCGACGTACAACTCCCTTTTCCGCTCGAACAGTGCGCCCATGTTTTTACCAGCGCGGCCCCAAACGCAACTGGCGGACTCGACGTGCTTGCCGTCGCAGCGCGTCATGAAGATGTGCAGCATTCTTTGCAGCGGTTCGCCGAGGCCGGTGCCGATCCGGTCTTTCTCGATCATGAAGGCCTCGCCCTCTGGCGTCAGGCTCAGCGCGAAATGAAAAAGCCGGACGCCGCCGGGCGTATACAGATTCATCTCGGGCCCGCGCACACGACGCTCGTATTTGGCTCCGCCGGGAATCTGATCGGCGCGCACAGTTCGCGGATGAGCGGAACCGGCGCGCCGCCCGCGGAGATTGCGGCGCGCATCCAGTCGTGGTTGCAGGCGCAGACCGCGCTCGTGATTTCTCCTCGGACGGAATGGATCATGAGCGGCACGGGTGCCTCCGATGCCGTTCGCGTGAAATCGCTGGCCGATGAACTGAAGATTTCCTCTGTGCGCGTCGCCGACGACCCGACGGCGTTTCTCGCACGGGCACTCGCGGCCCGCGCGCTCGAAGAGGACGACACCGCCTGCAATCTGCGAACCGGCCAGATGGAGCATCCCGCCGCTCGACGTCGTGAATTCGCGGCATCCACGCGCGCCGCTGTGACGGCCATCGTCGCGTCTGCGCTGCTGATCGCGGTCAATATCGCCGTTCTGATTTTCGCATCGAGACGCAACGAAACCGTGCAAATTGAAATCCAGCGTTTGGCGTCCGAGCTTTCCGGTTCGCCTGCGCCACGCGGTCAGGAAGTCCTCGTTGTCCGCCGCGCTCTCGATGAGAAGACGGCTGCACTGCTGCCATTTCAACGGATGCTCGCGCCATCGACGAGCAAACAGCTTGCCGACATCCTCGCGCTCTGCCATGCGAACGCCGCGGCTGTTTCTCAGGTATCCCTCAAGGCCGACTCATTGCGCCTCGACGTGGCCGCGGCAAATGCGGACGCAGCAGACCGGCTTGCGCCCGCACTCCGGATAGCAGGCTGGAAGATTCAATCATCGAAGCGCGATGCGGTGATCGTGCTGGAGGGCCGGCGATGATCGCGCCGCGACAGAACATCCTTGCCGTCATCGCGGTTGTGCTCGGCGCCATCGGACTTTCGCTTTCGGCTTACACGTTCCGGCAGATCGCCGAGTCCGAGAATATCCATCGCACTCGCGCTGAAACATTGCACCAGCTTTGCGGACTACGTGATCGCGCCACAAACGACCGCGCGGCCCTCGCGCTCATGGAATCGATGGCTGCGCATGGTCCGCCTGACTTCGAGGCTGCGGCAGGAAAGATTCTGCCCGATATAAAACCGGTGATCGAAGAACTGAACGCGGAGCCGCTGACTGGCGGCTGGTCGCGGAAACAAATCACCATCGCATTCGACAACGCCAGCCTCTCCGACACTGGTCGCCTCGTTGAATACGTTGAGAATCAGCGCCCGCCGTGGCGCCTGATTGCGTGCGAATTCTCCGCGGCGGCGGCGGGACGCGGCCCTGTAAAACTGACGTTCGAAACCATCGCCAGATGAAAACCCGCGGCTGTGGCCCGTGTCCGTGGCGACGTGGTCTGGGCTGAAAATGAAAGAACCCCTGAATTTCAGGGGTTCTTTCATTTCAAATTGGTAGCGGGGCTTGGATTTGAACCAAGGACCTTCAGGTTATGAGCCTGACGTTGTGATGCCACATTTGCTGTATTTATTAGCATGAGACCTCAAAAAACACTTGTGTGTTTGTTAATGTGTTTGTATTCTGCCTCTAAATAGAAGCCCTCCGTTGCACACCATCGCCGAGCATTGCATAACGAGGAGAATACATCATGCCGCTGGAAATTCGATACAACAGAGACGGGTCGTGGCGCGGCAACTGGTACGGGGCGTACATGCACAATGGACGCCGGCACGCTACAAATCTGGGCATCCCGATCAAGGGGAACCCGCCCGCAAGCCGCTCGCTCAAGGACAGTGGCGATGCGACTTTTGAAGCGTCGCGTATCCGCGCCGCCGCCGCGCTTAAGGAACTCGTTGACGAAGCCCATAGCAATGTTGGCGCGGAACGCATCATGGAAAAAATCTACGAACTCAAAACCGGCGAAACGATCCGCACCGTGCCGCTTGACGAACTTCCCGAAGCATGGATCAAACGACCGCGCCGTCGTCCAATCAACGCGCGATACGCCGAACAGTGCAAATCAATCCTGACCCGTTTCACGAAATTCATCCGCCAGCAAAATCCGCAAGCGACCGAGTTCGCCAACGTCACGAGAAAGCACGCCGTTGATTTCATGGCAACGGAAGCGGCCCGCGGCGTCACCGCGAAGACATGGAACGATTCGCTCATCCTATTGCGCGCCGCCTGCACGCACCTGCTCCCGCAGGGCAGCATCAATCCGTTCAGTGACATCCCGACACGCGATACGGAAACGGTATTCCGGCAGCCGTTCAATGCCGAGGAATTGAATCTGATCGTCGAGGCCGCGAAGACGGATGATTTCATCGAGCCGATCATCGCCACCGGAATCTGTACGGCCATGCGACGCGGCGATTGCTGCCTGCTCCGATGGAAGGATGTTGATCTCACAAAGCGATTCATCACCGTGAAGACGGCGAAGACGGGCCAGACGGTGAGCATTCCGATTTTTCCGATGCTCTTCGATCTCCTTTCCCGCCGTCCGCGCACGCAGGAAGCGTTCGTGTTCCCGGAGCAGGCACGCATGTACCAGGAGAATCCCGACGGCATCACATGGCGTGTCCGAAAAGTTTTCGCAGCCGCAGGATTCAAGGACGTTGGGGAGGGTGCTGCCAAAGACAAATCCAAGACGAAGCCCGCCGTCCGCGATTCCGACGCGACACGCGGCGACATCCATGCCGAGCGCACCACCGGGCTTCGTCGCGCCAGTGTCCGCGACTTCCACAGCTTCCGCGTAACGTGGGTCACGCTCGCCCTCACCGCTGGCGTGCCGCTCGAAATCGTGCGGAAAGTCACTGGCCACGCCACCGCCGACATCGTTTTGAAACACTATTTCCAACCGGGCCGCGAGGCGTTCCGTTCCACCATCGAGAACGCCATGCCGCATCTGCTCATCCAAGGGAAAGAGAAACCACTCAAACAACAGATGCTCAAAATCGTCGACACTGCGAAACCGACATCGGCGATGAAGTCGCTCGCGGCGCTTCGAAAACTCATAGAGAAAATGGCAGCGTGAATTTACATTGGACGTTTTGCTCGCCCATTTTTTCAAGCCTTGGAAGAAATCACATCCAAGTCATCTGATGGGACGAATAAATTGACGATTTAGGCATCATTTGCCACAAGTGACGCATTGTGAATCTAGCCAATGGAACAACGGATCAGGCGATTCTTGCCGAGTTGGGCGGACGGCTTCACCGAGCGCGGTTCGACGGGAATCTGACGCAGGCCGGTCTGACTCAAAAAGCCGAAGTTTCAAAGTGCACTGCGGAGCCGTCTGGAATCAGGTCTAGTGGCACCACGGAGTTCAGGTTTCATCAGCGTATGACGTGCACTCGGTCTGCTCGATCGCCTCGACACGCTCATCCCGGAACAAGTGCCCTGTCCAATCGCCAACTCAAGATGCACGGCAAGAAGCGACAGAGCATGCCCGCTGCCGAAATACCAAGACCGTCATCGCCGCAATGGGCATGGGGAAATAGATCGCGACCACGCGCGCCGCCTTGCGGCTTTGCGTCCGCACCATTGGTGCCGGGTCCTTCGATCAAGCGCACGGATTCGCCGCATTTCAATATCACGCAGCTTTTGCGTGCAGCGGCATCGAGAATTCGCCCATCACCATACCCACCGGTGGCTGGGTTTGCGTTCCCTCCTATCGGAAAGTGCTATCTGATTAAGTGATCGGAACTCAAATGCGAACATACCTGGAAATACTGTGGCAGTTTCTTGAGAGCCCGGAACAAACTCCGAATACAACCCAACAGATTGTCCGGAAGTTTTATGTGGATACAAAGAATATGAGAGGCAGACGCCCATTTTGTTTAGTCGGGCATTCCGAAGGTCTGCAGATTTATTTCAATTACACCAGTTTATTTCAGCATATAGGGTCAGTACTTCCAATTTCTTCGTGGATGAAACATATTGCGACTACTCCCATGGTGTGGAGGCTTGGCCGGACTGATGAAGACGTTTCAGTCTTTATCGCTATACCCAAGTCTGAAATGGATACTGCCTCTGCGATCGACCAGCTTTTATTATCCTACGAGAAACCTTTTTCCCTGCTCACGCCGACCAATACTTATCTTTCATCAGTTTCGGGGCGGAAACTAACTAACAACGGCTGTCGGTATTATGCACTCGCCGAATTTTTCTCCATTGACAGTCACGGACACTGGAGGTCCAGCTTAACTTCGAAACAACTTTCATGCAAACATCATACCGTTGATGAGTCTAAACCATATGTTTTCGAGAAAGTTGGCGGTGTGTGGCGCGTTGTGTTTGATAACTCGAGAGAATTCTTTCTGCCACACAGCAAAGGTGCGTCATATCTGGAATACCTCCTGCACCATCCGAACCAGCAGATTCACGTGATTGATTTGGAGGTCCAAGCATTTCCAGAAATGAACGGCCACCGGCAGCGGCGCAAGATTAAGGATGGCAGCAGATCCGCGTCGCTGGCGAACATCAATACCAAAATCGCAAAGCTGAATGCCGATTTAGATATGTTTCGTGAAAAGGAAGATCAAGTATCTGCGAATGAATGTGTACATGAGATTGAAGTGCTTTCAAAAGAATGTGACCGCATAAAGCGCGAAGTGAACGACGACGGTGAGCGAGCACGCAGTACGGTCTGCAAAGCAATCCGCCTTGTTTACCGCAATCTTCACAAGTGCGGTATTGCAGGTCAGAAGTTTTCCGAACATTTACAACTGTCCGTAGATCTCGGATATGAGATATTTTACAACCCTCGCACAAATATCAAATGGGACTAGCGATCGTCTGCGCTAGTGCAGATTAATTAAGGCTGTAGCCACTCTCGGCAATTCAGCCCATTGCATCGGACAGCATGACAGAGGTCGTGGCGCATGCGATCGCATTACTGAGGACTTCTTCTGTGCCGGCCTTGGCGTCTCGCTATGTCTCTTTCAGATTGCTCCACATTTTTCAATCGGGTTGAAGTCCGGCGAATACTGAAGAAATCGAAGGCTAACACCCGCTATGCTTAAGTCTTCGGTTTCGGGGTTCTTGTGCGCGGAGAGATCGTCGAGCACGACGTCGCCGGACCTAAGCGTCGGGACCAGCACGTACCACAGTTAGGCCTGAAACGCATCCGCCATGGTGGCCTCTTCGATGCTGATGCACGCGGTGGGTTCATCCAGCCGGACCGAGCAGATCATGGTTGTGGTGAGCCATTGACCTGCCGGGGCGATGTCGTGGACACGCTCGCCGCAGGGCGTTCGTCCACTCAACGCGTCATGTTGGTTTTGGCGGTCGATTCGTCCACAAATACCAGAGACCTGAAGTCCGCCACCGCCTGGTGGCATTACCTCCGTTCCCGCGTTACCGCTACGTCCTGCTAGTCTTGATCGTAGCTGTAGCGTCTTTTCTATATATGAGATTCATCGCCGCCAAGGCGTGAATTCGCGCACGTCGTAGGACGCCAAGATTCTTTTGCGAAGATCCATCAAGAGCATTTTCGTTCCATCTGTACCAGTAGGCACTCCATGTGGTTACAGTAATCTGCTCTAGGTTGGGAACCCACATTTCCCAACCTGGGAAGCCTGTCTTCCCACCAAGGACTAAGAACGTATCTGAGGTGTAGAATGACAGACAGTCCGACAAAAAGATTATTGGCAGCTCTCGCGAACTCGTCTGAGCTAAGACAGGAACGCGCCATAGCGTTCCTTGAGGATCAGACAGTCACAGATATTTCCGCCCCAAGGGAACTCGAACCATATCTGACTCTGAAGCAATTGGCAAGAATGCTAAATTTTCATCCATCAACACTGTGGCGATGGCATGTTCCCAAGCACAATCTTGCTGGCCGCCCCCGTTTTCGCGCATCTGAAGTTGTGGCCTATCTGAGTAGCGACGCTTTCAAAAAACACGCACGGGATCTCAGACAGAGTCGACGCACACGGAGTACGACATGAGCAGCCTTTTCTACAAGTGTGCCGGGTGGCCTCCTTTGTTCCATGAGAAGTTTGCGTCGATGAATGTGATCCACATGTTCTCAACACACATGTCTAGCTATGCGGACGGCGGTCACGCGGCGCATTGGCTGTGTGAGAGCATCAGCAATTTATCGGCGGACGGGTTTGTGGCCACTAATGGCCCACGCCTGCCGGGGTGCAAGAAAAAATACGGCAGTTACTGCCGGGAGCTAGAAATGAAAAACCACATAAATGAGGCCACTAAGCCTCAATTAATACGTCATGCCACTATGGCTGACGACACGAACGGAACTGGCACAAGTGCAGAGTCGTTCGTCAACCACACCGGTACACCAAGTGTGTCACATGCGAGGGCAAAGGAAGCAATCACTAAGGAACAGGCACTAGGATACGGTGTGACATCTGGCAAGGCAGATGCGCCCATCGGGGCTTCCCCACAGCGCGTTCAATTGAAGCGTACAAAGGGCTCTCGCATACCGCCAAACACCGTGAAGGTCGATCAATCGACCAAGTGGGGCAATCCCTTCGTGGTCGGCGAGCACGGCAGCCAGCTGGAATGTATCCAGAAATTTGAAGGCATGTGCGCTGGCAGGCTCTGCAAATCGGGCGTGCCGTCCATCGAAGTGCAGATGAACTACGCCAAGCGCATCAAGGAACGCATCGGCGAGTTACAAGGAAAGAATCTGGCCTGCTGGTGCAAGTCGGGCACGCCGTGTCACGCGGAGGTATTGCTGAAGCCGGCCAACGCCGGGCAGCACAACAAGCCTGCGGTCACATTATCCAAAAACACTTCACCCAGTTGTACGGAGGGTATGCAGCATGAGTAGGACCAGTAATGTGAAGGATGTTTGCGCGGGCGTTCATCCCCACGTGCAGGACGCTCAACTCGACAGTCTGCTGCTGCCGAAGACGCAAGACGTGGCGGCAAATGTGTGGGCGCAGGATGGGTCCACGTCCAAAGCAGTTACACAGCACGCTAATAACGAGGATGTTGAAAATGCCACTCAAATGGCATTTCAAGCGACAGCCGCGGGAAACGCTGCCGGGATGAAGCCGCAGAACAATATCCGCGTGACGTTGCGGCAACCCGATGTGCATCCATTGCTAAATGACCTCGTGATCAGCGAGTTTAACCGCAGTTGCAAGTTTCCTCCGGACAAACACCGAGTCAACCGTCTGGTGGCGAGCGTACGCGTGTGTGGTCAATTGCATCCAGTGATACTGGCGCGCCAGCCCGGTTCTATACACAAGTTTGTGATCGTTTCCGGGGCCGGCCGCATTGAGGCGTTGAAACAGATTCGCCCTGATAGCCGGTTGGAGGCTGATGAATATGTCGTGATCGACATTCCCGCAGACGACAAACGGCTCCTGGCCATTTCGAACGCGGAAAATTCTGATCGCGATGATGCGACGCCCGCCGAACTCGCTTTTCTGATCAAAGCGCAAGTGAAGAAGGGAAATTTCACCCAGCAGCAGATCGGTGATGAATTGCATATTGAGCGGCGGATCGTTTCCGATTTGTGCTGCCTCGCCGAATGTTGGGAACAAATTCCGGAGGCGTGGCAGAAAGAATTGCGGGCGACGCGCAATGCAAATCCCGCCATCACGTTTAGCCACTGGCGGGCGGTCAGCAGCCGGGTGGCGCCCGACGGCACGTTGCCCGCCACGGTCCTGCGCGTTTGCGAGCTCGCGGCGCGGGAGGAGTGGTCCGTCGCGAAGCTCAAAGAGGAACTTGGTCCGTCGGGTAAGCGTCAAAAGGATCCCATTACCGACACGACAGGCGTACGCGAGTTGCCATGTCCGGCAATCGAGGCGCCGGGCGTCAAGGAACAAGAGGTGCCGGCGTCTCAGACGGAGTCACCAGTAGCGCCGGCAGACGGTGGCGGGGACGAGGAGATCGGCGTCGAGACAGTTCCCCCCGGCCCGTCAGCGCAGGATGTGACAGCACCGGCGTCCACCATTCCACAGAACCAGCCACCGGCAGCGCACATATCCCTGATGGGCGACTGGGTGCTGCTGCTTGAGGACCTTGCCGCAGACATGACTAAGGCTGGTCACCAAGACTGGGCAGCCAAGATTCGTGAGCTGCTGCAAATGATTGGAGCAACCACGGTCGCCGATCACCGGGAGGCCGCATGAAGACGGAAACGTTAGTGTGCAGCACGCTCTCGGCGCCGGAGGCCACTGTGCTGATGAATCGGGCTCCGATCTGTGATATGTGGAATCATCCACTTGCTATCAGCATCACTCGTTTCAAGCACAAATCACTTGCCGATTTCACGCTCAACAACCATGTCGGCTGTTCGCATGGGTGTCCGGCGTGTTACGTGCCTGAGGTTTCTGCGCGCAAGTTGAGAAGGTTCCTTGCGCGTTACGCTGTCGTCGATCCGGATTGCGAGTGGGGCCGGTATCAACTTCTACGCCCGTTTAGGGCCAAGGAGTTCCTGGCTTCATTGAAGGCTGCAAAATACTACCCGGCCGAGAAGCTTCTACACGGCGGCCATCGGGCGGTGATGGTCTCCACCACGACCGACGCCTTCGCCCCGGTATGTCATCCCGACCGCACCCGTCAGGCGGAATTGCTGGCCTACCGGGACGCGACACTGACGCAGGCACTCGAATTGATTCGTGACCGCTCGGATCTAAATGTCCGCGTCCTGACACGTTCGAACTACGCCATGCGTCCGGGCTTCGTGGAGTTGTTCCGGTCATTCGGCCAGCGCCTCATGTTTGGAACAAGCCTCCCGTGTTTGAACCACGAACTGGTGCGGGCCTATGAACCGCGGGCAACGCCGCCGCGTGCGCGGTTGGAAATGCTTGCGCAGGCGCGGGCCGCCGGCCTGGCCACGTTCGTCGCCGTCGCACCGGTTTATCCCGATGTGACCGACGACGAGTTGCGTGAGGTGATGACCGCGGTCGGTGACGCTGGGGGGATGACCATATTCCTCGAACCGCTGCATGTGCGGGCCGGGAACATAGAACGTATACGCGCCGGCTTCGCGGGCACGGGCATCACGCCGAAGCTGGATGCCTTTAAGTCTGCCGGGGAAACGGTGCTCTATGCGATGCGCGTGCTCAAGGGCGCGGAACGGATCGCCATCGAGACCGGGGTCGCAGATCGGCTTCACCTGTGGCCTGACCAGGAGCTGCTTGAATCTGCAGCAGCTCGGAAAGTCATTCCCGATTGGGATGCCCATACGGCATGGCTGCACAGGTGTTGGGGCCGCATCAGCGAGTGGCCCGGAAGTTCCCCCGCGGAGGTCGCGACATGAATGCCAGAGTGATTGATCCCCCGACCATGAAAACGGAATCCAACAAGATTTACCGCCGTGGCCCTAAACGTCTTCGACAGATCTCCTGCCTTCGACGGGGCTATGGGCAACAACAACTTGACAGCAGTGCGCCTGCCGGATGGCAGGAACGCCAGCCAACAAGAGCAAAAAATCAAAAGCGGCCATACGCCGCAGAAAGAAGTTCGAGATGAATGAAAAAATAGAAGCAGCTACGACGACCGGGGTCGTCGCGACCGTTACAGCGGGTATTGAGCCATGTGACAATCCGGCAACACATGATCTCGTGAAGTGGACTGAGATGGAATGCACAGCGATTTACGAGAAGGAACCGAGCATAGTTAACTTACCGAATCAGACTCAATTTGAGGATCTCGGGTACAAGTTGAGCAAGAAGTTATCGGAATCCCCAACGGAGAATGAACTGTTCCTATTGTATAAACTGTCGATAGCTCCTCTTCAACAATTCCAACGTTGGAAGCAGCTTAGCCAACCGTCCGATATTCCTTTCATGCAGCTAGTCGGAAAGCTCCCAGATGCTCAGATCGGCGCCTTCGCCACGGGGTTTTTCCGGGGCCTCAAGGAGCGGGGTGTCGAAATAGACGTGAAAACTTGCGAGATACCGGGCTATCTGATGGACTTGAACAACATTCCCAAATCATTAACTCAGAAGAAGTATAGATACGTGTATGTTAGTCATAGGCCTCATGTCAACCAGGCTGGCCAGCCATCTGTCATAATCACATGGGAAGGCCGCTGCAAGAAGTGCGGAGCACCATTCACGGTCACCACCGGCAGATTTCTGGACCGTCCGCTAAACAGAAATTGTTCACTGCATCGCCAGCGGCGGAGGAGCAGCGGGCATGAAACCTGAATCCCTGGACGAGGAGATGAGTCAGCAGACCGTGACGCCACCCAGTGACACCATTTCCCATCAGACAGCGGTACGACCGGGAATCGGCTCCTACAAAGAAGAGCGCAACAAGCCTGACGAGTTCGCCCGATTCTTTGACCACCCCGGCGACCAGCCTGAGTATGATGACGACTTGGCAGAACAGTGCGACGATCAGGGCGACGACGTTCCTGCGGCGATGCCCGATGCCAATCCCCCGGAGCAGGCCGAGACGACTTCAGAGGCGAAGCAGTCGGATGCTGGCGACATCGTTGCCAACCTCATTGAGCTTCTCGGCAACGATGTCGTGCTGCTGTCGGTTCCATATCCCAAGAAAGGATCTCGTGATAATGAATGGTCGCGATTCACAATCGAGAAAATGGCCGATCCCGATTATCGAAAGTCGCTCTATGGCGAGAACATCGCCGTGTCGCTCGGCGATGTCAGCGGCGGTCTTTGCACTATCGATGTAGACGATGACGTGTTTGCCGAGGAGTTCCTGAAGTTGAACCCCAGGCTACGTGACACGCTTCGCACCAAGCGCGTTAGTGGATTTAATGCCTGGGTGCGAATTCGCGGTGAGCGGCCCCGCAAGACGTATTACATCGAGACGAAAACCGACGTGGACTGGGGTGAGTGGCGGGACAACGGCGGATGCACGATGATCCACGGGGAGGCGATCGACACGAAGAAAGGCGAAACGGAGCCCACGGCGTACCGCTATCTCAATCGAGTGCCACCTATCGAAATCGAGTTTAATCAGATTGTGTGGCCGGGGGATCTGGTGCTGCGGTGGCTTGATAGAGCGTCGTCGTCCGAGGGCGATGCCGATCAGCCCGGGTCACCTGGTGAACAACCTCGTAATAGGCCTTCTGCCAATGAAATCGGCATTGCACTCAACCATATCCCGGCGGATTGCGACTATTTCACCTGGTTGGAAATCGGCATGGCTCTTCACAGCTGGGACAAGGATGAGGGATTGAAGCTGTGGGATGATTGGAGTCAAAAATCGAAGGCCAAATACGTGGAAGGGGAACCAGCCAAGAAATGGAAGAGCTTCAAGCAGGATGGCGGCATCACGATTGCTACTCTGTTCGCCGAGGCCAAGAAGAACGGCTACAGACCGCGGCCAGCCTGTGGTGGTGCCAATGGTGGCCCGGCCAACCCGCGCGGAGCAACCGGGCCAGCTGCGGATCTCCCGGCTTTTGATATGTATTACGATGCGCCACGAAAAGAATTCTTGCTGAAGAACGGGCGTGGCGCGTGGCTGTCCCTTACCGAGGCGCAGGTGAAGAAGAATCTGCGCGATGCCGGCTATCGCACCAGCGTACAAGTGAATGAGAGTCTTTCTCCGGCGGATACGTTCTTGCTGAACATCCGCGATCGCCGGGATGTGGACTACAGCGCGCCGCTTGCCGGCTATTGCGAAGGATTTCTTGAGATAGGGTCAACGCGGGTTCTGGTGACACAATCACCACAGTTTATTGACCCGGCGCCGGGTGAGTGGCCGACGCTGACAAAGTTGATTGAGAATCTCCTGTTCGACGAACAATGTGACCAGCGGCCCTATTTCTTCGGCTGGTCGAAAATGGCCGTGGAATCCCTGCGCTCCGGGCAACTCCGTCCGGGACAGGCGCTGGCCATCGCCGGGCCACATGACTGCGGGAAGTCCTTACTGCAACAACTGATCACACGCATGCTCGGAGGGCGCTTTGCGAAACCGTATCAGTTCATGACTGGACAGACTCAATTTAATGCCGATCTATTCCAAGCCGAACACCTGATGATCGAAGACGAGTGTGCATCGATCGACATTCGCTCGCGCCGCGCATTTGGTACGCAGATCAAGAACATCACGGCGAATGAGGGGCAGCGCTGCCACGCAAAGCACCGTCAACCCGTATCGCTGCGCCCCTTCTGGAGGGTGTCGATCACAGAAAGCGGAGCGCGCCGCAAAAAAGGAAATGTATCGCTGCGCCCCTTCTGGAGGGTGTCGATCACACTGAACATCGAACCAGAGAACCTGATGGTGTTGCCGCCGCTGGATACGTCCCTTGAGGACAAGATAATCATTCTTCGCGGAAACAAGAAACCCATGCCCATGCCTACGGCCACGTACGGGCAGCGAACCGCATTCTGGAGATGTCTGACGGCGGAGATCCCGGCATTCCTGTATTTCTTGGCGAAGTGGGAGATTCCGGCCGAACTACGAGGCGAACGTTATGGTATTACTCACTACCACCATCCGGCGATTTTGGAGGCTATTGACGCCCTTACGCCGGAATACCGCCTGCTGATGCTTATCGACAAAGAGATATTCGGCAAGGGGGATACAGCAAAATGGGAAGGCACAGCAGAGGAGTTGGAGGGCAGACTGTTGCGTGACTCTTCCAGTGTACGGAATGAGGCAAGGCGTCTGTTCACATTCAACACTGCCGCAGGAACATATTTGGCGAGATTGGCGAAAAATCATGCCGGACGTGTCCATAATGCGCGGAAGTCCGATCAGCGCAAATGGATTCTGTACGCCGAGGGTCATGCACCGGATGGCGCTGAACAGTGACGAGGTGTTCGTCTATTAGCTGGAGTTAAACAGCAGACTGCTGCTTTGTGGCAGCGATGACGCCATGACGGGTTGTTTAACTTATCTGAGGAGACTGAACGATTGGATATCAATAACTGCGGTGTTATTCAGTCTTACTCTCATTTTTCTCTTTTCTTACAGGAAATACAAAACATGCCGTCATCCCGTCATCCGTTTTGTAATACGCTAAAATACAAGATGATGAGCAGTCACACACCCCTCTGGCTGGCGAGTATCCAGCGCCGCCAGTGGATAATCCTTTTTTGAGCACCTGCATCTAAGGCGGATTTCAATCAATACAGGGAGGCCTCGCGCATCACACCCGATTTCAATCACGGGATAATGATGGAGAACAGGAGGATGACGCTGTGGAGAACAATGCAACATCGGATGCCGGACATCTCCGCCGATCCGGTCTGCCGATGAGCCGGAGGAGGCATGTATCGGGTAGGCCTGCAGGTCTCCAGAGCTTCCTGTTTGTGACATGAATTTGGTACCCATCGCCCGCATGATCAAGGCCGGAAAAGCTGCCACTAGTGACCGGGACAGCGGAAAATGGGCAAAGCTGTCAAATAGGCGCAGGCGAGATGATCATTTTCCTCAATATCCATGCGGTCGCCGTATTGGTGTCGATTTGGATCCGGAGAAGACTGCCACCTCGGGTTGCCCATCTTGGCAAAAATGAGAATACACCTGTAATACGCATTTTCCTCAATATCCATGCGGTCGCCGTATTGGTCGCGATTTGGATCGGGAGAGTGTGGGACAGCATGCCCGTCCAGAGGTGGTCTGGACCGGTTTCCATGCATGAGACAGACTGCTCAGCAAATCCCGACAGAGCATCGCCACCTCGCACGCTGATGCATCATTATGAGTCAACACGTTGATGCTCTATGTGTAATGCATACAGCCGCTAATCGCCCTATTTTCTATGAAATACATGAATGTGTATATGTTAACCCACAGGGATGGAACTAAATGACGTGAGATCTGTTCTCTGAAATTGGAAATGAAAGACGGAGACTCGCCCCTCTCACGCGCGAGTACTGATGACCTGCCTGGGCCACCCATCCCCGAAAAAAGGTGATTCTATGTCATGAACGCGCGTGCATGAATCCTCACCGGTTTTCGGGCCTACCGAAACATGATGCTGCGCGACCTCAAGGGGCACAAATTACCCCACACTGGCACCTGATCCGCGTA
>CAIVKH010000342.1 GCA_903906425.1 uncultured bacterium
GACCGCGGCCTGCTCCGAGACGTGGGTGTAGTGCCGGGTCATGGCCGGATTGGAATGGCCGACGATGGCTTCAACTACGGCGAGAGGGGCATCGGCCTCGCGGCAGAGCGAAACGAAGGTGTGCCGCAAGCTGTGGAATCCGACGTCCACGGCCGCGCGTACGCGGTCATCCGATTTTCCCGCCGTCGCTGTGATGGCGTTGACCGTAAAGTGCGCCTTAAGCGCACGTGCGATGTTGTCCGGACGGCTGGCATATTCCTTCGCCGTCTCAGGCAAAACAAATCCCGCCCGTTTTGCCTTCGTCGTATCGGCAAGGATGGAACGGAGCACGCCATGAATGGGAACGATGACAGGTTTTGGATTTCTGCGTGCGGTCTTGTTAGGAATGCGGAGGATGATCCCGCTGATGAGATCCACCTCGCTCCATTGGAGAGTTGCGCAATCACCGAGCCGCAATCCGTAGATCGAAAGGTCGTGGAGTTTCGAGTCCCCCGGGCACCCAAGGGAAATTTGCTGCACGGCCCAATTGGAAATTGACCGCTACGCAACTTCCAATGATTGGAACCCACGAGGATCCTTTCGACCCTTGACGCGGCGCGGTACGAGTCTATGCTCTACACATTCGCTAGGGGTGCCCCGCCGGTGCGGGGCTGAGAAAAAACCCTTCGAACCTGTACGGGTCATGCCTGCGTAGGGAAAGCGAGCCGGCCTCCGGCTTTCCAAAATTCCCTGGCAAACAGCCCGCGCAGAAAATTGGGCAAACAGGGAATTCAAACATGAGCGGTTACGGTTCGCATTTTCCGAACTCGAAAAAAGTTTTCGTCAACGGTTCGCAACCCGGCGTGCGCGTTCCGTTCCGCGAAATCACGCTGTCGCCAACGCACACGGCGCGCGGCGCAACCATCGAGAATCCGCCCGTCATCGTTTATGATCCGAGCGGACCGTGGACCGACCCGGATCAGAATCCCGACGTCCGCACGGGTCTGATTCCGCTTCGGCAAAATTGGATCGAAGCGCGCGGCGATACGGAAATTTGTCCCGAGCGCGGCTTCGTTGCCGGCGACGATGGCGTTCGCGGAACCGGTGACCGCGAACCGTTCCCCGGACTCGTGCGCGCGAAGCGTCGCGCGAAACCGGGCGCGAACGTTTCGCAAATGCACTACGCAAAAAAAGGAATCATCACGCCCGAAATGGAATTCATCGCCATCCGCGAAAATCTCGGACGCGATGCCGCCGCGGAAACAGCCTACAAATCGGCGACTGGAATCAAAGGCCCGCGCGGCGAAGGTCAGCTGGGGCCGACGAACGTTCCGAACCACCAGCATCCAGGCCGCGGCTGGAGCGGCAAGCTTCCGAAATTCATCACGCCCGAATTCGTGCGCGATGAAGTCGCCGCGGGCCGCGCGATTATTCCGGCAAACATTAATCATCCCGAAACCGAGCCGATGATCATCGGCCGGAATTTCCGCGTGAAGATCAACGCGAACATCGGCAATTCCGCGCTCGCTTCGACGATCGAGGAAGAAGTCGAAAAAATGCGTTGGTCCACGCTGTGGGGCGCCGACACGGTTATGGATCTTTCGACCGGAAAAAACATTCACGACACTCGCGAGTGGATCATCCGCAATTCGTCCGTCCCAATCGGAACCGTTCCGATTTATCAGGCGCTGAAAAAAGTCGGCGACGTTCCCGAAGAACTCACGTGGGAAATTTTCCGCGACACGCTCATCGAGCAGGCTGAGCAGGGCGTTGATTATTTCACGATCCACGCCGGCGTTCTGCTCCGCTACGTCCCGCTCACCGCCCGCCGCGCGTGCGGCATCGTGAGCCGCGGTGGTTCGATCATGGCGAAGTGGTGCCTCGCGCATCACCAGGAGAGTTTTCTCTACACGCACTACCGCGAGATTTGCGAAATCATGAAAACCTACGACGTCGCGTTTTCGCTCGGCGACGGCCTCCGCCCCGGCGCGATTGCCGACGCGAACGACCAGGCGCAGCTCGGTGAACTCGAAACGCTCGGCGAACTCACGAAGATTGCGTGGGAGTACGACGCGCAAGTCATGATCGAAGGCCCCGGCCACGTTTCGATGCAGACCATCGCGGCGAATATGGAATGGGAACGCGAGTGCTGCCACGAAGCGCCGTTCTACACGCTCGGCCCGCTGACCACCGACATCGCTCCAGGATACGATCACATCACCAGCGCCATCGGCGCGGCGATCATCGGCTGGCAGGGCTGCGCGATGCTTTGCTACGTCACGCCGAAGGAACATCTCGGCCTGCCGAATCGCGACGACGTGAAAGCCGGTGTCATCGCCTACAAAATCGCCGCGCACGCCGCCGATCTCGCGAAGGGATTTCCCGGCGCGCAAATGCACGACAACGCGATCTCGAAGGCGCGATTCGAATTCCGCTGGCAGGACCAGTTCAATCTTTCGCTCGATCCCGAATCCGCAATCGCCATGCACGACGAAACGCTGCCTAAGGAAAGCGCGAAGACTTCGCATTTCTGTTCGATGTGCGGTCCGAAATTCTGCTCGATGAAAATCAGCGAGGATGTTCGCGAGATGGCCGACGCTGCCGAGGCTCCCGCCGAAATCGAAAAGGCGATGCACGAGAAATCCGAGGAATTCAAAAAGCAGGGCGCGGAGATTTACACGTAACAAAATGATGCAATCTGTGACTCAACGAATCTTCCGAAATTCTTCTTCGCTGGTTCCAAGCTCCCGGAGAATTTTGTGATACAGCCAGCCGCCAATTTCAGTACTTGGGTGAACCGGAATTGTCGTGGCACGGCCATCAGCGTGGAGCCATCGCGCGTGACTGCCTTTCTGCCGTGCGAGCACGAAGCCGAGTTTATCTGCGGCCCGCATGAGTTCCTTTGCCTTAGCAGGCATGGGCAACAGTCAGTTGAACATCGTCAGGCATTGAAACACCGCGCCCGGAAAATTCCTCGGCGATCATGTCGAAGACGTTTTGAAGTTCGTGCTGCGCCTCATCGGGTGTCTGGCCGATGGCATGGCAGCCTTCGAGTGCAGGCACGTAGGCGACAAAGCTTCCGTTGTCGTCGCGCCGGCAAATCACCTGATAATCAAATAGAGTTTTCACGAAACAGAATTTACCCCACGAAAACCGTGTAGAAAAGTTAAAAGAGAGAATCTCAAATCATGAATGCGAAGAATTCCAAATCTGTTGCCGTCGTCGGCGCGGGCGTCCTCGGACGCCTCGTCGCGCTGCGTCTTGCCGAGTCCGGCTGGCGCGTCACCCTCATTGATCGCGATTCCGAGCGCGGCGAAAAAAGTTGCTCGTGGACCGGTGCGGGAATGCTCTCGCCGTATTGCGAGCGCGAGGCCGCCGAAAAAATTATCACCGACATCGGCCTCGATTCGCTCGACCGCTGGCCCGGCGTTTTGAAAAGCCTTGCGCGCCCCGTTTTTTATCGCGAAGCCGGCAGCCTCGTCGTCTCGCATCCCGGCGACCGCGACGAAATGGAACGCCTTCGTCGTCGCGTGCTCGACCGCAATCTCCGCCCCGATGCGATGCGCGAAATCCGCACCGACGAAATCCGCGAACTCGAACCCGAAATCGCCGACAAATTTTCGCACGGCCTGTATTTTCCGTACGAGCGCCACATCGACAACCGCGATCTTCTTGCCGGACTGCTCGAAACGCTCCGCCAGCGCGGCGTCGAATGCATCTTCAACGCAGAAGTCCAATCATTGGAAAAATCGCGCCTGAAGATTTCCAATGATTGGAAAACCTTCGACTGGGTCGTTGACTGCCGCGGAAATGGCGCGGCGGCGGAGCTGAAAGATTTGCGCGGCGTGCGCGGTGAACTTTTTTATCTGCACGCGCCGGAAGTGAACCTCAACCGGCCGACGCGGCTGATGCATCCGCGCTATTCGATCTACATTGTCCCGCGTGCCGATCACATTTATGTCCTCGGCGCGACGATGATCGAAAGCGACGACATGAGCCCGATCTCCGTGCGCTCGTCGCTCGAACTTTTGTCCGCCGCGTACAGCGTCCACACCGGTTTCGCCGAGGCGCGCGTGCTCGAATCGTCGGTCAACTGCCGGCCCGCGTTTCCCGACAATCATCCGCGCTTTTATGTCGCGCCCGGATTACTCCGCATCAACGGCCTCTTCCGTCACGGCTTTCTGATCTCGCCGACGCTCGCCGAATTCGCCGTCGCGTATCTCGACCGCGGTGAGAAGTTGCCGATGTCCGAGAAATTCTGGAGAGACGCGTGAGCATCAGCGTCACGATCAACGGCGAAAAACAGACGCTGAACGAAACCGTCAGCATCGCCGCACTGCTCGAACGACGCGGTCAGAAAGCCGGGATCGCCGTCGCGATCAATGGCGAATTTGTCCCCAAATCGCAACACGCTTCGCGGATCCTGAAAGACGCCGACGAAATCGAAATCGTCGCGCCGATGCAGGGAGGATGACCTTATGTTGAAAATTGCAGACAAAACTTTTTCATCGCGGCTGATCATGGGATCGGCGCTGTATCCGTCGCCGGAGATCATGGCGGAGTCCATCAAGGCGGGCGGCGCGGAACTCGTGACGGTGGCGCTGCGGCGGCAGAATCCGACGGAAAAATCCGGCGAGCGATTCTGGGAGCTGATCAAGTCGCTCGGCGTGCAGGTGCTGCCGAATACGGCGGGGTGCAAGACGGTGAAGGAAGCCGTGAACATCGCGCGGATGGCGCGAGAAGTTTTCGGGACGAACCTGATCAAACTCGAAGTCATCGGCGACGATTACACGCTCCAACCCGACACCGCGCAAACGGTCGAGGCGACGAAGATTCTCCTCGATGAAGGCTTCGAAGTGCTGCCGTACACGACGGAAGATTTGATCACGGCGCAGAAGCTCGTCGCGCTAGGCTGCAAGGTTGTCATGCCTTGGGGTTCGTATATCGGCAGCGGTCAGGGACTGATCAACAAGTTCGCGCTGAAAACGCTTCGCTCGCGATTGCCGGACACGACGCTGGTCGTTGATGCCGGACTCGGCAAGCCGTCCGAAGCGGCGCACGCGATGGAGATGGGTTTTGATGCGGTGCTGGTTAACAGCGCGATTGCGCTGGCGAAAGATCAGGTCGCGATGGCGAAGGCGTTCGCGGAGGGCGTTCGTGCCGGACGCGCGGCGTTCGAAGCGGGGTTGATGATTCCGCGCGAGATGGCGGCGCCAAGCACGCCAACGCTCGGCACGCCTTTCTGGACGAGCAAATGAGCGCCGCGCCGATGCCGATTGTCTGGACGATTGCCGGTTCCGATTCGGGTGGCGGTGCAGGCATTCAAGCCGATCTGAAAACTTTTCAAAGCCTCGGCGTTCATGGGTGCTCGGTTATCACGTCGCTGACGGCGCAAAACACGCGCGGCGTTCAGAACGTCGAACACGTATCGCCCGGAATGATCATGGCGCAGTTGTTCGCGCTCGAAGAAGACCTTCCGCCCGCGGCGATCAAACTCGGAATGCTCGGCAATATCGAATCGGTCGAGTCCGTCGCGGATTTCTTGGACACGGCGAAATCGTACATCGTTTGCGATCCGGTGATGATGGCGACGCACGGCGCGGCGCTGCTCGAGGGAACCGCATTCAACACCTTTCGCGACGAAATTTTGCCGTACGTAAATTTGCTCACGCCGAACCGGCCGGAGGCCGAAACACTGCTTTCGTACAAAATCGACGATGCGGCGGAGATGGAAAAAGCGGCGCACGATCTTTTGAAATTTGGTGCGAAGGCGGTCCTGCTCAAAGGCGGCCACATGCGCGGCGCGCTCGCGTCGGATTTTTGGACGAACGGAAAAGACAGCGCGTGGCTGAACAGTCCGCGCATCGACACGATGCACACGCACGGCGGCGGCTGCACGCTCTCCGCGGCCATCGCAGCAGGCATCGCGCTCGGCCTCGACGAGCTGAGCGCGATTGTTGTGGCCAAGGCTTACGTGAACCAGGGCCTCCGCGGCGCGACGAAAATCGGCGACGGCCGCAATCCGCTCGCGCATCTCGGCTGGCCCCACGATCCGCAGGATCTGCCGTGGGTTTCCAATGATTGGAAAAATCCGCGACCGCAATTTCCAATGATTGGAAAAATGCGGTCGCCGTATGTGATTGTGGATCGCGCGGACTGGATCGAGAAACTTTTGCCGCTGGGTATTGCGATGATCCAGCTTCGAGCGAAAGATTTGTCGGGCGCAGCACTCGATGCCGAAGTGAAGCGCGCGATTGAACTCGGACGGAAATTTGGCGCGCAGGTTTTCATCAACGACGCGTGGGAGCTGGCGCTGAAATACGGCGCGTTTGGCGTGCATCTCGGCCAGGACGATTTGCCGAAGGCGGATCTGGCGGCGATTCAAAAGGCCGGACTTCGGCTCGGTTTGAGCACGCATAATTTCGCGGAGATTGCGCGGGCGATGGCGGTGGTGCCGTCGTATCTGGCGATCGGAACTTTGTTCGAAAGTCCGTCGAAAAGTTTCGCGCACTTGCCGCTCGGGCTGGAAAATTTCAAGAAGATGCGGCCGCTCGTCGAGGTGCCGGTCGTGGCGATTGGCGGAATTACGCTGGAGCGGGCGGCAGAGGTTCGCGCGGCGGGCGCGGATTGTTGCGCGGTAATTTCGGACGTCACGAGGGCTGCGGACTTGGCGGGACGCGTCGCGGCGTGGCTGAAAATGAATTAACCTCAAAAGGCTCAAAAGATTCATGAAGAAACGCGCCGACGAATTGATTCGATTGCTGAAACTTCAGCCACATCCTGAAGGCGGATTTTTCGCGGAGGTTTTTCGTTCGCCGAAATCGGTGCGCGCGAAACGAGGGAAACGCGCGGCGATCACCACGATTTATTTTTTGCTGCAACGCGGCGAGATGAGCCGCTGGCACCGGGTCGCGTCCGACGAGATCTGGCATTTCATCGAGGGTGCGGTGTTGAGATTGCATCACGTGCGACCGGATTTCACCGGATATCAGGTTCATCGCGTTGGGCCATTCCGCGGCAAATTCAAACAGCCGATTGCCATCATCCCTGCGGGCGACTGGCAGGCGGCGGAGACGACGGACGATTATTCGCTGGTGGCCTGCGATGTCGGGCCGGGTTTTGATTTTGGAGATTTCACGCTCCTGCGTGAAAATGCGGCAGCTTCGGAACGGCTGGCGCGGCGTTTGCCAAAGTTGAAAGCACTGGCCTGATTTTCGTTTCTAGTAAATTGCTTTGACCGTGCCAGACAGTGGAATTATGTTGGTTTCGAATCATGAGGTAGAAAACATGGCTGAGGAAACGAAAACTCCGGGCGGCAACGAGCCGTCGAAAATCCGCTTGAACCCCGGTAAAACGGGCAATGGCGACACCGACAAGATCAAGATGTCGTCGCCCGGCCAGACGCCACCCAAGATCCAGTTGCGCGCCGCCGACGCGAAAAAATCCACGACGCGCATTGATCTGGCCGATGTGAAGCCTCCGCCGATGATGGGCGATGACATCCGCGCGATGTCCGCCGAGAAACAGGCTGAATTTTTCAAGAAGAGCACAATCCGCATCGAACAGTCGGCCCCGCAGCAGGTGGAAGTGAAGCGCGCGACGATCCGTGTTGATCAGGTCGGCGGACCCGCCGGCGACACGCAGCAAATGGCATCCGGCGAAACCGCGCGCATCGAAGCCAAGAAGTCCACCCTTCGCATAGACCAGCCGACGGTCGGAGCGACCCAGCCGGTTCAAAACGAGACATCCAAGATCGATGTAAAACGCAGCACAATTCGCATCGAGTCCGGCACCGAGACGCAGAAGGTGCAGGGCGAAACCGGGCGGATTGATGTGAAGAAAAGCACGATCCGCATCGACGGAATTCCGAAGTCGGGAAGCGCCGATACACAGCGCACCGGCGGCGAAACGCGTCGTATTGATTTGAAGACGGTCGAAACCGGCCAGATGGCGCCGGCGCCGTCCGAACAGGGCGTGATCCTGCCGTCTGTTTCCACCGGGCCGAAGCTGACTGATACCCAGCAGCAGAAGCTCAAGAAGGAAACCACCCGCCTGGAAATTCCGCCGGAAGTGATCAAGCGGCAGACGGGAAAAATACAGACCGGTCCGGTTGTCGAACCGCCGGATGTTTTCAAAAAGCGCACGGGCAAGTTTTCGACGGCGCCCGTCGCGATGCCGCCCGTTGTTCCGGTCACGCCCACCGCGCCGCCGCCAGTCGTGCCGACGAGCGGCTCGGATACCGTGTCGCGGCCGAAGACCATTCTGGTGCGCCGCCCGCAGCGGCCCGGTGGCGAGGCGCCGATGCGTCCCGCGGCCGTGACCCAGGTTCTTGCGGAAGCGACGGCCCAGGCCCGCAAGAGCGAAACTGCGCGGCTGGAAATTCCGAAGGATGTCGGCGCGGAAGATCGCCCGACCACGCGGCCCAAAACGATTCGCATCAAGCGGCCGGACGGAACGACGGCGCGCAAGCAGCTCACCATTGCCCGTCCGACGGCGGAAGGCGAAGAAGTTGCCGCCATGCCCGAAGGTCTGCGCGCGCCAGCACCCGTCGTTGCGCGTACGGCCGAACCCGGCGGCGTCTGGACGATCCTGGCGATTGCCGCGACGCTCGTCATCGGCGCGGTCATTTATGTCCTGCTCACGCAATCGCCATCGCCATTCACCCACTGGGTTGATCTGCCGTTCCCCGGCAAGACCGGCTGATGTTTATTGTGGCACGGCTTGATTTCGCCGAAAGATCACGGAACTTCTTCACTGTGTAATCAGGAGATTCTCATGGCTGGAACTATTGGACACGTTGACGCCTCGACTTTTCAATCGGAAGTGATCGCCTCGCCGCTGCCGGTGCTGGTGGATTTCTGGGCCGAATGGTGCGGCCCCTGCAAGGCCATCGCGCCCGCGCTCGAACAATTGAACGGCGAACTGGCCGGCAAGCTCAAGATCGTCAAAGTCAATGTTGATGAAGCGCCCGACCTGGCGCAGCAATTCGGCATCCGCTCGATTCCCACGCTGCTGGTTTTCAAAGGTGGCCGCGTGGTTGAACAGGCCATGGGCGCCAAGAGCAAGGCCCAGCTTTCCGCCTGGCTGCAGCCCCACATCGGCTAAGACGCATCCGCCCGCAACAAATTTTTCCGCCGCGACGGGCCGGCAATTATTTCCAATCATTGGAAGTTATCGCCACCGCTGATTTCCAATCATTGGAAACTGCGATTTACGGTCCGAGATGCAGCGCGAGAATCGGCGCGGCCTTTTCCCAGCCCTGCTGCATTTGCTTCAAATCGAGAATCAGTTGCTTGAGCTCCATGTCGATCCGCGCGTAATCCGCGTCCTCCGGCCCGGCGCCTTGCCGAACGGTCGCGGCAGCGCGCTGCTGTTCGAGTTCGCGGCGGCGATGCAGCAGCGCCCGGCGGTGGATCGCGAGGATAAAATCCTGCGCGGCGCGGTCGGGGCCGACTTCGCCGACGACCATCGAGTCGCTGGCGGAAAGTTCCGCGGCCAGCCGCTGGCATTCCGGGCCGGCGTTGCCGAGCGCGGCGGCGAGATGAAAATCCGAATCGTGGCCGTGCGCGAAAAGTTCGCGGATGATCGCGCGGCAGTCGGCGTCTTCGAGCAAGTCGTCGCGGATGTATTCCGCGGCGAAGTTCGCGATGTCGGGATGGTGCAGCAGCACCCGCGCGAGTTCGATTTCCTCGCGCGGGTGCTCGATCTTTTCCGGCGGCGGTTCGGAATCGTCCGCGCGCGGCGCGACGGTTCTCACGCGTCGCAAATCCTGATGAAATGCCGCGGGCGAAATCCGCAATCGCGATGCGGCTTGCTGGATCATCTGGTCGCGCTGCACCGCCGATGGCGCTTTGCTGATCGTTTCCAGCAGCGCGCGCGAAACGCGCATGAGACCGGTTTCATTCCGCGTGTCGTCGCGCGAAGTCAGAATGTCGATTTGAAAATCCAGCGCGGTCTTGTTGTTCTCGATCGCGTCCCGCATCGCGTCCGCGCCGCGTTTCAAAATCAGCGAGTCGGGATCTTCGCCTTGCGGAAGCGCGGCGACGCGGACGCCCAGTCCGGCGGCGAGAAATATTTCCGACGAGCGGATCGCGGAGTTTTGTCCGGCGCTGTCGGCGTCCATCACGAGAATCACGGCGTCGGCGTAGCGTTTCAGCAGCCGCGCGTGATCGTCGGTGATTGCGGTTCCCTGGCCGGCCACGGCCGTGTTGATGCCGACGGAGTGGCAGCGGATCACATCAATCTGGCCTTCGCAAATGATCGCGGTGCGCGAATCGAGGATCGGTTTGCGCGCCTTGTCCAGCGCGTAAAGAATGCGGCTCTTCTTGAAGAGCATCGTCTCCGGCGAATTCACATATTTTGCCGGATGCTGGTCCTTGTGCAGCACGCGTCCGCTGAACCCGACAACGCGGCCCTGCTCGTCGCGGATCGGAAACATGAGCCGGCCGCGGAAGCGGTCATACAAATCTTCGGGATCGTGTTCGCCCTGCGTCAGCAATCCGGCGGCGACCATTTGCGCGATGGTGAATTTGTTTTTCTTCGCCCACATCACGATCGCGTCCTTTTGCGGCGGCGCAAAGCCGATGCCGAATTGTTCCACGATTTCGCCGGTGAGCTTCCGGTCTTCGAGATATTTTCGCGCGGCTTCGGCGCTGGCGTGATCGAGCAGGACGCGCTGGTAAAACTGGGCGATCTGTTCGTTGAGTTTGAAAAGAACGTCCTTGCTCTCGCCTTTTTCGCCAGGCGCGCCTTCGTCGAGTTCGAGCCGGATTCCGGCGCGTTCCGCGAGCATCCGCGCCGCGGTCGGGAAGTCCACATTTTCAACCGCCATCAGGAAGGTGAAAACGTTTCCGCCCTTGTGGCAGCCGAAGCAGTAAAACATCTGCCGAGCCGAGTTGACGTTGAATGACGGCGTCTTTTCCTTATGAAAGGGGCAAAGCCCCTTAAACGACGCCCCGCCGGCGCGCTTGAGCTGAACGTGCTGGCCGACGACATCGACGATGTCGCTCGCGGCGCGAATCTGCTCGATGGTCTGTTCGCTGATGATCGGCATGGCGGAACACTCGCAGATCGCAGATCACAAATCGCGAAATTATTTCACGGGGCCGAGCGGCTGGCCAGCGGGGACTTCGTTGGTGATGACATCGGGCGGCGCGGCTTCGACATCGCGGATCGGCGGCGTGTCCTTCGACGGCGGGAGATTTTTGTCGTGCGGGCCGGGCGGCAGCGGCAGGTTGTTTTTCTTCGACAAATCCTCGTAGAGCGGCCGCACGCGCTGCATGACAAAATGGCCGCTCACCGAATCGTCGCCGACAGTCTTTTGAACCTTGGCGTTCGGGATGAACAGCGCGACGAGTAGAAGAATCGTCGTGTACACCGTCCAGCGCACGAGGCCGCAGAACGCGCCGCCGAGGCGCTCGGCCTTGCCTTTGAAATTAAAATTCATCATCGCTTTGAGCGATTTGCGGATGATCCAGAGTAGCAGATAGGCGAGGACGAAAACGATGATGACGCCGGAGACGGTCGCTTCCTGCGCGGTGAAACTCGTGTTCTTCAAAATCAGCCCGCTGGCCCAGCCGCCGAATTTCCACGCGACGACACCGCTCACCGCCGTTGCGACGAGCGTCGCGATCTCGCCCGAAAGCCCGCGCCGCGTGCCGTCCACGATGCCGAAAAGCAGCAGCGCCGCGACAATTCCATCCACATAATTAAATCCCGCCATGGCCGTGTACATTTCCTGAACGATACGAATCGCGCCGCGATGCCGCAAGCGCGGAGCGAACTGCGGAGTTTCCAATGATTGGAAAAGGCGGCCGCGCAAACTTCTAATGATTGGAAATTCAGATCGAAACGGGCGTCGCGAATTTTTCGTGGGCGAAAAAGTGCGCGAGTTCGCGGGCGCTTTCGAGGGATTTGCGCTCGGTGGATTCGACGGTGTTGAAGGCGTTGTGCGGCGTGAGGATCACGTCGTCGCGCTCGCGCAGCGTGCGGACGGCCTCGTAGGCGGGCGCGTCGTTTTCGTGGGGCTGGCGGAGTGCGGTGGCCAGACCGGGTTCGTCTTCGAAGACGTCGAGGCCGACGCCGCCGAGGATATTTTCGTCGAGGAGTCGCTCCAGATCCTCGGGCGGCGAGATTTCGCCGCGAGATACGTTGATGAAAATGCAGCCCGGCCGGGCGCGGCGGAGGCGGTCGTAGCCGAGCAGGCCGAGATTTTCGGAGGTGAGATTCATGCTGCAGACGATGACGTCTGCGACGCGGATGCCTTCGTCGAGGGTGAGATAGTGAAGGTTGAAGTGGCGGTGGACGATGTCGGCAGCCAGCACGTTCATGCCGAGGCCGCGGCCGATGTTGGCGATGTGGCCGCCGATGTCGCCGGCGCCGGCGACGAGCAAAGTTTTGTACTGCACCTCGCGGCCGGTGAGGCCGTCGCGATGGAAGCGGTTGAATTGTTCGATCTGCCGCGGCAGGCGGCGCAGCAGCGCGAGCATCATCATGGCGGCGTGCTCGGCCACGGCGCGGCCGCAATATTTCGGCAGCGAGCCGCACGGCGGAAAATTTTTGGCGGCGCGCTGGAAGGCGATGATGTGGTCGTAGCCGGTGGCGCGGGTCTGGATGCCGCGCAGTTTCGCGGCCCACGCGGGCGGGATTACCGACTGCGTGCGGATGCTGATGACCGGCGCGGGCGGCGCGGTGTCGCCGGTTTCCTGGATCGTCTGCGGCGTGAAGCCGGCGCGCCATGCGGGGTCGAGATGGCGGCGCAGCGCGGGGGCCTCCTCCTCGAAGGCCTCATAAAAGAAGATGTCAAATTGGTTCATTTCCTGCTTTTGTATGCCGCTCACTCTTGAAACAAAAGCGCCGAGCAACGTCGAGATTGATTTTTGAAGCCGGCCGATGAGGATGCCGTAAAGCCGCAACAAATGCGCCACGCACCAACAGAACAGGAAGTCGCAAAGCGGGGGTTGAAAGACGCGACGGAGCCGAATTTTCTCGCGCTTCTGCTGATCAGCCTGGTGGCGACGGTCGCTGTGAGCGGCGGCGCGTGGCTGCTGCGGTCGGTTGAAATTCCCTGGCTCAACTTCGCCAAACTCGATGCGATCGTCAATCACCGCGGCATGGTCCAGTACGTCGAACTGGTGATGGCGTTTCTGCTCGCGGGGACGGCGGCCGGAAAATACCGGCTGCTGCGGCCGCAGTGGGGCGACCTTGCGACGCAGCCGCTCGCGGGCGTGGACCTGCGCGGCGACCAGAATCTTCAGGCGTTTCGGCAAAAGCTCGCGGCCGATCCACGGTTTGAAAAAAGTTTACTGCTGTCGCGGCTGCATCGCGGCATCGGACTTTGGCTCGGATCGAAGGATCTCGAGCGGCTCGGCGAATGGATGGAGGCGGAGAGCCGGCGAGAAACCGCCGCGTCGGATTCGTCGTTTGCGCTGGCGCGATATTTCATCTGGGCGATTCCGATCATGGGCTTCATCGGCACCGTGCTCGGGCTGGCGCGCGCCGTCGGCGGGTTCAGCGTCCTCGGCACCGCGCCGGATTTAATTTCGATCAAGAACGCGATCGGGCAGGTCACGATGGGCCTCGGCGTCGCATTCGAGACGACGCTGCTTGCGCTGGTGCTCACGATTCCACTGATGCTGCTGCTGACGTTCGTGCAGCGCGACGAGGAGAAACTTCTCGTCGAGCTCGACAACTATCTCGACCAGACGTTGCTCACGCGGCTGCCGTCGTCCGAAAAAAATCCGATCGTGATCGAAAATCTCGAGGCTCGCTGGAGGCCGCGTTTCGCCGCTACATCCCCGATCCCGACCGCTACGAGGAAGTTTTCACGCGCTCGATCGAGCGGGCCGGCGCGAGCGTCGAGGCGCGCTTCGCGAATCTTGCGCGCGACTACGCGGCGACGCTGCGCGACCTGACCTCGCAGCTCGGCGAACATCTCGCCGCCGTCACCGAAGTGACCGCGCAGGCCGTCGGCAACATGCTCAACCAGGTGCGCGAAGTCGGGCGCGATGAGACGGACCGCTTTCGCTCGATGCTTGTCGAAATCGAAAGCAAATCGGGCGCGGCGCTCGCGGATTACCAGAAGGCCGCGGAAAAATTCCAGACCGCTTCCGCCGGAGCGTCGTCGGAACTGGCCGCGCGGCTCGGCGAGGTTTCGCGTCTCGCCGCCAGCGTGCAGAATTTATTGCGCGTCGAGCAGGCCGTGGAAAAAGGATTGCAAGACATCACGGCGGGCCAGGAACTGCAAAAGACGCTGGCCGAACTGCGGCGCCACCTCGACGCAACCACGACGCTCTGCCAGCAGCTCGGCAAACCGCGCCAGTTCACCTTGCACGAAATTGCCGCGCAAAAGGAGTGACGCACATGGGGCGGCGCAACATGCTGCGTGCCGATCTCTCGATGTTCATGAGCATCATTTTCATGCTCGCCGGCTGCCTGCTCATCATGCTCATCAGCAATCTGGCCATCGTCATCGTTGATCCCGCGACCGTGGTCATCAGCGGCATCATCCGCGCGCCTGGCATGCAGCGCGGCGCGAGCGGAAATCTGGAACAGGTCGGGAAAATCGATCCCGGCGGAAACGTGGACAAGCTTCCGCACTTCGTTGACGTCAATCCCGGCGGTCTCATTTTTTATCCCGGCGGCAACCGCGCGCCGCTCGCGTCGCTCGCGCAGCCGGGCAACTCATTTGAAAATCTGCTCGACGCGGTCGCGCCGCGCGCCGAACACGAATATGTCGTGCTCATCGTGCGACCCGGCACCGCAGCGCTCACGCGCAAGCTGCGCGCCGCCGTCACCGGCCGCGGCATCGACATCGGCCTGGAAATCTACGAGGCGAACCAGCCGGTCAACTACGTGCGGTCGCTGCACGCGTCGCCGAAAGGCGGATGAACCATGCACCGCCCGTTTGAAGTTTCGCTCGACGCGCTGATGAACGTCGCCGTCTGCCTCGTCGGCTCGCTCATCTTCGTGATCATCGCCACCGGCGTCGGCACCGCGGAAACCAACGTCGTAATCCCGACGCCCATCGAGCGCCACACGACGAAGCGCACGATCTATCTCGAATGCCGCAACGAGCAGCTCTTCCTGGTTTCAGTTGACGAACTCCATCACTTCGCTCTGCGCGCGATCAACGCTGCTCGGCGCGCCACCAGCAACGACGCCGCGGCATTTCTCGGCACGCTCGACTCGCTGCGCATCACAAACGAAACTTATCAGGTTGATCTGCGCCAGCTCGTCGCCTCCGAAGGCCGCCTGCTTTCGGTCGCGCCGCTGCCCGGCGCGCGCGGCTACCCGCTGCCCGACTACTCGCGCGAGCCTGCCGACGGCTGGTATGCCACGCTCCTCGCGCGCATGAACCACGCCGGCGAGAATCTTTTTTTCCTCGTGCGCGACGACAGCTTTCACACCTTCAAAAACGCCCGCCTCCTCGCCTGGGAAACCGGCGCCGACGTATCTTTCGAACTGCTTGCGCCGGCCGACGCCGTAAGTTTTCCCGTCACGATGCGCTGATTCCGCGGCTTTCCAATCGTTGGAAAAACACGCGACCGCAACTTCCAATCATTGGCAAAAGACGGCCGCAAAACTTCCAATCATTGGAAATTTCGCTTCCGTTTTCTTCCAATCATTGGAGACACTGCTTGCGATGAAGATTGTTTTGGACGCCCGCTGGATTTATCCGGAGATTTCCGGGATCGGCCTGTACACGCAGGAGCTGATCCGCGGGCTCGTCGGGCTCGACCAGCCGCACAGCTTCGTTTTGCTCTTCGACAACCACGTCGTTTTGAACCGCACGGCCGAGGTCACCGGCTTCGACAAAAATCCGCGGTTCTCCGCGCGGATCGTCAACTTTGGCCCGTTCGCACCGCGCGGCCAGCTCGCGCTGCCGTGGCTGCTCAAACATTTCGAAGCGGATGTTTTTCATTCGACGAATTACATGATTCCGCTGCTCGGCTGCGGTCGCGTGAAACGTGTCGTCACGATCCACGATTTGATTCCGCTGCTCTTCCGCGATCACGCTCCGAAGTCGAAAAAGTCGCGGCTGTTTCCGGTTTTCAAACGCATCATGTTCGAAGTTGGAAAACGTGCCGACCTCATCATCACCGTCAGCGAATCCACGCGCAGTGATGTTTTGCGCGAGCTTCGGATTCCGCCCGAATTTCACCCGCGCGTCGTCAGCATTCCCGAGGCCGCCGACGGCGCATTTCGGCCCGCGGAAAATCCCGCGCCGCGCAAACGCCCGCGGATTCTTTTCGTGGGCCGGCGCGATCCGTACAAAAATCTGCCGCGGCTCATCGAGGCGTTCGCGCAGGTGCGGGCGCGCGGAATTGACGCGGTTCTTCGCGTCATCGGCCCGGAGGACAAACGCTATCCCGAAGCGCCGCGCCGCGCGCTCGAACTCGGCATCAACGATCACATCGAGTGGATCGGCTACGTCGCCGACCGGAAGCTCGCGCAGCAATATCAGGACTCCGACGTGTTCGTACTCGCGTCGAAATACGAGGGTTTCGGCCTCACCGTGCTTGAAGCGATGGCCTGCGGAACGCCTGTCATTTGCAGCAACATTTCATCGCTGCCCGAAGTCGCCGGCGATGCCGCGCTGCTCGTGGATCCGCAGAGCACGGAACAAATCGCCGGTGCGATTTCGCACGTGCTGACCGATTCGAAACTCGCCGCGGAGCTGCGCGAAAAAGGCATCGCCCGCGCCGCGCAATTTTCCTGGAAGCGCACTGCGGAGCTGACGCTGAAGGCCTACGAATCGCTCAGCTGTTGAGCTGGGACGGTCGTCATTTCGCTTCCGTCACGCGCAGAAACACGATGATGTTTTCCTCGCGCTTGTCTTCCTCGCGGCGGACTTTTTGCGCGCCGCCGATGGCGATCCAGTCGCCAAGTTTTACGGTCACCGCCGTGTTGAACTTTCGCGATTCGATGACGGGCTTGCCTGCCTTCATGTGCGTGCCGGGCAGCTCGGACATTTCAACCAGCAGATTGTACGTAAAGCCCAGCTTGACGTCCGTGTTCACCGCGCCGGATGGAGTTGCATTCACTTCAACCTGGATTCCAGGATTCAGATCGTCCTCCAGCGCCTTCGGGCGGTAAAGCCCGTTGCTCATCGTTTCCATGTAGGCGGTGCCGGAAAACCAGTGGCGCTGAACGCGGTAAATCACGTTCGTCTCCGGTTCCATGTAGGCAATCTGACGCACGATTTCGATCTTCGCATCCGTCCCCGCGCGCACCGTCATTCTCGGGGCCGATAGCAGATCAACACCGTCCATTGTTTCGAGCTTCTTGAGCCAATCGCCCGATGCGAGCACTGTGCCGACAACACTCCACTGGCCGTTGCTCGAAAACTTCATCGCGTCGGAGATGATGGTCAGCGCGTTTGATCCGAGCGCCGAAGTGGGCGCGGAAATGATTTTTGTTTCGATCAAATACTGCGTGCCAGTCGGTGCGACATCTGCGGCGTTTGCCAGCGCCGACTGCAAACAAAGCGCGAAAATCAGGATCGGTATTCTTTTCATGGTTGTTCCTTTCAAGGTTGAACAAAACTTCGCCCGATGAACGGGAATGACGGCAGTTTGATGTCGGCGCTCGCGATCACAACGGACTTCGGTCCGCCTGCCATTTCATCGCTCGGCGGCAGGTGAAACAAGATCGCGCCCGCGGCGATGCCAATGATTGCGGCAAGCGCGCATGCCCAGAGCGGAACCGGTCGCGAAAAAATCGGCGCAGCATTTTGCAGAGAGCGTTCCATGCGTGCGTCAAGGCCTGCCGATGGCCCGCGCCGCAAAATATTTTTCAATTCATTTTCCATTTCGTTCATGGTTTGTCCTCCGCGCAAAGTTCGCGCAGTTTTTCGATGCCGCGCCGATAATGCGACGCAATCGTATTTTGATTCGCGCCTCGAATCGCCGCGATTTCCCGGAATGTCAGCTCATCGAAAATCTTCAACGTCACCGTCGCCCGCTCGTCATCGCCAAGTTTCGCCAGCGCCGCTTCCATCCGCTCCGCCCGCCCGCGGTCGGGCAAATTCGCCGGCAGCGATTCAAATTCGAAATAGTTCTCGCGCCGCGATTCGTCCTTCCTCCACGCGCTCACCGCCGCGTTGCGGACGCAGCGAAAAGCGTAGAGTTTCATGTTCAGCGGCAGGAGCGGACGCGCGATCAACTTTTCGACCGCCGAATGAACCGCGTCCTCCGCCCGCGCACAGTCACCCGTGATGGTCAGCGCATAGCTGAACAATCCCTGCCGGTGATTTTCATAAAACGTCCGAATCTTTTCCGCGCGTCTGCTCACAATTTCATTCTCACACCAACCACGCACAACCGCCCGATTTTTGTGCAGGAAATTTTTCGCTTCGTGGTAAAGACCTGCGCGTGTCCTATTCCTTTCCAGAGAACTGGTCGAAGCTGAACGTGGCCTTGTGCCACGATTGGCTGACCGGGATGCGCGGTGGCGAGCGGTGCCTCGAACTGCTCGCGCACGGCTTTCCACGCGCGCCGATCCACACATTGATTCACAACCGTGACAAGGTTTCGGAAGCGATCAACGCCCACGAGATCAGGACTTCGCCGCTCCAAAAAATTCCAGGCATCTTCAAAAACTACCGCTGGTTCCTTCCCTTCTTCCCATCGGCTATTCGCAGCTTCGCTCCCCCGGACTGCGATTTGCTGATCAGCACGAGTCACTGCGTGGCGAAGGCGTTGCCACATAAACCGGAGACAAAACACCTCTGCTATTGTTTCACGCCGATGCGCTATGCGTGGACGTTTCACGACGAATATCTCGGCCGACAGTCGCTCAAGCGAACGCTGGCCACGCCAATCCTCGCGAGGCTCCGCGAATTCGATCGGGAAAATTCGGCGGGCGTGACGCGCTTCGTCGCGATCAGCGAACACGTGCGCAAACGCATCCAGAAATTTTACAACCGCGACGCGGACGTCGTTTATCCGCCGGTGGACACGGATTTCTTTTCGCCGTTGCTGGGCGTGCGCGGCGATTACGACCTGATCGTTTCGGCACTGGTGCCGTACAAGAAAGTTGATCTCGCCGTCCGCGCCTTCGCGAAAATCGGCTTCCCGCTGAAAATCATCGGCACCGGAACCGAATTCGAAAAACTCCGCGCCGTCGCGCCGGTGAACGTCGAGTTCCTTGGTTGGAAATCCGACGAGGACGTCCGCGAATTTTATCAGCGCTGCCGTTTCCTTATTTTTCCCGGTGAAGAAGATTTCGGCATCGTCCCGATTGAAGCGCAGGCGTGCGGCCGGCCCGTCGTCGCGTTCCGCCGCGGCGGCCTGACCGAGACCATCGCTGATGGCGCGACGGGCATTTTCTTCGACGAGCAAAATGAGGAAGCGCTCGCCGACGCCGTCGCGCGCGCCGAGAAGAAACGCTGGGACGGCGGAGCGATCCGCCGCAACGCCGAGCGGTTTTCGGTGCAGAAATTCATTGATGGAATTGACGCGGCGATCCAGGCGTGCCTGCGCTGAGCGGCGTCAAAAAAAGTTCCAATGATTGGAAGCTTTCGGCTACGATGTTTGCCAATGATTGGAAGTTTCCGATGCCGGTGCTTGCCAATCATTGGCAGTCACAACGCGGAGGTGGGTCATGATGGAATTGACGGTTCTCAGCGCGGCGTTCGTGATGAATGCGGCGATTCCGACGAATTACACGTGCAGCGGGCGGGACATTTCGCCGCCGCTTTCGTGGAGCGCGCCGCCGGCAGGCACGCAGAGCATCGCGATCTTGTGCGACGATCCCGATGCGCCGGTGGGCGACTGGGTTCACTGGGTCATTTTCAATCTGCCGGCGAACACGAATTCGCTGCCGGAGGCGGTGCCGGCAAAGTCGCAGCTTCCGAACGGCGCGACTCAGGGGATGAATGATTTCGGCAGGGGCGGCTATGGCGGGCCGTGTCCGCCGTCGGGAAAACCGCACCGGTATTTCTTCAAGGTCTTCGCGCTCGATACAAAACTTTCGCTCACGTCGAAGGCATCGAAGAAGGAACTGCTGAGGGCGATCGAAGGCCACGTCGTCGCGAAGGGCGAGCTGGTCGGCACGTTCAAGCGCTGACGGGCGGGTTGCGTTTATGGTACAGGCGGGGGGGATAGAAACGAAGTGCGCAAAGTGCGGCGGGCCGCTGTCGTCGGGCCGCGCGGGCAATGTCTGTCCGCGATGCCTGCTGGGCGCCGCGATGACGATGACGGCGAACGTGATGGAGACGAGTTCGTCCGCGAGTACGGCGCCGGCCCGGCCCGCGCCGCTGCGGATGGGAAATTACGAACTGCTCGGCGAGATCGCGCGCGGCGGAATGGGCGTGGTGTACAAGGCGCGGCAGGCGGGCCTGAACCGGCTGGTCGCGGTGAAGGTCGTTGCGGCCGGACAGTTCGCCAGCAACGAGTCGCTGGAGCGCTTCCGCATCGAGGCGGAGGCCGCGGCGCGGCTGTCGCACCCGAACATCGTGGCGATTTATGAAGTGGGCCAGTCCGACGGACGGGAATTCTTTTCGATGGAACTGGTCGAAGGCGACAGTCTCGACCGCTGGATTAAAAAACATCCGCTTTCATCCGACGGCATCGCGGAGCTGACAAAGAAGATTTCGGAGGCGACGCACTTTGCCCACCAGCGCGGCGTGCTGCATCGCGATTTGAAGCCGCAAAATATCCTGATGGATGAAGACGGAAATCCGCACGTCGCGGATTTCGGCCTGGCCAAGCAGTCGGAGAACGACAGCACGCTGACCGTCACCGGCGTCGTTTTCGGCACGCCGGGCTATGCCGCGCCGGAGCAGGCGTCGGGCCGGCACGACCGCGTCGGCCCGGCCAGCGATGTCTTTTCGGTCGGCGCGATTTTGTATTTTCTGCTGACGGACGCGGCCCCGCACGCCGCGGCCACCGCGATCGAGGCGTTCCGCAAAACGCTCGAGGAACCGCCCGTGCCGCCGAGCCGGCTGCGCGCCACGGTCCCGCGTGATCTCGAAACGATCTGCTTGAAGTGCCTCGAAAAGGAACCGGACCGCCGCTATCCGTCGGCGCGCGCGCTCGCCGAGGACATTGACCGTTTCTTGAGCCGCCTCCCGCTGCAGGCGCGCCGCGCCGGTCCGTTCTGGCACTTGTGGGCGCTCGTGCGTTCGCGGCCGTGGGCGGTCACCGGGCTCGCATCACTGCTTCAACTCGCGATGATCGGACTCGCGTACGGATTGTGGCAGCGGACGAAATTTCTCGAATGGCAGATCGTGCATCCCGACCGGCCGCCGCCGTTTCACGTCCTGCTGATTTTCTCGCCCGGCGTCGCGTCGCTGCTGATTTATACGTGCATGCTGGGCGGCTATCTTCCGCTGAAAGATCTCCGCGCGCGCCTCGCCGAGGGCCGCGCGTTCGAGCGCAACGACGTCCTGAAATTCTGCATCACCGGCGCGTGCTTTGGATTCCTCGGCGTCCTGCTGCTGCTGCGCTGCACAAAAGGTTTCGTGTGGCACTACGGCGACGTGTGGCGCTGGCCGTGGCTCGCGCTGCTTCCGTCGTTCAGCTTTTTCTGGTTCGGCAGCATCATCGTTCTCAAGACGCTCCGCGGCCACTACGGCGGCCAGCATTCCGCGGATGTCCTCGTCGCGCAGCGCGGGAGCCCGATCGGCGTCGCGCCGTGGAAATTTCTCGCCGCGCTGCTCGTTCCGATCTCCGCGCTCGAGCCCGTCGCCTGGCTCTGGCAGGGGCCGGACCGCGCGTCGGCCTTCGCTTTTCTGGTCACGGATGTTTTTCTGCTGACGTTCGCCCTGCGCTTCGCCCGCGCGATGCGCGACGAGATGCGGCCGTTCTGGCAGTTCCTCGTCATCGCGATGTCCGGCCTCACGCTGGAACTCGCGATGACGCTTGCGAGGATTCCGGCGGTCACCGCGATCGTGCTCGGCATCGTGGTCGGCCTCGCGGTCATCCGCCGCGTCCGCATCAGCGCGCGCACCTGAGCGCAACCGCGACTTCCAATGATTGGAAATTCCGGCGGCCGCTTTTTCCAATCATTGGAAATTGCGATGCGGCGGATGAAATCAGCGTTCGACCTGCGGCAATATTTTCGGCAGCGCCGGGAACCATTCTTTCAATTGCCTGACGGCTTCGGGATCCGCGCCGCCGCTGCCGATGACGTGCGGCGCGATCGCCAGTCCGCCAATTGCAATTTTTCCGGCGACGGCGAGGCCGCCGACCGCGAAATAAATTGCGATGGCTGCGCCGCCCATTGCGACACCGCCGAGCGCGAGGCCGCCAAGGGCCAATACGCCGATGCTGCAACCGCCGAACGTCAGCCCGCCCAGCGCGACGCCGCCGAGCGCGATGACGCCGATGGCCACGTTGCCGATGGCGATGATTCCTTTCGCGACGCGCGGCCGGCCGGTCGCCGGATTGATGCCCTGCGCGATGTGAATCAGCGGCAGGCCGAGGAGAGTCGTCTTCGATTTGTATTCGTAGCCGAGAAACGCGGTCGGGATTTGCAGGTTGATCGCGCCCGACGCGCGGGGCCGGCCATCGAGAAACTCGCCGCAATAACGGCATTTCACCGCCTCATCCTGAATTTGCTCTGCGCAAAATGGACATTTCTTCATTCAACAATGCTACCGGTTGCGCGGTTCGACTCCGAGCAAATTGCGCACGAAGAAATCGGCGCGGCGGCGTTTGCCGTACGGTGTTTCGCCGCAGCCGTGGTCGGCGCCAGGGATGACGAGCAGTTCGAAATCCTTGTCGGCTTTGATGAGCGCGTTGACGACTTGCATCGTCGAGGCCGGATCAACGTTGTGGTCGAGTTCGCCGACGGTGAGCAGCAGTTTGCCGCGTAAATTGTGCGCGAGCGTGACGTTTGAATTTTCCGCGTATTCCTTGCCGACGGGCCAGCCCATCCATTGTTCGTTCCACCAGATTTTGTCCATGCGGTTGTCGTGACAGCCGCAGTCCGCGACGCAGGCTTTGTAGAAATCACCGTGCGTCAGCATCGCTGCGAGTGCGTTTTGTCCGCCCGCGGAGCCGCCGTAAATTCCGACGCGCGACAAATCCATCGAAGGATCTTTTGCGGCGGCGGCCTTGAGCCACAAAATCCGGTCGGGAAATCCGCCATCGACGAGATTCTTCCAGCAAACATCGTGAAATTGTTTCGAGCGCCCCGATGTGCCCATTCCGTCAATTTGAACGACGATGAAGCCGAGTTCGGCAATTTCCTGCGACATGTGAAACGAATGAAAACTTTTCGGCACGTAAAACCCCTGCGGGCCGGCGTAAATTTGTTCAATTACCGGATATTTCTTCTGCAGATCGAAATTCGTCGGACGATAAATGACGCCATAAATGTCGGTCGTTCCATCGCGACCTTTTGCGACGAAGCGTTCGGGCGCGCGCCAACCGGTTTTCAGCAGTGCGGTCCAGTCGGCGCGTTCGAGCGGGCAAATCAGCGCGCCGGTGTCGCAGCGGCGAAGTTCCGTCACCGGCGGCTGGTCAACGCGCGACCAGGAGTCCACGAAAAATCTGCGGTCGGGAGAAAAAGAAACTTCGTGCGTGCCGTCGCCTTCAGTCAGAACGACGAGGCCGGTGCCGTCGAAATTCACGCGGCAATAATGCAAATAATACGGATCTTGTTCGGGCCGGATTCCGCCGGCGTGAAACCAAATCTGCCGTTTCTCTTCGTCAACTTTGTCAACTCCGCGGACAACCCACGGACCTTTCGTGATTTGATTTTTCACACGGCCCGTTTGCGTGTCGTAAAGATAAAGATGATTCCAGCCGTCGCGTTCCGACATCCAGATCAGCTCGCGCGAATCATCGAGCCAGTGCGAAAAATATTTTCCTGAATAATCAACGAACGTCGGACTGACTTCATCCACAAGCGCCCGCGCCGCTCCGGTGTTTGCGTCAACAGAAACGATCCGCAGAATTTGGTGTCCGCGCTGGTTGTAGAGAAATGTGAAGTTGCTCGAATCAGGCGACCATTTCACGTCGCCGATGCTCCACGGATTCGGGAACAACGAATCGCTGATCGGGATTTCTTTCTTCGTCTCGATGTCGAAAAGATGCGGTTTCGAAATCGCGATTTTGTCGCCGGGCTTTTGATATTCGTGCGAGATGAGTTTCGGCTGCACCTGATCCTTCGGCGACGATTCGATCATGTACACGATGTGCTCCTCGCCCTTTTTCCTTCGAAGTGCGACCAGCTTTTTTCCGTCGGGCGACCAGAAGAAATTTCCTTCGTACGAATCGTCTGCCGTGCCGTCGGTCGTCGGCGCGATGTCGGGATTTCGGAGATGAATGTTGAAGTCGCGGATGAATGCCTGCGGATGTTTTGCTTCAATTCTTTCGCGCTTGTTTTCCGGCGCTGGCGCGGGTGCGGGCGTCGGCACGTGATGATTTTCTTCGATGACTGCCGTGCATTCGTCGGCCATCGCCGTGAACGCCGCGATTGTTTTCCCGTCGCTATCGGCCGCGAGCCAGACGTGGCCGGCAAAAGTTTGCTGCTGTTGGTGTCCGCCGGGCGGAATGGTTCCGTATTCGCGGCGATTGCCGCCGGTATCGATCCAGAAAAGATGAACGACCGATTTCGTCTTGTTCGTAAAATTTATGTGCGTTGATTCGCCGGTCGAGCGCGTCTTGGTTGGCGATTCCGTTGCGGGCAGCTCCGTCGGCGGCGAATGATAGCCACCCTGCCGCGTGCCTTTGATCGCGTCCACCAGCACGCATTCCTCTTTGCCGCCGGGCAGTTCGTTACGATACCAGAATTCCGTTCCGTCGGGCAGCCAGTGCGGCGTGACTTTCGTTTTGAAAACTTTGTTGTCGGTCAGTCGCTGCAAATTCGCGGCGCGCTCATAATCGGCTCTTGTTCCTTGCGCCGACGCGTTGATCGCGAAGAGCAGCGCGGATAAAATGAAGGCAATTTGTTTCATCGGATTTGTTTCGTGATTTCCAATCATTGGAAGTTGCGATCTTGTAAATTTCCAATGATTGGAAAGCGAAAGAAAAAAAGCGCACCGGTGGAAAATGGCGGATGCCTGTCAGCTTGGACTATTTTCGCAGCCCTCCGGATCTGCGACTCCAAAAGCCGCTTGATGGACGGGGGAAGTACTCTTAGTTTTACAGCATGGCGACGGAGAATTTTGTCGATTGGGCGTTGGATCCGAAACGGACGCTGGAAGAGGCGTTCGGTGCGGAGTTGTTGGTTGAACACGGGCTGACCCAGTGGCAGATCGCGCAAAAGACCCACCGGTACGATTATCATGCGCAGGCGGAGAGAGACAAACGCCGCGCGTTGAATCCGGCTTACCGGCCCAGTTTCACGCGCGAAGATGCGGAGCATGCCGCGGAGATGCTGTCGAAGAGCGTCGCGATTTCCTTGGGCAACTTCAACGACCGGCCCGTACGCGATATTTCGATGCTGCGGTTCGTTCCCAACATCACTTCGCTGTCGCTGTCGCAGAGCGAGCTCACGGATTTGAGTCCGATTCTTTTTCTTTCGCGCCTTGAATCGCTCAGCATGCATGAAAACGAACTGGAGGACTTCAGCCCCATCGGCCGGCTCGCCAGTCTCAAATGCCTGTACATCTCGGCCCGCGCGTTTTGGCCGCGCTTCGAGGGACTGGAAAATCTGAAGCGTCTGGAGAACTTCACCTTCAACGGCAACGTGCTCACCATGGAGGGAATCCCCGCCATTCACGCCAGCAAGAAGGCCACGATCAGCACGTGGATTCATTCGCTGCCTGTTCGCGATTTGCGCCGCCTGCCGTTGCTGCCCGACACGAACGATGTCGAGTTTTGCGGAGTGTGTTCGCTGGAGGGCATCGCGCGTTATGCGCATGTTCATACGCTGAAAGTCACGGGGCCGTTAAAGAGTCTCAGCCCGCTGGCGGCGGCGGGCATGAAGCGGCTGACGCAATTGACGGTCAATGGCCAGTGCTTCACGGATCTTTCTCCGCTCGCATTTCTGCCTGAATTGCGCCGGTTCGTGCTGGAAACGGAACAGCCTCTCAACCTCTATGCGCTCGCGGAGTCGCCGAAGCTGCACGAAATCGAAGCAAAGGGAAGTGCGATCAACATTCGCGAAACGGCGGTCTTCAATGCCGCGCGCGAGCCTTGGGAGCCGGAATTCATCGCGCCGGAGCCGCGCAAACTTCCGCCGCAGGAACTTTTTGTCGTCGCGAAAGATTCGCCCAATGCGCGATACCTCGACGATTTTTTCGACAAGCTTCCGCCGTTGCTCGACGATAACAGCGAAATGCTCAAGGCGGAAGCTCGCTGGCTCGGCTCCCGGCTTGTGGAAGCTCTGAACAGGTTTTTTGGCAACTCCGATTGGGGCGAGCACAACAACCACTTTGACGGCCGCACGCCGTGGATTGAGATTCACACGCTCGAAGCGGCCGAACGGGTCTGGGCCGCCGCGCACGTCGTGCGAACCGTTCTGGCTTGCGCGCAAATCCAGCATTCCGTCACCGTCCGCATCGAACTGCTCATCAAATTCGAAAAGAAGGCCTCGTGGTGGCGTGGGAAACGCGATCCGGACGCCTTCAATGCGCGCGAGGCGCGCGAAGAACACGAAGACTGGATCGCGCGAAAGAAGAATCTTGAGAATTACCGGGAGCAGCTTCACCGCCTCCGCATGGCCGAGGCCGAGGGCGCCCCGATCAAGCCCGAAGATTTCGCCGTCGAGCCTGCCGAACCACAGCCTGTCTATGAAGCCGAGCCCGATTCGGATGTCCTCGAAGCGCCCGACGAAGACGACGAGGAAGAAAGCCAGCAGGAACATCCGCTCGCCGAAAACTACGATTCATTTCTCACCGTCCGCGAAGACGGCATCTGGATTCGAGAACATTCCCAGGCCGCCGTCGAACTGCTTCTCAACCGCCGCGCCATTCCGCGCGAACCGCCCGCGCCGCCCGAAAATCGTCCGCCTCCACCGGAAGAGCCGCCGCCCGCACAGCCCGGCCCGCCGTCGCTCGTCCACGCCTGACTTCCAATCATTGGAAGTTGCGCTCTTGTAAATTTCCAATGATTGGAAATCACGATGAAGTTTTTGCGGTCGCGGCAACCGGTCCTAAAAAATTAACCGGCAGGCCGCGCGAGCGGCCTGCCGGTCTGTTCGCAATTTGATCGCGGCGATCAGTAGCGATAGTGCGAAGGCTTGTACGGGCCTTCGGCGGGGACGCCGAGATATTTCGCCTGCGCGGTGCTGAGCCGGTCGAGTTTGACGCCGAGTTTTCCGAGGTGAAGGCGCGCGACTTTTTCGTCGAGCGTTTTCGGGAGGACGTACACGCCGACGGGATATTTGCCCGGGTTCGAATACAGTTCGATCTGCGCCATGGTCTGGTTCGTGAAGCTGTTCGACATCACGAAGCTCGGATGGCCGGTCGCGCAGCCGAGGTTCACGAGGCGGCCTTCGGCCAGCACGATGATGCTGCGGCCGGAGGGGAACGTGACCTGATGGACCTGCGGCTTGATCTCTTCCCATTTGTATTTGCGGACCGGCTCGATCTGAATTTCGGAATCGAAGTGGCCGATGTTGCAGACGATGGCCATGTGCTTCATCTGTTTCATGTGTTTTTCGGTGATGACATCGCAGCAGCCGGTGCAGGTGACGAAGATGTCGCCGATCTTGCATGCTTCGTCCATCGTCATGACTTCGTAGCCTTCCATCGCGGCTTGCAGCGCGCAGATCGGGTCAACTTCGGTGATGATGACGCGTGCGTGCTGGCCCTTGAGCGATTGCGCGGAGCCTTTGCCGACATCGCCGTAGCCGGCGACGACGGCGATTTTGCCGGAAATCATCACGTCGGTGGCGCGCATGATCGCGTCAACAAGCGAGTGGCGGCAGCCGTAGATGTTGTCGAATTTCGATTTCGTGACGGAGTCGTTGACGTTGAACGCGGGGAACAGAAGCTCCTTGCGCTCCATCATCTGATACAGGCGGTGAACGCCGGTCGTCGTTTCTTCGCTGACTCCGCGGATCGTGCGGACCATTTCCTTGAAGCGACCCGGGTTCGCCTTCACGGCCTTTTTCACCTGCGCGAGGAGAATTTTTTCCTCGGGGCTGCCCGGCTTGCGGTCGAGAATCGAAGGATTCGTCAGCGCCTGATAGCCGAGGTGAACGAACAGCGTCGCGTCGCCACCGTCGTCGAGAATCATGTTCGGCGCTTCATCGCCCCAATCGAGAATGCGATCGGTGTAATCCCAATATTCTTCGAGCGTCTCGCCTTTCACCGCGAAAACCGGCGTGCCTTTTGCGGCAATCGCGGCAGCGGCGTGATCCTGCGTCGAAAAAATATTGCAGCTTGCCCAGCGGACTTTCGCGCCGAGATGTTGCAGCGTCTCGATCAGCACCGCGGTCTGGATCGTCATGTGCAGCGATCCCGAAATCCGCGCGCCCTTCAGCGGCTGCTTCGATCCGAATTCCTCGCGGATCGCCATCAAGCCGGGCATCTCAAATTCCGCCAGCTCGATTTCCTTGCGGCCAAATGCGGCCAGGGACATGTCTTTTACGACATAGTCATTTTTCGTTGTCTGCTTCTTCGCCATTTTCATTGCTCCTGTGTTTGAGTTTTTGTTCCCACTGCCATGACCACCGAAATTTCCGGCGTCGCTCCCGCCAGCTTCTGCGTCAGCCCGACGGAAAGCCCCGCGGCTTTCATCCAGCCGCGCAATTCACCTTCTTCAAATCCGAGCCACTGATCGGCCCATTGTTCGCGGACCCAATCCTGCCCGTGCCGCGCCAGATCGAGCACGACGACCTGTCCGTTTTTGCGGACGATGCGCGCCGCCTCGGCCATCGCCTTCGCCGGCTGCGCGGCGTGATGAAGCGACTGGCTCAAGAACGCCACGTCCACCGAATCCGATTTGATCGGCAGCTCTTCCAGATCGCCGCCGGCAATTTTTACGTGCGCGGAAAGTCCCGCCGTTTTTGCCCGGTGCTGGACCTCCTTGAGCATCGCCTTCGACTGGTCAACGGCGATGACTGATTTCGCGAAGCGCGCGAGAAGCAGCGTCAACTGCCCTTCGCCCGCGCCGAGATCTGCGATGGTTTTGCCCGCAAAACCTGCCGCAAGCGCCGCCGCCAGCGCTTCCCATCCGCCGCCGGGCTGCATCAACGTTCCATAGCGGCCGGCAATTCTTTCAAAAAACTCGCGGCTCTTCTGCCGCCGCTGATCAAGCACGCGGCGCACCGTGGCCGCGTCTTTCGCCGCCGCGGGCAGCCCGAGCAGATGTGCTTTCAGCCCGTGCGCGAAGTCGCCTTCATCGAGCGCCGGGCCACGCCGGTAATAAATGGACGTTCCCTCGCGCCGCGTCCCGACGAGGCCCGCGTCGCGCAGCGGCTTCAGGTGGCGGCTCACCGTGGATTGCGGCAGGCGGAGCACTTCGACCAGCTCGGCCACGGACAATTCCGCGCCGATCAGCGCGTGAAGAATCCGCAGCCGCACATCGTCGGCCAGCGCCCGGAACATTTGAATCGCCCCTGTCATCTCATTTATCCGTACTTTCGGATGAATGAATATATGCGGATTTGCAAACGGATCAAGAGGATTTTGGCCGGGCCGCCGCCCGGACCGCCGGCTGCCAACCATTGGAAAAGTCCGGTCCCGGCGACTGCCAATGACTGGAAAAATGCGATTCGTGCTTTCCAATGATTGGAAAAGACCGGGCGCGGAAAGTTCCAATGATTGGAAATCACGGTTTGCGTCGCGCGGGGTGCTCCGCCATATTGCCGGGCTATGTGCGGAATTGCCGGTTTTACAACTTTGAAGTCGCGAAATGTGCCGTCCGATCAGCTCGTGCGGCGCATGGCGGACACGCTGCGCCCGCGCGGGCCGGACGGTGACGGTTATTTCGTTGACGAAAACATCGCGCTCGGCCACCGGCGGCTGAGCATCATTGACGTTGCGGGCGGCGCGCAGCCCATCGCGACGGCGGACGGGCGTTTTCAATTCATCTACAACGGCGAACTGTACAACTACGTCGAGTTGCGCGAGGACCTCGAATCGCGCGGCGTGAAATTCACGACGCACTCCGACACGGAAGTCTTGCTTTATGCGCTGGCGGAATTTGGCGTCGATGGCCTGCAACGCTGCGCCGGGATGTTCGCGTTCGCGCTGTGGGACCGCCAGGAAAAAAGCCTGTTGCTCGCGCGTGACCGCGTCGGGATCAAGCCGCTTTACTATGCGGCCCGCGACGGCGACATTGTCTTTGCCTCGGAAATGAAGGCGATTTTGCAACATCCGGCCGTCGAGCGGCGCATGGATCTTTTGTCGGTCAGCAAATATCTGACGTACGGCTACGTTCCCGCGCCGCACACGATTTTCGAGGGCGTCCACAAGCTCGAAGCCGGCGAGTGGCTGAAATTTTCCGCGGCGGGTTTGCACAAGGAAAAATATTGGGACATTCCGCTGGCGGACAATCCGCTGAGCGATTCGAACGTGGACGAGCAGGCGATGGAGCTTCGGGCGTTGCTCCGCGACTCCGTGCGCACGCATTTGCGAAGCGACGTTCCCGTCGGCGTTTTTCTCAGCGGCGGCGTTGATTCGAGCGCCATTGTCGCGCTGGCCGCAAAACAGGTCTCTACGAAGCTGCACACCTTTTCCATCGGGTTCGAGGAGGCGAGCTACGACGAGTCGAGCTACGCGCGGCAGGTCGCGAAGATGTACGCAACGGAACATCACCACGAAGTGCTCTCATCGAAACGCGCCGTCGAGATGCTCCCCGGCGTCATGAAAATTCTCGACGAGCCGTTCGGCGACGCCTCGATTCTACCGACCTATCTGCTTTCGCAGTTCACCGCAAAACACGTGAAGGTCGTTCTTGGCGGCGACGGCGGCGACGAATTGTTCGCGGGCTATCCGTCGTTTCAGGCGCATAAAATCACGGAGAAATTGTCGTTCCTGCCGACGAGCTGGCGCGACGCGCTCGTGCGATGGGCGCGGCGGCTTCCCGTGTCGCACGGCTACGCGAGCCTCGAATTTCTGCTCCAGCAATTTTTCAAGGGCGCGGGAATCTCGCCCGAAATCCGTTTTTTCCTCTGGATGGGGCCGTTCAGCAACGAACAAAAACGCGGCGTGCTTTCGCCGCACGTCCAACAGGCGCTGCTGCGCTCAAATCCGTACGAAGATGTCTTGAACCTCGTGAAACAGAGCGGGCTCGTCAGCGACTTCGAGCGGATTTTATACCTCTGCACGAAGCTCTATCTTGGCGAAGGCGTGCTGCAAAAAGTCGACCGCGCGAGCATGGCCAATTCGCTCGAGGTCCGCGTGCCATTGCTCGACCACGGTGTCGTCGAATTCGCGGCGCGGCTGCCGAACGTATACAAGCTGCATGGATTCAAAACCAAATACATCCTGAAACGCGCGATGCGCGGCCTTTTGCCCGACAACATCATTCACCGCCGCAAGGCCGGTTTCATGATTCCGCTGGCAACGTGGCTGAAGAACGATTTGCGCGAACTGGTCGAGGACACTTGTTCGACAGACCGGCTGCAGCGCGACGGCATCTTCAATCCGGTCAGCGTCCGCAAGCTGATAGACGATCACTTCGCCGGCCAGCGCGATTATCGCAAAGTGATCTGGACGATCGTAGCCTTCCAGTTATGGCGGCAAAACTATTGCCCCTGATACAATGTGTTGCGTATAATAATCCCATTTGATGAAGAATAACTCCCCTGAATTGCTGGCGTTTGGAACCATCGAGCGGGCCGGTTGGCACGCGTGTGCGTTTTTTGCTCCGGGTCGAGGTTTCTGAGCGCATGGCATCCTTCAATCGGTTCGGATACGAGTGGTCGAAATATTCGCGCATCATTCCTCTCTATGAAGAGCAGTTCAAGGCGTGGATCAAACCTTTGACACCTGCTGATTTCAAAGGGCTGCGCGTGCTAGACGGCGGTTGCGGCACCGGCCGCAATTCACTCTGGCCTGCAAAGTACGGGGCGGCCGAGGTCGTGGCATTTGATGTCGATCCGCGCTCGGTGGCCGTCGCCCGGCGCAATTTGGCTGCTTATGCGAATGCGAAAGTCTGCGAGCACTCGCTATACGACATTCCGTTCTCCGATGAATTCGATCTGGCATTCTCGATTGGTGTGATCCACCACGTTGACGATCCGAGAAAAGCGGTCGGCAATCTGGTCAAGGCTGTGAAGCCGGATGGTCGGGTGCTGATCTGGGTTTATGGCCGCGAAGGCTACACGTTCATCAAGATTCTCGTTAACGCCGCCCGGAAAATCTGCTGCCATGTGCCCATCGGATTACTCAATGTCCTGACAATGCCGTTCTCGTTTTTGTGGTGGAGCTACATCAAGGTTTTTCCCCAACGCCATCCATATCACGCCCTGCTGAAACCCGCACCTTTCTGGCACATTCATTCCATCTTGTTCGATCAGTTGCTGCCCGAAATCGCAAACTATTGGACGAAAGAACAGTCGGTCGCCCTCTTTGACGGCCTGCCCGTTGAAATTGAACACGTGACATGGGTGAACAGAGGATCATGGACAGTAGTCGCCAGAAAACGCGCGCAATCGTGATGCGAGATGATTCGCCATCGCAAGGAACCGGCAGGCTTGAGTCACTGACGCGCCCTCAACTCTTGTTCCTGTTTGCCGTCGCACTCCTCTTGCGTCTTCCCTATCTTGGTCGCGCGGATTTGTGGTGTGACGAAATCCTGTTTGTCCAGCTTTCCACGCCGCCGCAATCGCCGATTGGCGTGTGGGACAATCTATGGCGGTCGTTCCTCGGCATCGGACATTTTCCCGTGCCCTGTGTGGTCCAGAACATTTTCATGTGGCTGTTTCATCAATCCATCGCTGGTCATTCCGGCACACTTTTTCTTCTCCGTCTTCCATCCGCATTTTGGTCTGCTTTGACAGTCATTCCGCTTGCGCAATTTGGTGCATTGATGGGCGGGCGGCGTGTCGGCCTGATGACCGGCTTGATGTTCGCGACATTCATGTTTCCCGTCTTTTACGGCCGCGAAGTCTATTTCTACGCGCTGCTTGTTTTGCTAACTGCCTGCGGGTTGTTCGGGTGGTTCTCCATGGCAGCTGATCCAGCCCGCCGCAAATCGCGGTGGTGGGCCTGCGGAACGGCCGCAGCACTTGCGGCTGCGTCGTGTTCCCACGTGAGCGGCATTTTGGTTCCGATCGCGCTTTTGGTTCTCTCCCTGATCTGGCTTGTCCGTCCGCCTCCGGCGATGACGCGGTCCAGTATCGGGCGACTCAGCCTGCTCGCCGTCATCGGGCTTCTGCCGGCGATTCCGTTTTATTGGCAGCGGATCGAGCACGAATCGCCGATGCATTTTGCGCCCACATTGACGTACGGTTCGATCATCGCGGACGGACTGGGAAAACAGTTCTTCGGCACACACCCGGCGCTGCTGGTCCTCGCGGCGATCCTGCTGTTAGCGGGCGTCACCGCGTGTATCGTGCGGAAGGACGGCGCACGAACACTGCGCGTGGGCGTGCTGATGGTGACGGCGGTGATTTCCGCGGGGATTCTGATCGGCGCGCACGGTTCACTCTATGCCTCCAGATATTTCAGCGCGGTGAACGGCCTTCTGTATCTTCTGACCGCGCTCGGCCTGTTCCACGTTGCGAGTCTGCTCCCTTTACCCGCCCGCCTTGTTGCCCCCGCCTTGGCCGTGCTTGCTGCGCTGGTCCACGTCGTTCTGTTTCTTCCTCTGGTTTATCAATTGCCGGCCAAGGGCGTGAACTATGGCGGCATCGCGAGGTGGCTGAACGCAAACCTGAAGCCGGGCACGCCCTATGTGATGGAAAGCGGCTACGAGTTGCGCTTCGTCTCCGGCTATTTCGAAACGCCGAATCTCCTCGCCGCCTGCCCCTACGTCCACGGCAGTGAAACCAACGCGCTCCAAATTCTGTGGCAGCGCCAGCGGCGGTTCTTCGAACAGTTTCCTGACGCCGTCTATGTCGAATCGGCCCATCACGGCGCGGAGCCGGGATCAAAGACTGGAATCTTCCAGTGGCCGCGGCAGCACTTTCGCAACAAGGTCGACATCAGCAACGCGCCGCTGGCCCGGCTCGCGGCCCTCGGAATGTGGCCGCAGGCCTGCGACAAAACGACCGTCATGGTTCAGTCGCTTTCATCCATCTACTTCAACAAGCCGTCCGACAACGACGCCATCGCAAAGGAATCCGGTGTACCGGTCGTTTTTGATTTTCTCGGGTGGCGCGTCGCGCAGATCCAGCAGTTCGAATATGCGAACGTCAGCGAGGCGCCCCGCGGCGCCATCAACATCCGAAATCTCGCCACCAACGAAATCGCCGGCCAGATCACCATGCCAGTCGCCCTCTACGCCCCTGACGCGAAATATCAGATTGATATTCTCTGGCAGGGTCAGGTCGTCGGCTCGCTATCCCTTTCCGGCGGCAGATTCCAGAACCTGCAGACCACGCAACTCCGCCTGCGCCCCGGCGAAAACGAACTCCAGCTCCGCATCGGCCAGGGCGATGTCTCGCAACTCAAGGCCATCATGATTCCCGTCGCCCGCTTCCTGCCCGCCGCCCCTGCGCCGGCTGCGCTCTGAGCGTCCGCCACTTCCAATGATTGGAAGTTTGCGCCGCTCACTTTTCCAATCATTGGAAGGTTGCTCAACCGATGGCGCGGCGTTCGCGCCGGTAGCGCGCGGGCGTCACGCCGGTCAGCTCGCGAAACTGTTTGATGAAGTGACTCTGATCGAGAAAGCCGGTTGCCGCGGCGATCTCCGCGCCGGACATTGCGGACTGGTCGAGAAGCCCGCGCGCGCGCTGGACGCGAAGGCGTTTCACGTGCTGCATGATGCTGCGGCCCGTGAATTCCTTCACCAGATGCGCAATGCGAAATGAACTCAGGCCGACGTGCCGCGCGACGTCCGCGAGCATCACGCACTCGCCGTGGTTCCGCGAGAGATACTCGATCGCCTTGCGGACCGGCTCGTTCGTGCGGTTGTAGCCCTGCAAGAAAATGCTGTCCATGAAGTGGTCCAGCGCGTCGCGCAGCGCCTCGCACAGAATGTCGAAATCCTCTGCAGCCGCGATCCGCGCCATCCACGCCTGATTTTGTTCGATCAACGGTTCGAGCATCGGACTGTCCTCGACGGCCGCTCGGACGAGGTAGCCCATCATCTCGATCGCCCGTGCGCGGACCACCGAGAGTTTCGGCGAATAAAGGAACATCGCGGCGAGCAGCTTGTTCAGCACGCGCCGGCACCCCTTCTTGTCGCCGACGCGGATGAGCGAAAGCAGCGCGCGCTCCTCGTCGTATGGATAGGCGCGCGCATCGGCCACTTTCCGCTGATGGATTTCCTCGGCGATCTGCCGCTGCTGCTGGGCGTTTTCGCGGTTGCGCGAAAGCAGGGACGGTTTCCATCCGCTGATTTGATAGAACGTGTCGAACAAGAACTGCGCCGCCTCGCGCGTGCGAGCCTGCGGCCATGCGGGAAGCGCGGCGACAAATCTATGCGCCGGCCCGCGCTTGCATCCGGCGGCTTTCAGATACGCCACGCTGTCGTCCCGGCTCGTCGCATCGCTGTCGCCTTCGGGCACCACCACGCCGCCGAGCAGGCCGCCATGGAGAACCTCATCCTGAACCACAGGCACAATCCACGACACGATCCCTGGAGCCAGAAAGAAAACGTACGGCTCACCCCAGCGCACGCTCTCCTGGATCGCATCGCCAAGCGCCTTGCGAATCAGCGGGCGGGAAAATGGCTCGGCAAGTTTTCGTTTGTTCCATCGCGAGGCTCCACCGTCCGGCTCGAACCAGCAGACCGGCAGATGGAATTTTCCGCGATATTCGCGCTCGACCGCGAGGCGCGTCCGCCCCGACAAGTTTTTCATATAACCGCGCTGGATCATGGCTGATTCAGCCCATTTATCGCACTTTTCTTTTCATTCGCAGCAAGAAAATACAAATATCCGGCCAAATCAGGCTATTGCAGAAAATGACCTGCGGCTACCGTTTGCGTCATCAATTGAGAAAGGCGGAAGGAAAAAACATGGCAAAAAATGATGCGTTGTTCACTGCGATCTCGAAAGGAAAGAAGAACGATGTCCAGACGATTGTTCAGAAGCTCCTTGCCGAGAGCACCAGTGCCGAATCCATCCTGATGGAAACAATGATCCCCGCGATGCGCGACATCGGCGACAAATTTTCGCGGAACGAAGTCTATGTTCCCGAAATGTTGATCGCCGCCCGTGCGATGCAGGCCGGACTCACGATCATCGAACCGATCCTTGTGAAGGCAGGCCACAAGCCGCTGGGCAAGGTCGCGATCGGAACTGTCAAAGGCGATCTGCACGACATCGGCAAAAACCTCGTCGCCATGATGCTCAAGGGCGCAGGCTTCGAAGTCATGGACATGGGCGTTGACTGCACGCTCGAAAAATTCAAGACGGCCGTCGATCAGGGTGCGCAGGTGGTGTTGTGCAGCGCGCTGCTGACCACGACGATGCCGTATATGAAAACGGTCGTTGAAGGCCTGCGCGGGACGAACGCGAAAGTTGTCATCGGTGGCGCACCGGTCACCAAGCAATATGCCGATGAAATCGGCGCGAATGGCTATGGCAGCGATGCCAACGACGCCGTGAAGATTGTCGAGAAATGTCTCGGCATCGCGGCCTGATCTGAACCGGCGAAATTCCTTTTTTGAAAACGGATGGAAACATCCGAAGGGCGGAGCTTTGTCTGAAGGAAATAGAGAAAGGGGAAAACATGGAACGTGAATTTTATCTCGATCTTGCGCGACAGGGTTTGCATTTTCCGATCGGCGCGGACCTGGTGTTGCGCGAAAAATCGGGCCATCACGAAATTCTGAAAGACGGCACGCAGTTGGGGCGCGTCGTTGAGGAGGCAGCGTGCCGCTTCAAGACGCCGCTGGCGTTCCCGGTCATGGATCTGATGCTGGAAAAGGTCCTGTTGCTTCGCGCGATGGGCGGCGTCTCCGAGGAAGACATTCCAGCCTGGCATTTCGGCGAATGTCCGACACCGGAGCAGATCGACGCCATTTTGCGCAATCTTCACACGTCGATGGATCCGCGTCTGCGCGCCAACGTCGAGGCCGTGCGTTACGTCAGACAGAATACCGAGCACATCCCCGTCGGTATGTCCATCGGCCCTTTTTCGTTGATGACGAAGCTGCTGGCCGAACCGATCACACCCGTTTTTTTCGCTGGAACTGGGATGACTGCGCAGGACGATCCGGACGTTAAGCTCGTCGAGACGGTGCTGGAACTCGCCACGGAAGTCGTACTCAATTCCGTCGGCGCGCAAATCGACGCTGGCGCAAAAGTTATTCTCATTGCCGAACCCGCCGCGAACAAAGTTTTCGTCTCGCCGAAGCAGATGGCGGAAGGTTCCGACATTTTCGAGCGATTGCCGCTGCGCGCCAACCGCCGCGTCAAGGCGCTGCTCGACCGCCACGGCGTTGATCTGGTTTTTCACTGCTGTGGCGAATTGGTGGATGAAATGGTGCGCGGATTCTGTTCGCTGCGCCCGGTGATTCTCAGCCTCGGCAGCTCCCGAGCCCTGTGGCATGACGCGGCGATCGTTCCCAAGGACATCATTCTTTACGGCAATCTTCCGTCGAAGAAATTCTATTCCGACGAACTCATCCCCGTCGCCACCGTCGTGCAACAAGGGCTGGAGCTGAATGCGCGAATGAAGGCCGCCGGTCATCCCTTCATCCTCGGCAGCGAATGCGACATCCTCTCCGTGCCCGGTTGCGAACGGCAGCTAATGGCAAAGGCCATGGCCATCGTCAATCTCGCCTGACGCGCCGAAGCCGCCGGCCCGCTGCGGACCCTCGGAATTTTCCAATGATTGGAAAAGACGACGGCGAGAATTTCCAATCATTGGAAGTCTGCGGAACGGCGAGCGTGTTGCGTTCAGCGTCTTCCGGCGCTTGACGCCGGATGCCGATGGGGCGGAAACTTCCGGCATGAATGCGCTTGTCTTTCGAATCGTCCCCACCGCAGTTGCCTTTCTTATTTCCGCCGCAAACGCCGGAGAAGTTTGGATGCCTGTCGGATTGTCGGGCGGCGGCGCGATGTTTTGCCCGGCGATTGCGCCGGCGAATCCGAATCGGATGATTGTTCATTGCGACATGAGCGGCGCCTATCGCTCGGAGGATGGCGGGCATAATTGGACGCTGATTCATGCGGACCAGCTTCAGGGAAATGTGATTTGCAAACCGGCGTTTCATCCGACGAATCCCGACATCGTTTTTTCCGCGAGCGGCTGGAGCGGCAAAATGAAAGTCAGCCACGACGGCGGAAAAACGTGGAACTGGACCGGCGATGTCGGCGGCGAAATGCACGGCGAAATCGCGATCGATCCGGTCGAGCCGGAGCGAATGTTAGTCGGAGTGAACGAAACGGCGGCGCTTTCGCGCGACGGCGGAAAGTCGTGGACGAAATGCGCGGGCGTTCGCGGAGAGGCCATCGCCATTTCGTTCGCGGGCGATAAATCGAAGGGAATAATTTTCGCAGCGACGCGCGATGGAATTTTTCGTTCGGACGACGGCGGCAATTCGTGGGCCGAAAAATCGTCCGGTTTGCCGTCGCGCGGGCTGCGCGGATTTTCGGGCGGTTCGAAAAACGGAAAGACGATGCTGTATTGCACGGTCCCGTGCAAAGTCGTGAGCGGCGAATTGCAGGGCGGAATTTTTGTTTCGACCGATCTTGGCGAGTCGTGGAAATCCGCGATGGGCGATGGGCTGAACAAGGACACGAAGCGATACGATCCATGGGCGATGGGCGATTGCGTGCAATATCATCAGGTGCTCACGACCGATGCCGATCCGAGGCGCGTTTATGCGTTCAATGCAAACACGGCGGTCGCGGTGCCGCACCAGACGGCGGTCTTTCGCAGCGACGATGGCGGCAAAAAATGGCGGCCGACGTATTTTCCCGATCCACGGTGGCCGGGGTTCAACTGCGCGCCGAATTACACGACGGTTTGCGACGGGCAATATTATCAGTGCGTTCCGAACGGCGTCGCGATTTGCGGCGGAAATCCCGATGTGCTGATGCAACTCGGCGATGGCGATTGCGTGATCACGACGAATGGCGGCGCGAGTTGGTTCAATGGCGACAACGTTCTCGCGACGGGCGCGCCAAACTGGCCCGCGAAGAAAATCAAAGGCGCGGCGTTTCGCAACACCGGCCTCGTCGTGACGACGACGTGGAATTACTACATCGATCCGTTCGAGCCGAACCGTCACTACATTTGCTACACCGACCTCGGTTTTGCCCGTAGCCTCGACGTAGGCGCGACGTGGCAACATTGGGGCGACGGCGAGCGCGCGCCGTGGAAGAACACGTGCTACGAACTCGCGTTCGATCCTGAAATCATAGGCAAAATCTGGGGCGCGTTTTCCAACGTCCACGACATTCCGAACGAGAACATCATCTCGGGCCGGCACAATTCGAAAGGCCCCGGCGGAATTTGCGTGAGCGATGATTTTGCGGATAGCTGGAGGAAATCGAACAGCGGTCTGCCGGTTGCGCCCGCGCTGTCGGTTATCGTCGATCCGAAAAGTCCGAAAGGAAATCGCACGCTCTACGCCGCGATGTTCGGCGAGGGCATTTTCAAATCCACCGACGACGGGAAAAGCTGGCAGCGAAAGAGCGGTGGTGTCGGCTCGCAGCAGGATCGCCGTGTGACCCGCGTGCAGCTTTGCAGCGACGGAACGCTGTTCGCGCTTGTGACGGCGCTTCGCGAGAACCGGAAGTTCGTTTCGGAAGGCCCGGGCCTGTATCGCTCACGCGATGGCGGTGAGCACTGGGAAATCGCTAACGCGTCGCAGCCGCTGAAATGGCCGAAGGATTTCGCCGTTGATCCGGCGGACAGCCGCCACATCCTCATCGCCGCAGCGGATGCCGGCGATGAATCGGGCGGGCTTTATGCGACGCGCGATGGCGGGAAATCGTGGTCGCGGATTCTGCGCAAAGGCCCGCAACATTTTTCGGCGGCGTTCAGCCCGTACCATCGCGGCTGGATTTACGCGACGCTGACGGAGGGCGCGCCGGGGCCTGCGCTGTGGCTCTCGAAAGACGACGGTGCGACGTGGATGCCGTTCGAATCGCTGCCGCACCGGAACGCGCAGCGGATCGCGTTCGATCCGGCCGATCCGAAAACAATATTCCTGACGACGTTCGGCGCGAGCGTGCTTCGCGGCCCGGCGGAACCGTGATCGCGGCGGAAGTTTCCAATGATTGGAAAAGGCGGCGACGCAAATTTCCAATCATTGGAAAAACAGAATTCGGGCCTGGGTGGATTGGTCTTTGGATGGCGATCGCGGGAATGTTGTTTTCGATTGTACCCGGCCTCATGATCGTGGTGTTTCCGGCGGCGGGGAACTAGGTTTCTGGCTTCCTTCGGTTTGTTGTGTGCTGTCATTGAAAATGCGGCGCACCTGGCTTCAGGTAACCTTTCGTACGATTCGTTGTTTCATTGTTCAGAATGAAAGTACGACGGCTGAAAAACCGCGAAACGGGAAGGACAAATGAAAACGAATATCTTGGCAAAAATCCTCACGATTGCAGGCGGTATCGGGTTGCTGGTTGGCGGCCTTGATCCGCTGGAGGGATCGGTCCTCATCCTCCCCGGCAGCGGCTTGCTCGCTCTCGGCGCATGGCTGGGTAAGGAGGAACGCCGGATCATTTCCTACAGGGTCTGGGCGCTCATTCTCATTACGATTGGCTTCGCGGCCATGTGGGGATTGAGCGCGGCCGGCGGCTTTGGCGGGGATTCAGGGCGTTCCATGTGGTGGGGCGCATTGATCGCGCCGATGCTGATTGGCTGGTCGATGGCCCTATGGAGTCCGGGCTCGTCGCGCTGGTTGTCGCTGCCGGGGATTGCGGCTGGGGCGTGGTATCTGATGCTGGCCTTCATCGCCGGCGGCGCGATTGCCGTCGCCTGCGCCGCAACTGGCGTGCTGACGATCGGCGGGTGCTTCTACCGGCTGAGCCGGCGGGCGAAAACAACAACGATGACGGAGGCGGCTTGACAAACTGCCCGTCATTCCGAGGCCCCGCACATGCTACACGGGCATTCCCGCCTCAACGACATGGGTGGTCTGGTGGCAGGAAGAACACGGGACACCGGTCCGGCCAAACCTCATCTTGGGCGTTCTCGACGGCCGCGTTGTTTTCAAGGAGGTCACGTACAAGGACGGCGACAAGTGGGCGGACGCCGCATGGGCGCTTCCCGAATATCAGAAATAAATTCCAAAACTTCCACCGAAGTTCCAATGATTGGAAACTTGCGCGGCGGAAACTTCCAATTGGAATAACGAGGGGCAGAATCAACGTCGTTTTTGAGCCCACGCCACAGCGCCTTCGCTGATGATCCGGGCGGCCAGCTCGCCGCGCTTCTGGCGTTCCTCGGAATTTAACTGGGCGCGCTCTTCGACTTGAACCAGCGGAATGTAATTCACGCCCTCCATCCGGTGCACTTCGGGGCTGCAGTCGGGCGGCACGCCAAGGTCAATGATCGTCAGCGGCTTCTTTGCGCCGGCGAGATGATGTTCGAAGACCACCGCGTGCGGCGCGGCGGTCGCCGTGACGATGCCTTCGACTCCATTGAGAAGGTGAGAGAGCTGATCGAGGCCAACGCCAAACCCGCCGCCGCATTCCATCGCAAGCTGCATCGCATTTTCGGGGCAGCGGCTTGAAACGCGGACGGGATATTCGCCCCGTTTGGCGAGATAGCGCGCGACGCTGGAGGCGAGCGAGCCGGAGCCGATGACCGCAACCGGCGCGGCCGCCGGAACGCACGCCATCATTTCGCGGGAGGCCAGCGCGCCGAGCGAGGTCAGGTTCTGGTCAATTCCGCTTTCGCGGCGTGCCTTCCTTGCAAGCGAAAGAGCGTCCTGAAAAATTCTGTCGAGTCTCGTGTGCGTCGAGCCGCCGCTTTCACGGAACTGTTTGTAGGAGTCGCGGACTTGGCCGAGGATCTCCAGTTCGCCGAGGATGCGGCTTTCAAGGCCCGCGGCGATCCGGGCAAGCCGCTCGAATGACCCGATGGCATCGCGCTGATTTTGAACGCGTATGCCGTCTGTGCCCGGCTCGCTGAAACCCCAGCACTCAAGCCGCTGGCAGGTGTTCAGCACAAGCATGGGCGGCCGCGCGGAACGCATGGACTCGACCGCGCGGTGTTTCGCGATCGGATCGGCAGCCTCAAGTTCGTATGAGATCAGTTCCATCTTCGAACATCCGTTTCAACCGGGACAAGTTGCCTTTCGACACGCACTCGATCAATTCCGAATTGTTTGCCAGTTTTCGCAGCAGCTCCATTCGCTTCCGCCCCGGCGTCAATTTCCTTCTGAGCTTCCCCATCATTTCGGCCGCATCCGCCCAGCCGTCACCCAACGAATCTTCCAAATGCCGCCGCATCACAGCCGTCAGCGCAGGCGCCTCGCCGCCGCTTGTAATTCCCAGCACCATCGCACCCCGCATCACCATTGCCAGATAAAACAGATCGCACGATTCGGCCCGGTCCACGCAATTCAGCAATCTTCCATGCTTGCGGCACCACACCGCAATCTGCCACATGTCCGAAAATTTTCCACTGTCTTTGAAAATAATGTCGGCCCACTTCACATCTTTTTCCGTGGCGGCCCGGAACAGGACCTTCATTCGCGGATCGCGCGCAGCGATCTTTTCGACTTCGGTATTTTTCGCCGGCAGCAAAATGCGCACGGCCCGCCAGTCGAATTGTGCGGCGTGGCGCGTACGCGCAACCGTGTCGATGCCGCCGCCGATGATGAGAAGTTGCCGACCCGTCGTGACCAGGCCGACGGGCAGCGCGCGGTGACGCGGTTTTTCGTGACGCTTTTGTTTTTTCATCGGTGTTTCCGCCGCGAATCGCGCCGCCAGTGGCCGGCCGCAGGCGGCAAATCGCAAGTTCCAATGATTGGAAATTTGCGCAGCCGTCTTTTCCAATCATTGGAAATCACGATGAACTTCTTCTGGCCGTCCCGGCTCATCAAATGATGTATTCGGCGTCGTCCTGGCCGGGCAAATGTTTTTGCGGTTCCTGAATCATGCCGGCGCCGACGGTGTGGTTCGTCGCTTCGTCGATGAGAATGAAGGAACCGGTGAAGCGGTTGCGGCGGTAGGCGTCGTAGCATAGCGGCACCATCGTCTTGATGGCGATGCGGCCGATGTCGTTCAGGCCGAGTTGCGCGACGGGACGCTCGGCCTGAAGCGTGTTGAAATTGAAGCGCGATTTGATTTCGCGGACGATGCAGCGCGTGCTGCGCGTCGTGTGCTTGATCACATATTTGCGATTCGGCGTGAGCGGCTCTTCGTTCATCCAGCAAATACGCGCCTCGAAATCGGAGCTGACGAACGGAAGATTGTCGGGCCGCACGATCATGTCGCCGCGGCCGATGTCGATGTCGTCGGCGAGCAAAATTTGCACGGACATCGGATTGAAGGCTTCCTGCAAATCGCCGTCGAACGTGTGAATCTGCGTGATCTTCGAGGTCCGTCCGCTCGGCAGGACAACAACCGGATCGCCGACCTTGAAAACGCCGCCGAGAATCTGGCCGGCAAAGCCGCGATAATCGTGCCATTTGTCGTCGCGCGGGCGGACGACGTATTGCACTGGGAAACGGGGATCGGTGAGGTCGCGGTCGGTCCCGATATAAACTTCTTCGAGGTGGCGCAGCAGCGGCGGGCCGAGATACCACGGCATCTTCTCGGATTTGTCCACGATGTTGTCGCCGTTGAGCGCGCTGACCGGAATGAAGGTGATGTCCTTGATGTGGAGCCGCGTCGCGAAATCCATGAAGCTGTCGCGAATCGCGTTGAACGTCGCCTCGGAAAAATTCACGAGATCCATTTTGTTGATGCAGACGACGAGATGGGGAACCCGGATCATCGAAGCGATGTAGGCGTGGCGGCGCGTCTGCTCGATCACGCCCTGACGCGCGTCCACAAGGATGATCGACAGGTTCGCGGTGCTCGCGCCGGTGATCATGTTGCGCGTGTACTGCACATGGCCCGGCGTGTCCGCGACGATGAACTTGCGGCGAGGCGTCGCGAAATAACGGTAGGCCACGTCGATCGTGATTCCCTGTTCGCGCTCGGCGCGTAAACCGTCGGTCAGGTTTGCGAGGTTGATCGTGCCTTCGCCGGTGATGTCGGCGGAACGTTGGAGGTTTTCCAACGTGTCCTCAAAAATTAGCTTTGTGTCATAAAGTAATCTTCCTATCAAAGTACTTTTCCCGTCATCGACGCTGCCCGAAGTCGAGAACCGGAGCATTTCGGACTTTTCGTTGAGATAGTGCGTGAACATCAGAAATAGCCCTCGCGTTTGCGGTCTTCCATCGCGGTGTCGGAACGTTTGTCATCGGCGCGGCTGCCGCGCTCGGTGACGCGTGCAGCGGCGATTTCGTCGATGATGTCGGCGACTTTCGCGGCGGGCGATTCGACACAGCCGGTGCAGGAAATGTCGCCGATGGTTCGGACGCGCACGCTCAGTTCGCGGATTTCTTCGCGCGGTTTGATCGTGATGAGATCGCTGACCGGAAGCCACTGGCCGTCGCGCCGGACGACGCTGCGCTTGTGGCTGAAATAAATCGACGGGATGCGCAGTTTTTCCTTGTCGATGTATTGCCAGATGTCGAGCTCGGTCCAGTTGCTCAGCGGAAAAACGCGCATGTGCTCGCCGGGATTCACGCGGGCATTGTAAAGATTCCACAATTCGGGCCGCTGATTTTTCGGATCCCATTGGCCGAAAGCATCGCGAAAAGAAAACACGCGTTCCTTCGCGCGGGCTTTTTCTTCGTCGCGGCGCGCGCCGCCGAGCGCGCAATCGAATTTGAATTCTTCAATCGCCGCGAGGAGTGTCGGCGTTTGCAGGCGGTTGCGGCTGGTTTCGCCGGGCGTTTCCCGAGCGATGCCTTTTTTGATCGCGTCTTCGACGGTGCGAACGATCAATTTTTCGCCAAGCTCATTTGCGCGGAAATCGCGGAATTCGATCAGCTCCGGGAAATTGTGGCCGGTGTCAATGTGCATGAGCGGGAACGGAAACTTCGCGGGTCGGAATGCCTTCTCGGCGAGGCGCAACATGCAGATCGAATCTTTGCCGCCGGAAAACAACAGCACGGGCCGCTGAAATTCCGCAGCCACTTCGCGCATGATGTGAATCGATTCCGCCTCCAACTGCTGGAGGTGCGTCAAACTGTAATAACTCATTCGTAAGGTTCCCGTGGAAACGGCTGTTATAGGCCAAATAGGGCCGGCTTTGTCAAATCGTGGGATGAAAAGTTTTCATTGTCGGGAGATGAAGGCCGCATTCTTTGTGTTCCGGATTTTCCCACCACCAGCGTCCGGCGCGCTGGTCTTCGCCGGGCTGGATCGCTCGCGTGCAGGGGGCGCAACCGATCGAAGTGTAGCCAACGTCGTAGAGCGAATTGTGGGGCACAGAATTTTCCTTCGTGTATTTCCAGACGTCCTCAAGCGTCCACGCTGCGAGCGGATTTATTTTCACGATGCCGCCGTGCGACTCGTCGATCTCGACAACTTTCAAATCGGCGCGTGTGACGCTCTGATCGCGGCGCTGCCCGGTGATCCATGCTTTCAAATCCGACAATGCGCGATTCAGCGGCTCGACTTTTCGGATGCCGCAGCACTCCTTGCGATTTTCGACGCTCTGCTTGAACGAAAAAAGTCCCTTCGTCCGTTCGAGATTTTCGACGGCGTCATGCTTCGGAAAGAACCACTCGATGTTCACCTTGTAGCGACGCCGAAGCTGCTCCGCGCATTCGTAAGTTTCCGGATCGAGCCGGCCCGTATCGAGCGCAAACACTCGTGCGTCTTTCCGAACTTTCATCAACATGTCGATGATCGCGGCGTCTTCGATGCTGAAACTGCACGCCAGCGCGATGTGCGGATGATAAAGTTCCAGGGCCTTCGCCAGAACATGTTTTGCGTTGTCCAGGTCAACGTCTTTCCAGTCTGCATGCTGATCTGTTGCGGTCGCGCTCATCAAACTCTAGTAATCCTATCGCGGTGCTAGAGATTATCGCAATATTCTTCCCTGTCAAATATCCGCGCAAGAAATCAGATCGAAAAATTTCCGGCCTCTGCGTGATGCCGGCGAATTTCGTTTTCGGCGAGTTCACCGAACGTGACGCGACGATAGACCGCCTGAACGGCTTCGTCCGCCTCGATCCACAGCGCCGCGAAAACGTCATCGTGCGGGCTGTGCCTTTTGTGGCTGATGCGCTCCGAAAAAATTTCCAGCACCGCCGCGACCGGAAGATCGCGCGCGGACTTCGGAAGAAAATATCCGCCCTCCTTGCCGCGCGCCGACTCGGCGAGGCCCGCCTGCTTGAGCTGGCGCAAAATCGCCTCGAGAAACCGCGCCGGAATATTCCGCGCGCGAGCGATGTCCCCAATGGTGACCGGCCCCTTGCCCTCGCGCAGCGCGAGTTCGAGCATCGCGCGCAGGGCATAGTCGCATTTCTTCGAAATCATGCCGCAACGATAAGCGCGCCGCCGCGCCGCCGCAATTTCCAATCATTGGAATTTTGCGCCCCCGGAATTTCCAATGATTGGAGAATCCGGCGCGCAGGCTGACGCGGCGGGAATTCCTTGGGCGGGCAAATCGATCCGGCTCGATTCGCGTTTTTCGGGGTTTGACTTTGGTTCATGAGGTGTACATCTTTCGCGTTTTTCTCAGAAGAAAGGCAGTTCACATGAAATATCGTTTCTCGGTTGCGTGCGTTGCAGCGGCGTTCTTTGCGTCCCTTCTTTCCGTGTCCGCAGTGGAAAAGACGGCGCCGGCACCCGCAGTCAAATCGGATGATCTCTCGAAGGCCACCGGCATTTTCAACAGCCCTATTCCTCCCGCGCCGGTGATCAATCCGACGGCGACGGTTGTGACGGTGAATGGCAAGGCGCTGCTCGGCTCAGAGCTTGAGAAGGAAGTCCAGAATTTGCAGATGCAGGCCGCGCGCCGGATGGCGCCGGACCAGATCGCGCAGATGCTCCCGCGCATCCAGCAGCAGGCCGTGCTGGACATGGTCAACAAACAGTTGCTGCTGGACGCCGTGGTCGCGCGCAAGATCTCCGTCGGTGACGACGAGATCAAGAAGGCCATTGATGACTTGATGAAGAATGCGCCGGCGGGCCAGACGCTGGATGACGCGCTCAAGCAGGCAAACATTACGTTGAAGCAGTTCACCCAGCAGATGGCCGAGGGCCTGAGCATCCAGAAGCTGATGGCCGAGGAGATGAAGAACAGCGCCGTCACGGAGGATGATCTGAAAAAATACTACGAGAAGAATCCGGAGCAGTTCAAGCGGCCCGAAACTGTTTCCGCGCGCCACATCCTCATCAAGTTCGAGGCGACTGACGATGCGGCCAAGAAAGAAGCGGCGAAGAAGAAAGCCGAAGCCGTGCGCGAACGCCTGCTCAAGGGCGAAGACTTCGCGAAGGTCTGCGCCGAGGTTTCGGACGATCCCGGCAGCAAGTCCAACGGCGGCCTGTACGAAAGCTTCCCCCGCGGCCAGATGGTTCCCCCCTTCGAGAATGCCGCGTTCTCACAGAAGATCGGCGACATCGGCCCGCTCGTCGAAACGCAATTCGGCTATCACATCATCAAGGTCGAGAAACACAACGATGCCGGAAAGATTGACCTGGCCGAAGTGAAGGACCGGCTGAAGACATTCCTGGAAAACCAGAAGAAGAGCGAAGTCGCCCAGAAATTCCTCAAGAGCCTGCGCGACGGCGCGAAGCTCAACTACGCTGAAGGCTATGCGCCGCCGCCGGAAGTCCCGACGACAGTCGCGCCGGCCGCTCCCGCGGCGGGCAAATAGCCGCGCGCACGCGCGCTCAGTTTCCGGGCGGATTTTTCCGAGCCGCGGCGATCCGGTCGTGGCCTGCGAGATCTTTGCGCGTGGTCACGTCGGAATATCCGGCTTGTTCAAGCAGGTGTTTCACCGCGGCGGATTGCGTCTCGCCGATTTCGAGGAACAGCCGGCCGCCGGGACGCAACACCTGGAACGCTTGCGGAATGAGGCGGCGGATCACGCCGAGGCCGTCCGCGCCGGCGAACAATGCGGTGCGCGGTTCGTGTTCGCGAATTTCCGGCGCGAGCGATGTGGCTTCGGCATCGGCGATGTAGGGCGGATTCGAAACGATGATGTCCGCGCTTTGCGGCTCGAAGCCGTCGAGCAGATCGGTTTGGAGAAATTTGATCCGCGAGTCCTGGCCGTGCGCGGCCGCGTTTTCGCGCGCAAGCGCGAGCGCGTTGGCGGAAATATCCGTCGCGATGATCTCGGCGGCCGGGCATTCGAACGCGAGGGAGATGGCGATGCAGCCGGTGCCGGTGCCGACGTCAATAATCTGCCGGGAGGTCGCGCGATCCGCCGCGGTCAACACCGTCGCGACCAGCTCTTCTGTTTCCGGCCGCGGAATCAGCGCGCGCTTGTCGCATTTGAAAACGCGGCCCATGAAATCGGCGTTGCCGACGACATACTGGATCGGTTCGCCGGCGATCACGCGATTCAGGAATTCGCCGAGCGCTTCCCACTGTTCCTTGATGAGCGGCTTGATTCCTTTTGTCGTGATGTCGCCGAACGGAGCGCCGGTGACGTGATTAATCAACCAGCACGCTTTCGTTCGCGCTTCGTCGCGGCCCGCGCGTTCGAGCTTCGTCGCAATTCCTTCGACGACGAACTTCGCGTAGGCGACAGCGTCGAAATGTTTCGCGTTCATCCGCCCTGTAGATGTTTCTTCAGCTTCGCCTCAACGTCGCGTTCGCGAAGGGCGTTCACGAGCTGATCCAGATCGCCTTCGATGACGCGGTCGAGGTTGTAGAGCGTGAAATTGATGCGGTGGTCGGTGACGCGGTTCTGCGGAAAATTGTACGTGCGGATTCGTTCGTTGCGGTCGCCGGTGCCGACCTGGTTTTTTCGGATGTCGGCATATTTCGCCTGCTCTTCCGACCGCGCCTTATCGAGCAGGCGCGATTTCAAAACAGTCATCGCGCGATCGCGGTTGCGATGCTGCGATCGCTCGTCCTGGCACTGCACGACGATGCCGGTTGGCAAATGCGTCATGCGGACGGCTGATTCGGTCTTGTTGACTTTCTGTCCGCCCGCGCCGGACGCGCGGAACAAATCAATCCGCACGTCTTCGGGCTTGATGATGACTTCATCGGTCTCGGTCGCTTCGGGCAAAACCGCGACGGTCGCGGCGGAGGTATGAATTCGTCCGTTCGCCTCGGTGACGGGGATTCGCTGCACGCGATGGCCGCCGCTTTCGTAGCGGAGAACGCGATAAACGTTTTCGCCTTCGACGCTGAAAACGATTTCCTTGTAGCCGCCAAGTTCGGAGGGCGACGCGTCGATCACGGAAATCTTCCAGCCGCGGCCTTCGCAGAATCGCGTGTACATCCGATACAAGTCGCCCGCGAAAAGTCCGGCCTCGTCGCCGCCGGTGCCTGCACGGACTTCGATAATCGTGTTGCGGCTGTCGTCCGGATCGGGCGGCAGCAGCGAAAGCATCAGACCTCGTTCGGCCTCGGGAACTTTTTTATCGAGCGCGTCGAATTCGGCCCGCGCCATTTCGCGCATCTCGGCATCGCCGGACGATTGTTCGAACAGCGCCTTCGCGTCATCGCGTTCTTTTTGCAGGCGGAGAAATGCCGCGGCTTTATCGAGCACGATCCGCAACTGCTGATGCTCGCCGATCAGTTCGCGATAGCGCTTCTGATTTGCGGCGGTCTGTGGCGCGGAAAGCTCCGCCTCGACGGCGTGAAGCCGGACGGTCAGCTTTTCGATATAGGCAGAATCGAGCATTTCGAGGACGCGGACGATTTCGAATAAAAACAAAACGGGCCAGCGAGGTCCACGAAGGGAAACAGGCTGGCCCGTCTTTAGAGGATGCTACTTCTTTGCGGCGGCAGTCGCGGCGACCTTGGCGTACTTCTTCTTGAAGCGGTCCACGCGGCCTTCGGTGTCGATCATCTTGGTCGATCCGGTGTAAAACGGATGGCAGGCGCCACACGTGTTGACGTGCATTTCCGCCTTGGTCGAGCGCGTATGAATGACGTTTCCGCAGGCGCACGTGATGGTGGCCTCGACATATTTTGGATGAATATCAGCTTTCATTTTACCTTTCTTTCCACGACCGGCGTTCCCGCTAAATCGAGCCGGGACGGCGTCGGCCTCAAAATCAAAGCGCGGCAATATAGTGGCCGTCTCCCGCGAACGCAAGCCGTGCCTGTCGCAAAAACCGAAGCCGGTTCGGAGGCTTTTATCCCGGCGGCTGGCTCCGGCCGAGTTCTTGCGCGAGTTCGCGCAATTCATCAGCATAGGAAAGTTCCGGCGCGTAGCGCGAAAGATCGAGCGGGGTGAAACATTTTGGATCAATTTCGTTCCACGGCGGCAGCGGCGGAAAGACGGTGAATTTGTCGAGTGCCCCGATGACAGCCAGCGGCATCATCGTTTTCAGGCATTTGATGCAGCGCCCGCAATTGCGCTGGCTGGGAATATTTTTCCAGCAGACGCGCAGATGCTGCTGCGCATCGCCGCGGTCCGCGATCAAACGAATTTTCTGGATGCGCGAGAGGTGGCTGCCGTGATGCGCGATGTCGAGCGACTCGGTCCCGAACATCGGGTCGGTGACGGGATTCGAGCCGCACGGCGCGAAGAGCAGCGAGTGGCGGTTGGTGGACGGGATGAAGAAATTTCGCGTTCCGCCGGCCAGCAGCAGCGCGCACGCGGCGATGCACGCTCCGTGCGAGTTGACCCACGGCACATGCGGCTCGACGATCGGCCGCACGTTCGTGGCCATGCCGATGAATCCGAGGGTGCAGTCTCGCGCGAGTTCCTGAAATTCTGCAGCCAGCTCGTTGTAGAGCGGGTTCTCAACCGGGATGTCGAAGCCGTGTGCATAAAAAAGATGCGTGAGTCTGAAATCTTCATTTGCCGCGGCTCCGCCGAGGTATTCGTGCAGCGTCGTGAAAGAATCCACGCCGCCGGAAAAACAACTGACGACGGCGTGCGCGCGCGGCTGCGCCATCCGCGCGAACGACGGCGCGCGGATGGAAATCCTCTTTATGGTTCGCGGCAGCCACAGATGAAAATGCGCGCCGAACTGCCCGATGCCGTGATGAAACCGCGGCGAGAGCGGCTGCGACACTTCGAGATCTTCGCCAAGAGCCATCGCCATCATCGCGAGCGCCGCGACCGCCGGCTCCGGGCCGGTGTGAAGAAATTCGCGGTGGCGGGAATCAATTCTGAACCAAAGCTCACCATCCAAATCCGGCCGCGACGCCGTTTCAAAGCGGTAGCTGACGGTAATCTTGCCGCCGTCTTCCGCGATTTTTGCCAGTTGGATTTTCATTCGAATGCGCCAGGCGACCCCGCTGCGCGGACTTTTCCAATCATTGGAAATTTGCCTCCGCGCGTTTTCCAATGATTGGAAAATAGCGGCGCGCAGGCCGGCTGGCGAGCAGCTATCCCAAAATAAATCGGCCGGCGGCGGGCGGCGCGCGGCAGATTTAGCGTGAGATTCCGGCCGGGATTGCGAAAATTATAGTGATGAAAGTGAACAACCAGTCGCGCAGGAGTTTTCTGAAACGAACCGCCGGCCTCGCGCTGCCGGCCATCCTTCCGTCATCCGTTTTTGGGTTTGCCAGGCGCGTGACGCCGTCCAACAAGATCACCATCGGCATGGTCGGCGTCGGCGACCACGGAACCGGCGTGAACCTTCGCGGCTTCCTTGCGCAGCCGGACGCGCAGGTTGTGGCCGTGTGCGACGTGGACGGCAAGCGGATGAACAACGCGCGCGACATCACGAACAGGCAGTATGGAAATTCCGACTGCAAAACCTACCGCGATTTCCGCGACGTCATCGCCCGCGACGACATCGACGCGATCATGGTTTCAACGCCCGACCACTGGCACATTCCGGTTTCGGTGATGGCGATGCGCGCCGGCAAGGATGTTATTTCCGAAAAGCCGACGCTGACAATCTGGGAGGGCCGCCTGCAGGCCGAAACGGTGAAGCGATACGGCGCGATTTTCCAGACCTCGACGGAGGACCGCGCGCTTCAGGTTTATCACCGCATGGCCGAGATCGTCCGCAACGGTCGCATCGGAAAACTGCAAACGATTCGCGTCGGCCTGCCGGACGCGCGACGCGCAAACCCGGACGGAAAACCGGAGCCGATCCCGCCGGATTTCGATTACGAAATGTGGCTCGGCCCCGCGCCCGTCGCGCCATATTGCGCCGCGCGCTGCCACTTCAACTTCCGCTGGATCTACGACTATTCCGGCGGAATGCTCACCGACTGGGGCATGCACCTGATTGACACCGCGCAGTGGGCCAACGACACCGAGCGCACCGGTCCGATCGAGGTCTCGGGCCGTGGCGTATTTCCATCGGACGGCCTCTACAACACCGCAACCGAATTTCATCTCGAATACAAATATCGCAACGGCGTGACGATGTTCGTCGAAGGCGGCGGCGTCATGCTGCGATTCGAGGGAACCGACGGCTGGATCCAGAACAAAGGCTGGATCGGTCCGCTCGAAGCCAGTTCGTCGGCGATTCTCAACACGTCGATCGGCGCGGAGGATTTGCAACTCTACACGTGCCCCGGCCGCGAACACCGCAATTTCCTCGACTGCGTCAAATCGCGCCGCGATCCATATTTTCCCGCGGAGATCGGCCACCGCTGCGCCAGCGTCCAGCACATCGGCAACATCGCAATGCTGCTGGGCAGAAAACTCCGCTGGAATCCGGACAAGGAAGAATTCGTCGGCGACGGCACCGCAAACCGGATGCGCACCCGCGTGATGCGCGAGCCGTGGAAGATTTGAACCATGAGGAGAAAAACATGACCCCCAACCTGACTCGTCGGAATTTTCTGAAAGAATCGCTGGCCGCAACGGCCGTAGGCACGCTGGCGCTAAACGCGCGCGCCGAAGACGCGGCGAAAAATTCCGAACCAGCGAAAACTCCCGCGGCGTTCCCGACGGGAAAAATCGGCGACCTGCAGATCAGCCGCATCCTGCTCGGCGGAAATTTGCTGACGCATTTCACGCACAGCCGCGATTTGAAATATGTGTACAGCCTCACCGCGCACTACAACACCGAGGCGAAAATCCTCGAAACGCTCGCCATCGCCGAAGCCAACGGCATCAACACGCTCTCGATGCACAATCCTCCGGAGCCGATGGCGATTCTGAAAAAATATCGCAAGCAGGGCGGCAAAATTCAGTGGATCATCTGCCCGACCGCGCCGGTCGAAGGCGACATGAAAACCTACACCGAGCAGGTGAAGGAACTCGTGGATTGCGGCTGCGAGGCGATCTACCTCTGGGGAGTCCGCTCCGATCCGCTCGCCGCCGGCGGCAAGATGGACCTCATCGCGAAGGCCGTTGAAATCGCGAAGGAACATGGCGTGCCGTCCGGCGTCGGCTGCCACGATTTGAATGTCGTCGCGCAATGCGAAAAAAGCAAAATCCCCGCCGATTTTTACATCAAGACGTTCCACCATCACCACTACCCGAGCGGCCCGAAACCCGAACAGCTCGTCGCGGCGCACGCCGAGAATCCAGGCTACTGGTGCAAGGATCCGCAGGGAACGATTGACCTGATGAAGACCGTGACGAAGCCGTGGCTCGCCTTCAAAATTATGGCTGCCGGCGCAATCCCGCCGAAGGACGCGCTGCCCTACGCCTTCAACAACGGAGCCGACCACTGCCTCGTCGGCATGTTCGATTTCGAAATCGCCGAGGACGCCGCCCTTGCCCGCGCGGCCATCGCCAACGTCAAGCGTGAGCGCCCGTGGCGAAGTTGATTCGTAATTTCCAATGATTGGAAATCACGCGCCCGCAAACTTCCAATCATTGGAAATTTTCGCGGCCCGCCGGCACCGCGGTGTCAGTGGCGGAAGTGCCTCATGCTGGTGAAGACCATTGCGATGCCGTAGCGGTCGCACGCGGAGATGACTTCCTCGTCTTTTTTCGAGCCGCCGGGCTGCACGATGAAACGGATGCCGGCATTCGATGCCTCGTCAATGTTGTCGGCGAACGGGAAGAAGGCGTCGGAAACGAGAACGCAATCGCGCAGGATTTCGTCGCGAAATTCGCCGAGCGATTTTCCGTAGGACCCCTTTTCATACATCGTCTTGATGTTTTCCTCGGCGCGCGGCACGGCGAGCTTGCGCAGCGAATCAACGCGGTTCGGCTGGCCCGCGCCCATGCCGAGCAGCATGAACTGGCCGCGCTCATATTCGCGCACGATCACGATCGCGTTCGATTTTACGTGCTTGCAGACCTTGATTCCAAATTCCGCGAGCTGGCGTTTCGGGTCGGGAAACGCGGCGGCCGTTGGCGTCATCCAGTCGCGGATGAGCGCGTTGTCGCGGTCCTGCACGAGCAGGCCGCCGGTGATCTGGCGGACCGATTTGCCCGGCAGCAGCGGTTCGAGCGGCTTGTGGAGTTTTAGAATCCGGAGCTGCTTGCTTTTCGCGCGCAAAAATTCCAGCGCGTCGTTTGCGAAATCCGGCGCGATCAAAACCTCGACGAAACGATCTTTCATCAGTTGCGCCGTGGCCAGGTCAACCATTGTCGTCACCGCAATGACGCTGCCGAACGCGCTGACCGGATCGCCGGCCCACGCGGCCTCGAACGCCTTCGCGAGCGTCGTGCCGGTCGCATAGCCGCACGGATTCGAGTGCTTGATGATCGCGACGCCCGGCGCGCCAACCAGCTCGCGCGCCGCTTCGAGAGCGGCGTCGCCGTCGAGGTAATTGTTGTACGACATTTCCTTGCCGTGCAGGATTTCTGCGTGCGCGATGCACGCCTCCAAGCCGTTGCCATTCTTGTAAAAAAATCCTTCCTGGTGCGGATTTTCGCCGTAGCGCAATTTCTCGCCGCGCGCAAATGCGGCGACGTACGGCGGCGCGACGCCTTCGACTTGCGAAAACTGGCCGGAGAGGTAACTGGCAATCGCGCCATCATACCGCGCCTGCTGCGCGAAGACTTTGAACGCAAGTTCGCGACGAAGCTCCGGCGTGGTGTTTCCTTTTTCGCGGAGCGCCGCGAGGACGCGCGCATAATCCGCCGGATCAGTCACGACCGTCACGAACGCGTGGTTTTTCGCGGCCGAACGCAACATCGTCGGCCCGCCGATGTCAATGTTCTCGATCGCGTCTTCGAACGTCACGTCCGGTTTCGCGACGGTCGCCTCGAACGGATAAAGATTCACGACGACCAGATCAATCGGCAGCAGCTTGTGCTTTGCCATCGTCGCCTCGTGATCCTTGTTGCCACGCAGATACAGCAGCCCGGCGTGGACATTCGGGTGCAGCGTCTTCACGCGACCGTCGAGCATTTCTGGGAAGCCGGTGAAATCCGAAACGTCGCGAACCTTCACGCCGGCTTTCGCCAATGCTTTTGCGGTGCCGCCCGTCGAAAGAATTTCCACGTCCATCGTCACGAGTTCCTTCGCGAACTCGACGATGCCGCTTTTGTCCGAAACCGAAATCAATGCGCGCTGGATTTTCATGCTCACCTCAGTTCAAAAGTTTCACGATTCCTTTGCCGGGACGAATATTTCCAATCGGGACAGCTTGTTCTCCCGTATCGCGAAGAATTTCAAGCGTGGGCAGGACGTGTTCGCGTTTGACGATCACGACCATGCCGATGCCCATGTTAAAGACGTGGTACATCTCGTCGCGATCCACCTTGCCGGTTTTCTGGATGAACTGGAAAAGCGCGGGCGGTGTCCATGCGGCGCGGTCAATCGCGGCGTCCACGTTTTGTGGAAGGACGCGCGGAATGTTGTCCTCGAAACCGCCGCCGGTGATGTGCGCCAGGCCAAGAACTTTCACCTTCTTCTGAAGCGCGAGGTAGTGCTTGAGATAGCTGCGATGAACGGCGAGCAGCGCTTCGGCGACAGTCTGATTCGTACCGGGCAAATTGTCGTTCACGCCGAGCTTCGCAATGTCGAAGCAGACGCGGCGGGCGAGCGAGTAGCCGTTTGTGTGAAGTCCCGACGACGGAATTCCGATGAGCACGTCGCCTGCGGAAATTTCCTCGCCGGTGATCAAATCCTTCTTCGCGACCGCGCCGATGATCGTGCCGACGAGATCATATTCGCCTTCGGGATACAGCGCCGGAAGCTCGGCCGTTTCTCCGCCGATGAGGGCGCAGTCGTTTTCCTTGCACGCGATGCAGAGGCCTTCGATCAGCTCCGCCATCATCTTTTCTTCGAGCTTCGACATGCCGATGTAATCGAGGAAAAACAGCGGCCGCGCGCCCTGGACGAGGATGTCGTTGACGCAGTGATTCACGATGCACTGGCCAACGGTGTCGTGCTTGTTCGCCATCACGGCGACTTTCAGTTTCGTGCCGACGCCGTCGCAACTGCTCACGAGCAACTGATCGTTGCCGGGCGATTTGAAAAGCCCGCCAAAGTTTCCCCAGTCACCGACGCAGCCGGCGGTGAACGTTCCCTTGATTTTCGATTTCGCGCGTTCAAGCGCGTTGGCCTTCGCGTCGATGTCAACGCCGGCTGTTGCGTAGGCTGATTGTGTCTTTTTCATAGTCCAAGCAATTTGAATGTCCGATTTACGTCACGGAAATGCGTGCTGATGTCGAAAACCTTGTCGAAATCTTTTGCCGTCACTTTTCCCGCGACCTTCGGATCGGCTTCGAGCAGCTTCCGCAGCGGAATTTTTGTTTCCCAGCTCTTCATCGCGGAAGTCTGGATAATCTTGTAGGCATCTTCGCGCGAGACGCCTTTTTCGATCATCATCAGCAGCGCCTGTTGCGAATGCATCAGGCCGCCGGTGAGATCGAGGTTGTGCTGCATCTGCTCGGGATAAACGATCAGTTTGCTGACGAGCCATTCGGTCTTCGCGAGCATGTAATCGAGCGCGATGGTCGCATCGGGCATGACGACGCGTTCGACGGACGAATGCGAAATATCGCGCTCGTGCCACAGTGCGACGTTCTCCATGCCGGCCACAGCATAGGCGCGCAGCAGCCGCGCCATTCCCGACAGCCGCTCGCCGATGATCGGGTTGCGCTTGTGCGGCATCGCGGACGAACCTTTTTGTCCCGGCGCAAAAAATTCCTCGGTCTCGCGGACTTCGGTTCGCTGGAGGTGACGAAATTCCGTGGCCCAGCGGTCAATCGAACAGGCGACGACCGCGAGCTGGTTCAAGTATTCGGCGTGATTGTCGCGCTGCAAAACCTGCGTGGAAATTGGCGCGGGCTTGAGGCCGAGTTTTTCGCAGACATATTTTTCGACGAACGGATCGAGGTGCGCGTGCGTGCCGACCGCACCGGAAAGTTGTCCCCATCGCGCGGCCTCGCGGGCGCGTTCGAGACGTTCGAGTGCCCGGCCGAATTCGTCGTACATCAGTGCCATCTTCAAGCCGAACGTGATCGGTTCGGCGTGGACGCCGTGCGAACGGCCGATCATCGGAGTGAATTTATATTTCTTCGCCTGCGCGGCGGCGGCGGCGCGAACTTTTTTCACGCCAGCGATGAGCAAGTCGGCAGCCTCGACCATTTGAACGGCGAGCGATGTGTCGAGCACATCGGAGCTGGTCATGCCTTTGTGGATAAAGCGGCCGGACGGGCCGACGTGTTCGTTGACGCAGGTCAAAAAAGCGATGACGTCGTGTTCGACTTCCTTTTCGATTTCGTCAATGCGGGCGACGGTGAAGTTCGCCTTCGTCTTGATGTTCTTGAGATCCTTGGCCGGGATATTGCCCAGCTTGTGCATCGCCTCGCAGGCGAGAATTTCGATCTTCAGCCAGATCGAAAATTTATTCTGGTCAGCCCAGATGGCGGCCATTTCGGGCCTTGTGTATCGTGGTATCATGCTTCCTTCCCCGTCATTTTCCCGACATGGAAAGCGGCGCACGGTAGCAAACGGCGGCCGCGGCGCAAAACAGAAATTCGCAAGTCCAAGTTCCAATGATTGGAAGTTTGCGCTGCGCATTTTTCCAATGATTGGAAATTGGCGGAACGGGTTTTTCCAATGATTGGAAGTTGCGGTATTTTTTCACGGTCGGCGCCATCCAGGAATCGTCGCGGCGTCAGCCGCGTAGGTCAGGGGCGGTGCGGAATTGGCGGGCGGGGGGCGGGCGGGTATGCTTGGTTGTTCAATTGGCGAGGGCATTGTCATGAAAATGTTTCGTGTGTGTGCGGTGATTTATTTTGCGGCGGTTGCGGCGCGTGCGCAGGTGCCGCAGTTGATCGCTTTTCAGGGCCGGCTGCTGAGCGGGTCGAATCTGGTGAGCGGCGTGACGCCGATTTCGCTGCGGCTGTTCAATGCGGCGAGCGGCGGGGCGATGCTCTACGAGGATTCGAACAACGTCGCGGTGGCGGACGGGCTGTATTCGACGTTCATCGGCGATGACTCGACGGGCGGGTCGCTGACGAATGCGCTGGCGGCGACGAATCTTTATCTGGAGGTGATGGTGAACGGGACGGCGCTTTCGCCGCGCGAGCGGGTCGCGTCGGTGGTGTATGCGCTGGAGGCGGGCGTGGCGCAGGGCGTGGTGGCGAATGGAATCACATTGGGGATGATCGCGCCGAATGCGGTCCAGGGCGCGAATCTCGCGCCGGGCGCGGTGACCGGGGCCGCGATTTTCAACGGGACGATCACGCCGCAGGAGCTCGATGTGCCGAGTTTTTCGAACACGTTCTGGAAGGTGGACGGAAATTCGGGGACCGCGGCGGCAGCGGGTTTTGTCGGAACGTCGGACAATCAAGCTTTGGAATTCAAAGTGAACGGTTCGCGGGCGCTGCGGCTGGAGCCGAATGCGACGTGTCCGAATGTCGTGGGCGGCGCGGGCGCGAATACGACGGGCGTGGGCGTGGCGGGCGCGGCGATCGGCGGCGGATCGGGAAACAGGGCGGCGGCGAGTTTCGCCGCGATTGGCGGGGGAATTTCGAATGCGGCGGGCGGGTCGGTGTCGTTTGTCGGCGGCGGTTCGAACAACGTCGCATCCGGCTCCGGCGCTGTCGTTGCCGGCGGTGAATTCAACAAATCTTCGGGCACCGATTCGACCGTTGCCGGCGGATCGGGCAATAGCGCCGCAGGTATGCAGTCCACCATCGGAGGCGGCAAAGGCAACCTCGCGACCAACGACAACTGCACCATCGCAGGCGGCCAGCAGAATTATGCGTATGGACAGGGCGCGACCGTCGGCGGCGGCTGGAACAACATCGCAATCGGCAACCCCGGCTACGGAACCGTGGCGGGCGGGCAGACCAACGCCGCGTCGGGCAGTTGGTCGGCGGTTGGCGGCGGCTATGGCAACGTGGCCAGCGGCCCGTTGTCGGCGGTTCCCGGCGGATATTACAACGTCGCGTCCAGCACGAACTGTCTGGCAGCGGGATTCCACGCGAGGGCCAGCCACCCCGGCTCGTTCGTCTGGAGCGATCTGAGCAGCACGTCCGACACGACTTCAACAAACGCGAACGCGTGGACCGCCCGTTGCGTCGGCGGCGCGCGGTTCATCACGGCGGTTGATGGCTCCGGCAATCCGACTGCGGGGATTCAGTTGTCGCCGGGGGCTTCCGCATGGAGCAACCTGAGCGACAAAAATGCCAAGGAAAATTTCGCATCTGTTGATTCACGCGGCGTCCTCGAAAAAGTCGCCGCGATGCCGGTGACGGAATGGAATTTGAAGTCGCAGAATCCTTCGATTCATCACGTCGGCCCGATGGCGCAGGATTTTCGCGCCGCGTTCGGCCTCGGCGAGAGCGAGCGCTACATCAACTCCTCCGACGCCGACGGTGTGGCATTCGCGGCGATCCAGGGCCTGTACGGCCTCGTCCGCGATCAGCGCGCCGAGATCGAACAACTCAAACACGAAATCGAATCACTGAAGAAATCGCTTCGCGAAAACAAAGCGTTGCCCTGATGACGACGCCCGGCGCCGGTCGGGCCGCGGACGAGATTCAAAATTTCCAATGATTGGAAAATGCGGCCGCGCAAACTTCCAATCATTGGAAATTTTCGTCGCGCGCTCGCGGCGCGGATCAGCGCGGATCAGCGCGGAACGGGGCGGGCGGCGTCGTGCGCGGAGCCGTGTTCGCAGGCAGGATGGTCGTAGGGCGGCAGCGGCGGATTGTGCTCGGCGGCGAAGACGAGGCGGTCGAATTCGGCGCGGTATTCGGCGGCGATCCGGCGCGAGCGGATGATGACGGAGACTTCGTTGTTGGAGCGCTCGGCGCTGCGGGAAAAATTGTAGGAGCCGCAGCAGACGGTCTCGTCGTCGAGGATCATGACCTTGTGGTGCAGCAGCGCCTGGTTGCCGTCGTGCCATTCCTTCACGCCCTGCCGGCCGAGCCAGGGGAACTCGGAGAACCGGTCAATCTGGCATTCGTCGAAGACGCCTTCGACGGTCAGGCCCGCGTGCTTTTTCTTCGCCATCAGGTTGCCGATGTCGCGGTCGGTAAAAGTGAAAATCATGAAGCGGATGCTGTTGGTGGCGTGTTGCAGCGCGTCGAGCAGCGAGGCCTGCACACCGCCTTCGGGTGAAAACCGGATCGAGATTTCGGCGTCGCCGACGCGGACCGGCTTCTTGGTGCCGGCGGCGCCGCGGTTGTATTTGTGGTTGTCGAACAGCTCGTCGAATTCCTGCTGGAAAATCACGGCGACCTCCGGCGAGCGGACGAAGACGTTGTTGTTGTTGTCGCGATAGAGCGCGTTGTGGGTCCAGTTCATGGACGCGAACCACACGGCCGTGCCGTCGGCGATGGCGAATTTACAGTGCATGAGACCGGACTTTTTCTCAGCCGCCACGGCGATGCCGGCCGCGCGCAGATGCTCGTATGATTCCTGCGGCACGTTGCCGTGCGTCTTGTCGAGCGTGTTGTCGTATTCGGAAATCACGCGCACGCGGACTCCGCGGCTCTTCGCATCGAGCAGCGCCACGACCGCGCCGGGGTCCTCGATGTCGTACACGCAGACATCGAGCGTCTTCTTCGCCGACGCGATGAAGGCGAAAAGATATTTGTCGGAATTCCGCGGGTCCGCAGCGCCGATCTTCTCATTGTCCACGTACAGGCCCTTGTAGGCGTTGTTGAAGACGATGCTGACCGGATTGGTCAGCGTGTCCAGCAGCGACGAGTCAGCGCGCGACGACGCGGCGGCGAGCAGGACAAGCAGAATAAATTTCTTCAACGGTTGCGCTCCTTGTTCTCGGAATTGTTTTTCAACGCGAAGAAGATACCCACGACGGTCGCGACCGGTAAAAATCTGCCGATGCCGAGCGTCGAGTAGTAGCCCGAAATGACCGCGATCACGAAGCACTGCTTGAGCCGCAGATTGCAGACGCGCGCAAACCAGAAGCCGAGAATCGCGCCGAAGAGGATCCCGAATTTGTTCATCGGCTCCAGATGAAACGCGTCGAGGATCATGCCGGAGACGATCGGACCGAGGACGTTCGCGACGCGATCCAGAGGTCGGCGCGGCGGGCGCTGCGCGCGCGGCGGCGGTGGCTGCGCAGACGGAGGCGGCCGGCGCGAATCACCGCGGTCCGGTGGCAGCACTTCCGGGATTAGAATTTCCTTGTCGATCTTATCGGCCATCGCGCGAACCTATCAAAGGCCGGGAATTTCGCTAGGAAGCAAATTCGGAGAGCTTCCGTCTTCCGCGCCCCGCGCCACTGTGGTTGAATCCCGGCGACGAAATGAACTCCGCGCTGATTATTTTTTTGCTCACCTATGCCGGTGTCGCCATCGGAGGAATTCCAGGGCTGGCGATTGACCGCACCGGCATCGCGCTGCTCGGCGCGATTGCGATGGTCGCCTTCGGCGGCGTCGGCGAACAGCAGGCGCTGATATCCATTGATCTGCCGACGATCCTTTTGCTTTTCAGCCTGATGGTGATTTCATCGCAGCTCGCCCTCGGCGGTTTTTACACGAAGGTCGCGGAACTCCTCGCGCAAAGTCTGCAGAGGCCGCGGCGGTTTCTGTTCCAGATGATGATCGTGGTCGCCGGACTTTCGGCGGTGCTGACGAATGACGTGGTCTGCCTCGCGCTCGCGCCGCTGCTGGCCGTCGCGGTCCGCCGCGCGAAATTGAATCCGGTTCCATATCTGCTCGGCCTGGCCGCCGCCGCCAACATCGGCTCCGCAGCGACGATCATCGGAAATCCGCAAAATATTTTGATCGGGCAGTCCGGTCATCTGAATTTCGGAAAATTTCTCGCGTGGTGTTCCGTTCCGTCCATCGTTTCGCTTGCAGCCGCGTTCGCTCTGTTGCTCGGATTCTATCGCGGCAAACTGCAACTCGCGGATGGCGCGCCGCCGACGCCGGTCGCCGAACCAGGCCCGACCTACAACGCGCACCAGAGCCGCAAAGGAATTTTTGCGACGGTCGTCGTGATGGCGCTTTTCTTCACGCCAATCCCGCGCGAAGTCACCGCGCTTTGCGCCGCGGGATGGCTGCTGTGCAGCCGCCGCATGACCACGCGCTCGCTGCTCGGCGAAGTGGACTGGCATCTCATCACGCTTTTCTGCGGGCTGTTCATCGTCATCAAAGGATTTGAAACGACTGGCGCGCCGGCGCGACTTGTCCAGGCGCTGGCCGCGCACGGCTTCGCGCTGAACAATCCACTTTCGCTCACCGGCGTTTCGGTCGCGCTCAGCAACATCGTCAGCAACGTTCCGGCGACGATGCTGCTGACCAAGTTTCTCGATCCCGCACATTCGCTGCCGTGGTACGTCCTCGCCCTCACGAGCACCTTCGCCGGCAACCTGATCACGATCGGCAGCATTGCGAACCTGATCGTGATCGAGCAGGCGAAAGTTCAGGGCGTTCACATCGGCTTTCGCGAACACGCGCGCACCGGAATTCCGATCACGCTGGCATCGCTCGGCGCGACCGTCGTCTGGCTTTGGATTGCGGGCTGATCGCCTCTAATTCTTGCCGGGGATTTTTTCTTCGAAGGTGGCGGCGTCGCCGAGGGCTTTTGAATAGCCACCGTTCTGCAGCCAGGCTTTGGCCTGCGCATCGTCGCGCAAATAGGCATTCCAAAACGCAAGCGTTCCTTCCCGAATGAGCCGGTGATTGTGCTCGTCGGACGACTGGCTGCCGAAGCCTTCGCGTCCCGAGAACAGCATGTGTTTTCCGCCGTTGAAAACAACGAGGTACGAATCCGCCGCATGCGAATGATCGAACGGAGTACGGCGGTCCTCGGCTTTCTGCGGCCGGCCGACCGGGCTGGTGTCCTGTGTGCCGGTCATGTGCAGCACCGGAATTTTCACGCCGCTCATCGTGGCGTCGGTGACGGGATTCGGCGTCGGCGTGCTCATGGCGATGGCCGCCTCGACGCGCGGATCGCGAAAAACCGCGCCCGCGCCGGCGACCGCCATCGTTGTGTAGGCCCCGAACGAATGGCCGGCCACGCCGATGCGGTTCGTGTCGATGTGGCCGCGCAGCGCCGCGTTGGTTTCGAGCGACGCGAGTTGGCCGATCGCGAAGCTGATGTCGCGCGGCCGGTCCAGCGCGTTCTTCGGATTCAGCGCGGATTCGTTCATCGCCTTCATGACATTCGCCGGGCCGCCGGTGCCGCGCCACACCGCCTCGTCGCTGCCGATGTGCTGGACGTGGATGACGACGTAGCCGTTCGACGCCCAGAAGCTGCCGAGATAGGCATAGCCCTCGCGCGATCCGCCGAGGCCGTGCGAAAAAAATATGACCGGGCAGCGGCCCGTCGGATTTTGCGGCGCATAAATTTTGTACGGAATTTCGCGCGATCGCGCCGCGTCGGTCCACGAACCCTCGGTGGTGAAAATGGAATTTGCGGCCCACGCGGGCAGCGCCAGAAAAAACAGGAGCCAGATTTTTGTTTTCGACATGCCGTCAAGAACGGTGCGCCGGTCACAATATTTTCGCCGGCTTCCAATGATTGGAACTTTGCGGCGGCGTTTCTTCCAATCATTGGAAGTTCAGCGCGGAAAATTTTCCAATGATTGGAAGTGAGCGCGACGGGAGTTTCCAATCATTGGAAAAATGCGCGAACGGGGAGAATTTCTTCCGGCGAGGGCGGTTCATTTTCCGGCGGCGGCGGGGAGCGGGAGGCCGGCGCGGCGCGGCGGTGGTTCTTCGAAATGGCCGTTGCGCCAGCAGAAAACGCGGCCGTCTTCGCGGCTGATGAGAAACTGGTCGTGCGAAATGGCGACGAGGCCTTCGGCCTGCACGAGGAAGTTCGGGATGCCAACGATCGAGAAAAGGAATTGGAGATTGTCCCGGCCGATGACGGTTTCCGCCGCGGGCGATTTCGCGGCCTTCGTGAATTCGGCGACGGGCAGGCAGAAGACGCCGTAGTAGGTGAGGAGATAGACGTTGGTGCCGCACATCGAGGCGTCGGTGACGAGGGAAATCGGAATCTGCGCGGTTCCCTTTTGCGCGGTCTGCGAGAGCACGCCGATCTGCCGCGCGGGGATTCTCGCGGTGATGGCGTTGGAGGGCACGGACGCGAGGTTGACCTGATAGATTCGCGGCGTATCGAGCACGGTCTTTTCGATGAGGAAAAGCGAGCCGTCGAACACGATGCTCGCCTCGACGTCGGGGCCCCAGCGTTCCGGCGAATCCGCGTCCGGGGTTTTTGTCGCGGGCGGGTGGGGCGGATAATCAACGGTGATGCGGCGCAGCACGGGCAGGGGCCGCGTCGGGTCGCGGGGATTTATTTTGTAGGAGACGATGAAGTGACGGTCGAAATTGTTGCCGCCGCCATCAACGATCCAGAGGTTGCCGTCGGGATCGGGCGAGAGCGATTCCCAGTCGGCGTTTTCAACCGGCTGCCCGCCGGCGCGGCCGGCGAGCTGGATGCGCTCGGTTTTCAGGCTGACCATGTCGGTGCGGCCGAGCACGGTTCCGGTTCCACTGTCGCCATGCGACCAGTAGCTGACGGCGCCGTTGGTGTCCGTGACCAGCGCGGCGCCGGAGGCTTCGCTGACGGCGGGATAGACGCGGAAAAGGCAGTGAACGCCGAATGCGCGATCGGGAAGATCGTCATACCGGCCGGCGGCGGGCAATTCCGCGCCGCGCAAAATCTGGATCGCCACGAGGAGACCGGCGGAGAGGACGCGCTTCACGTCAGTAGTCCCCGTAGCATTTCCAGATTTCCTGGAGGTCGGGCAGAATCGCATCCACGCTGGAATCCACCGAAGAACCGGCGTGGAATTTTTCCTCGCGCATCATGTCGGCTTCGGTCAGCCGCGGGTATTGCCAGATGACCGGGAAGATTTCGGTGACGACGAGATGATCCCACTCCGCCTTGTTGCGCACGAAGGAGGTCAAAAATGTGAGCGTCGCGAAATTATTGTTGGGATGCTGCGCGACGGCGTCGCGCCAGTCCTGTGTCTGACGCAGCCAGCGCCCGAATTTCTCCGTCAGCGCCACGCGCTGTTTCAAAACATCGCGCGCCTCGTCGCGGTTCCTGATGCCGAGCGCGGCCCACGACGACTCGTCCGGCTGCGTGAGCTGCTTCGCCGCCTCGTCGCGTGCGTTGCGGAGTTTCGCCTCGATGGAGGCCAGCAGCGTTTCGACTTTTGCGCCGTCGAAAGCGGAGGACGAAAAATTCGAGAGGTCGAGTTTCGCGGCCAGCAGTTCGGAATAGGCCAGCCGCAACTCCGCCATTTGCGTTGCGACGGTCGAGTCGCCGCTGTGGGCCAGGGGCGCGTTCAGCAGCGCATCCCTCAATTCATTCATCTTTGTGTCGAGGCCAGCGGAGGCCTCCTGCGTGTTCGCGCCGGTGCGGATGCATTCCAGATAGCGGTCGGTCATGCTTGCCACTTCCGCGATGCTCATCACCGCCGCCTCGTTTTTCTGGAACAACGGCCGACGCACGGCGTCGTAGGCATTCGAGTGCGCGTCGTAGTCATCGAGCCGGTGCGACCAGTCCGTGAAGCCGCCCATGCGCGTCTCGAAGGCGGAGGTCGTGTAATAGTGGAACATCGCCGCGTCGCCCGCGGCCTGGCGGAGCGTGGTGAAGACGACGTATGGATCCACGCCCGGCACTTGCATGGCGTAGTAGAGCGTCGGCAGTCGCGCGCGGATGACCTCCTCGAGTTCGTTGGCCGTGTCCTGGCCCTCCTGCGTGAAGGGCAGGATCAGGAAATTCTGGACCATTGAGACGAGCATGTTGACCTCGCCCGCGTATCCGCTGGCGCGGTGAAACGCCAGCAGTTCGTTGAGCTGTCCGACATCCGTCTGGAACATGTCGAGCCGCCGCGCGGCCCGCGCCTCGCGGTTCTCCTCCAGATACTGCCACGTTTCCTTCTGGGCCTGGATGGTGTCCCGGTCATAGGGAATGCCGTCGTTCACACGATTCCACGCCAGGCCATAAAAAAGCATGAGCCGGTCCCGCATCTCCATCAGCGATGCCGTCACCGTCGCCTCGGCCGATGTGGTTACAACGCCGCCGGAAACCGTGTCGGACCACGGCACGGCGCGATGCGCGCCGCCGGCCGCATTCATCAAGATCTCCGGCGGAATGACGCCAAGTGCTGCGCCGGGACTGACCGCCGCCCGCGCCGCGGAAACGTCCGCGGCGAAGTGCGGCGATGTTTCGCTCGGAAAAACGAACGCGGGCGAGATGAACGATTCGATGACCAGCGGTTGCGTGGCCGAGAGCAGGCAGCGCCGCGGGATGCGCAGGACGATGCCGTCGGCCTCCGCGGTCATGGCCACGTCCCACTTCTTCCCCCGCGCGTCCAGCGCGACCGCATGCCGCATCAAGTAATCCTGTCCCCGCAGTCCGGTTCCGAAATGAAAAGCCTCGGAGGTCACGCCCGAAAAAAGCACGTCCTGAAAACCCGCATTGATGCACAGGTCGCCATCGGCCGGCATGGGCCGCTGCAGCGCCCACGACACCACCAACCCCTCGCCGCGGGCCTCGACACGCTCGACAATTCCGGCATTCGAATTCAGCAGAGCCTCCGCCGTATTGCACAGCGCATATTTTTCCCCCGGCGCCTTCGTCCCGCCAAACAACACCTTGCCGCCTGCGTTCACGCCAAGCGTCCGGAAACCGGTTTCCCATCCGCCATCCGCCGGTCCCGTCACGCCGGCTCGGGCCATCTGCGCGGCGGGCGTCGTCAGCTTGAAGCCATCGGCGTCGAAGGCCGCGGAATAGTTTCTCGAACTGACGACCAGGTTCGATCCTTCCCTTCGGATCGTGTGGGAAACGGAATCCATCACATCGTCCATGCTGCGCGCACGCCTTGCGCCGCGGCCATCGATGGCTGCGGCCGCCGCCGGCCAGTCCGGCATGAACCCGCGCCAGAACTCGCGGCCATACGGCACCGCCCACGCCGGCTGGTCTTCGATGCGCGTAATCAGACGAATGGAGCCTCCGTTTCGCGATGACGAATCATCTTCATCGTTCACCGCCGAAATTCCCCGGCTGTCGTCGCCGTCGCCCGCGCCGCCACCGGAGGTCCTCGCTCCAGACATGCGCCGGCCGCCGCCGGGCGACGTCCCGTTGCCGCGCACGCCCACGATCGCATACAACGATGTCACCGTCGTGCCGTTCACGAAATAAAGCGACTCGCACGTGCCCACGATCACCGGCTCATCGCCAGCGACAGCGCCCAGCTCGTCGCCGGCCTGGTCGGCCAAGGCGGGCTGGAATCGGCCGGCGGATTTGAAGTGGGGCACAATCGATGCGCTCATGACGCACAGGAGCGACATGACAACCGCGAACTCTGTCGCGCCAAACTCCGGCCTCCACAATCTGACGGGCTCGCCCATCCATCCCCCCGTTCTTCGTATTCACCGCGACCTGCCGATCACTCATCGAAGAAACAAACCAAACGTTCTCATCCGCCCCCGCGCCCCTTTCCATCTGGCGGCAGTCTACGTCAGACCCTCCGCCCTGTAAAACCCCAACCCTGGCTTCCAATGATTGGAAAAAAGCGCAGCCGCACTTTTCCAATCATTGGAAATGCGGCGGGCAAAGAAGAAAAATCGGCCTACCGCTGGAGCTGCGTGGAGGCGTGAACGTCGAACAGCAGCTTGTTGCACTTCTGGATCAGCGCGTCCACGTCGTATTTTTTTGGCGCACGGTCCTTGCACTTTTCGAAATATTCCAGCGCGATCTTCAGGTTCGCCTCGCACCGCTTCAGCACGGCGGGATTTTCGCGGGTGTCCTGATAATTGCCGTAGGCGATCAGAGCATTGTTGTACATCGCGGCGGCGCGCTGATACTCGGCGTCGTCCCACGACATGTTCGCCTTGTTCTGCACGACCTTGAGTTGGTTGCTGGTGTATTGCACCGGCACATAGGTTCCCACCGGCGTCGCCGTCGCCGGATTCAGCGCGCCGGGATTCGCGGCCGCGCCCGGCGTCGCCGGCTGGACGTCGCTGTCCTGTCCGGCCTGGTGGATGACGCTGTGCATCGGATCGTCCACCGAAATCGCGTCCGTCTTTTTCTGCGTCGGCTCCGGATGGTTCATGCGGTTGATCAGCCAGTAGGCCAGAACCGCCACGCCGGCAAAAATCGCCACCTGCAGGATGATGTTGCCCGGCTTGACCGGTGTGGCCTGGTGCTTGTCCATCACCTTGCTCAGCTTCGCGCGCATCTTCGTCGGATCAACCGCGATGTTCGGCGACTCTTCCTCGAAAATTTCCGGCTCGGGCTGGCGCGCGGCGGGCACCGGCTGCGGTTCGGATTGCGGCGGCGGCGCAGCGCGCGCCGGTTCGGGCGCCGGCGCCTGCTGGCGCGCGGCACAGCGGACGACGGTGCTCTGCCCGTGCTCCGGCAGCGGCGGCAGCGGCAGGTTCCCGTTGGTCACCCTGTCAATGTCGTCGATCACTTCCGACCACGACGCGTAACGGTCGCCGCGATTGCGCACCATCATCTTCTCGATGAGCCACGCCACATTCGCGGGAACCGACGGATTGATCTCCATCGCGTCGTGCAAATACTGGCTGATGTGCATGTCCATCGCCGCCGCACCCGTCGCGCCGGCAAACGGCATCACGCCGGTGACCATGTGATAAAGCGTCGCGCCGAGCGAGTAGATGTCGGAGCGATAGTCCAGCTCGATGCCGCCTTGCGCCTGCTCCGGCGAGACATAATTCGGTGTGCCGATCACATCGCGCTCGGGGTGGCCTTCGCGATGGCTGATGATGCGCGCGAGACCCAGGTCGGCGACTTTCACCACGCCGTATTTTTCGATCAGGATATTGTCCGGCTTGATGTCGCAGTGCGTGATTTGCGCGCGGCTCCACGCGTGTTTCAGCGCCACCGCGACGGACTCGGCCACCGCGAGCGCCTCCATGGATTCGAGCTTGCCCTTGCGCGCGATGACATCGCCGAGGCTCTGGCCCTCGACATATTCCATCGCGAAATACGGCACGCCGCCGACTTCGCCGGCATCGAAGACCTGCACAATATTGCGATGGCTGAGCTTCGCCGCGGCGAGGCCCTCCGTGTGGAACCGCTCCATCCCCTCGGGATCAGACGCCGTCGCATGGTTCAGAATTTTGAGCGCCACGGGCCGGTCCAGCGCAATTTGCCGCGCCTTCCACACCGTCGCCGTGCCGCCCTCGCCGAGTTTTTCCAGAATTTCGTAGCCGGGAATTTCCATAAGAATTGCGGAAAGTACCCGCTCAATGCGAAGTCGGCAAGCCCGCGCGCACGACCGGCGATGTCACCGTGCAGCCGCTGTCGTCCGTGGCCTCGGCGCGGATTTCAACCGTCCCGTTGGTCGGCGCCATCCAGGACACCGCGACGTAGCCGGTGTTGTTCGACGCCGTCAGCATTTTGCCGTCCACAAAAAGCCGCAGCCCCGTGATCCGGTTGTCCGCTGCGTCCGCCGCCGCCGCGATTTCGTTGGTCTCGCCGGGCACGAGTTTTTCTTTCGGGCCGGGATGAACGATCCACACCTCCGGCGGCCGCCGCGGCATCGCCACGCGAATCCTCGCCGGTCGCGACCGGTGGACTTCGCTCGCCGGCGTGACGGCCATCGCGGAAAGATCGTAGTCGCCCGCCGCGACATTTTGCCACGCGAACGCAAACGGCTCGTTCGTGGCGATGCCGACGGTCTCGCCGTTCGCCTGGAAAATAATCCGTTTCACTCCGGCCTCCGTCTTCGCGGTCGCGGAAAGTTGGATGTTTGCCGGTTCGACAAAGACCGTGCCATTCGTCGGCCCGGTCATCGTGACGGAAATTGAATTCGTGTGCGGGCCGGCCTGCGGCGTCAGCAGCACCGCGTGCTCGCGCCCGTTCTTCACGCCGTAGCCGGCGATCTCGCCGCGGTTGTTGATGCCGAACGCCTCGATCAAAATCCAGTCGTCGTCATCCGTCAGATCGTTCAAGTCGAACATCTCCCCGCCGTGCCACAAAAACGCGCGGTCATCGTCGCCTGCGCCGTTGAAAAAAACGCCGACGACATCGTTGCTGTCGTTGATGCCGTTCGCGCTGCTGTAGGCATTGTTCATCGTGTCCAGATCCGTCACGCCGTCCGCGCCGAAGCGCATCGCGTGAATCCGACCCGCGGCGATTTCCGCGAAGCCCGCTGCCACGCCGCCGCCGTTGACCGCTTGCGCGGAACTGCTGCCGGAAAATTTCGGCGATGAAAATATCTTCAGCGCCGCGTTCGATTCGCCGCCGCGCACGAACGCGACGCTCGAAAACTGGTCCGACGGCGACGCCGCCATCTGCCCGGCCATCAGCCCGGCCTCGTTCACCGCCCGCGCCGCGCTGAACGCCGCGCCGTTGGTCACGATTTCCGCGACCGCGTTCATTTCCCACCGCAGCGCGCGGCTACCGCTTTCCGTCTCGCCCGCGCCAACGATCACGCCGAAATGATTGATCGCGCTGGCATACGCGCTGTCCACGCCGGCCGGCCGCGCGAGGTTCGTCATGCCTGCGTCGCTGCTCCAGCGAAACGCCACGCTCACGCCGCTGAAAATTTCGCCCTCGCCGACGACAACGCCGCGATCGTTGATCCCGTGCGCGCGGCTGAAGCGCCCGCCGGGCGTGCCGAGATCTTTCATGCCGTCCTTGGCCGTCCAGAAAAACGCGTGCAGCTCGCCGCCCTTCGTCTCCGCCTCGCCCGCGACCGCGCCGTCATCGCCGATGGCCCGCGCGCGGCTCGTCTTCCCGCCGAGCGTGCCGAGGTCGGCGATTTTGTAGGCCGGCTGCGCAGCCGCGCCGAGCGCGGCGATGACCGCGATCGCGGCGAAAAAGATTTTTTTCCAATGTCTGGAAGTTTGCGCGACGAAGATTTCCAATGATTGGAAATTACTCACGATTTCGTCGCGTCCGCGGCCGGTTCCTCGGGAACCGAATAATCGGTCTGGATGTCGAGGCGGCCTTTGCGGTTGACGAGTTCGACGTTGGTGAGCAGGCGACGGTCGTCGGGAAACAGCGCGCGGCGGCGGGCGAGCATTTGTTCGATGGTGTTGGCCCAGCGGACGGCGCCCTGCGGGCCTTCGTGCGGCATGCTGTTGAGCAGGTTGGTCCGGTATTGAACGGCCTTTTCGGCGGGCACCAGCGGAAGATTCCAGATGATCATCGCAAAGCGCAGCGTGGCTTGCAGCGCCTCCGGCGGCATCTCGGGCGTGATCAGCGGCGCGGCGAAATTGAGGATCACGTCCGACATGCTGGGGATTTGTCCCTTGTCCTTTGTCTGTTGTCCCTGGTCTTGAGTCATCGATTTTCTCCGTTCGGTATTTCTTATTTTGCGGCGAGCGCGCGGCGGACGACGTCTTCGACTTTCGCGTCGGCAGGCAGCGAAGGCAAAACTTTGCGGATCGCGGCCTGGGCTTCGGCCTGTTTGTAACCGAGCGCGATGAGCGCGAGGATCGCATCGCGGGCGCGCAGATCGTCCGGCGATTGCGGTTCGGCACCGGCCACGGCTTCAAGCGCCTCGGCGTCGCTGAGTTTGTCCTTCAGTTCGACGACGATCCGCTCGGCAGTTTTTTTGCCGATGCCGGAAATCGAACTGATGCGTTTGAAATCGCTGCCGACAATCGCGGCCTTGAGTTCGCGGGTGCTCATGCCGCTGAGCGCGCCGAGCGCGGTCTTCGGGCCGATGCCGCTGACGGTCATGAGCAGGAGGAAAAGTTTGCGCTCGGCGTCGGTGGCAAAACCGTAAAGCGTGTGCGCGTCCTCGCGGATGCACAGCCACGTGAGGACGCGGCATTGCGCGCCTGGCGGCGGAAGTTTGTCGTAGCTGCTGAGCGGAATGAAGAGTTCGTAGCCTACGCCGCCGACGTTCAGCACGAGGCGCGCGGGTTCCTTTTCAATGAGTTCGCCGTCGAGGAATGTGATCATGTCATCCGAATTTGTAGTGTTTGCGAACCGGCGCGTGGACGTTCCAGACGCACGAAAGGCCCTGCGGAAAAGTCACGAAATCACCTTCCCCGAAGCTGACTTTTTCGCCGCCGGACGTTTCGACGGTGATGTCGCCTTCAAGGATAAGACACCGCTCGCATTCGTCGTAGTGCCAGTCGAAGCGCGAAATTTCCTTCGTCCAAATGGGCCAACTGCGGACGCCGAGTTTCTGGAGTTCGGCTTCGGATTTTTCCTCAACGAGGATTTTCATGGTTCATTTACCCGGCGTCAAAAAACCATCGAGCCACTTCTTGAAATCCGCCGGATTCATTCCGCCGACGCGGGCGTCCACTTTTTTGCCATCTTTGAAAACGATAAAATTCGGAATCGCCTGAATCTCGAACTGGTTTGCGAGCGACTTGTTTTCGTCAACGTCCACGCTGAGGAAGCGAATCTTGCCCGCGTAATCTTTCTCCGCCTGCTCGACGACCGGTTTCATGGCCATACACGGCCCGCACCAAGTGGCCCAGAAATCCACGACGAGAACGCCGGGCGCGTCCGTGGCCTGCTTGAAGGCCTGATCGCTGATCGCTGCGCCATGTCCGGCAGAACCGCTACAACCGTCGAGCACGAGGATGGCGAAAAGAACGGGGACGATTTGCGCGCGCAGGTTTTTCACAGCCTACGCATTTTTGCGGCCGAAGTGTTCGTGGACGAGGCCGAGGAGGTCTTCGGCGTAGAAAGGTTTTCGGACATATTTGACGACATTGGGAAACTCGCGCATCTCATCCGCGTCGATGTCCGGCGCGGCGGAAAGGACGATGACGGGAGCCTTGATGCCTTCAGCGGCCATGAGCATGAGGAGCCCGGCGCCATTGATGCCGGGCATGAGCATGTCGAGGATCACGCCCCGGCACTTCGGATCCTTGACGATGGAATAAGCCCCTTCGCCGCTGCTGGCGGTGCGGACTTCGTAGCCTTCCTTTTCGAGGATGGCCCGGCACATGTGCACGATGGTGTGGTCGTCATCAACAACGAGGATCATGATTCAATCTCCGAGGACAACACTAGGCCGCCGCCCGGCGAAACACAACAACCCCGTGGAAGAAACATCCACAGGGTTGCCTGACCGGTCTGCACGCCGCGCCTACTTCGCCTTGGCCTTGGCCGCGGCCGCTTTGGCCGTCCGCGCCGCTGTCTTCTGCCGCTTCTTCCGGCGCAGCCGCGCTGCGCGCTTCACTCGAAATCTCAGTTGTTGTCCCATAATTCCACGCAAGCTAGCAGCCCGCGCCGCGCAACGTCAAGGACGGCATTCGCGCCGCGCTGGATTTCGAACCGTGGCGGATTTTCCAATGATTGGAAACTTGCGTACCGGCACTTTCCAATCATTGGAAGTTGCGGTCCGCGGCCGTCCGGTTGCGCTTGCGCGCGGCGGAAAAATTGTCTCTACTCGTCGCGATTCTAAGGAAGGATTCGTGCCGATGACTGGATTGGAACAGGCCTTCGTCGTATGCGCCGCGATCGGCGGCGTCTTTTTTGTTTTTCGTTTTGCCGCGCAGCTGCTCGGCCTCCACCACGACGTGGCCGTGGAGATTCATACCGGCGATCTCGACGTGACGCACAGTGATGTCGGATTCAAGCTGCTTTCGTTCCAGACGATGACCGCGTTCCTGATGATGTTCGGCCTCGTTGGCTTCGCGCTCCTGCGCGCCGAAAAGATGGGCGCGCTGATTTCCCTCGGCGGCGCGACCGTCGCCGGAGCCGCAACCGCGTGGCTCGTCGCGCTGATGTTTCATGCGATGCGGAAGCTGCAATCGGCCGGCAACTACGATCCTCACCAGGCCATCGGCCAGCGCGGCTCCGTCTATCTCAACATCCCGGCCGGCGGCACCGGCAAAGTCACTGTCACCGTCAACAACCGGCTCAGCGTTCTCGACGCCGTCGCGCAGGACAAATCGGAAATGAAGACCGGCGTCGCCGTCGAGATTGTCGAGATTGTTGGAACGAATGTCTTGGTCGTGAAAAAAGTTTAGCGAAGGAGAAAAAAATGGGTCCCTGGCTGATGGTAATTGTCGCGTTCGTTTTCATTTTCGTTTCGACGATGATCTTCCTCGCGTCGCGCTACAAGCGATGCCCGTCCGATGCGATCCTCGTCATCTACGGAAAAGTCGGCGGGCAGTCCGCGCGCTGCATTCACGGCGGCGGCACGATGGTCTGGCCGTTGATCCAGGATTGCGCGTTCCTGTCGCTCACGCCGATCACGATCAACATCCCGCTGCAAAACGCGCTGTCGTTTCAAAACATCCGCGTCAACGTGCCCAGCACATTCACCTGCGGCATCAGCACCGACCCCGCCGTGATGACCAACGCGGCCGAACGTCTGCTCGGCCTCGCGCCCGGCGACATCGAACAAATGGCGCGCGAAATTATTTTCGGCCAGCTCCGCCTCACCGTCGCATCGCTCTCGATCGAACAGATCAACCAGGACCGCGAAAGCTTCCTCGCCGCGATCCGCCGCAACGTGGAACCCGAGCTGAACAAAATCGGTTTGTATCTCATCAACGTCAACATCACCGACATCACCGACGTCTCCGGCTACATCGACGCACTCGGCAAAAAAGCCGCCTCCGAGGCGATCAACCGCGCCATGGTTGACGTCGCCGAGCAGGACAAGTCCGGCGCCATCGGCCAGACCAACGCGCAAAAAGACCAGAACATCCGCGTCGCCGAAAACGAAGCCGAGTCGCAAAAGGGAATGAAACGCGCCGAGGCCGACCGCCGCGTTTTCGTACAGGGTCAGGAAGCCGCCGCCGTCGAAGGCGAAAACAAGGCGCAGGCCACCATCGCCGCCACGAACGCCGAACTCGCCGTCAAACAAAACGAAGCCGCGCAGCTTGCCGAAAAGGGAATCAAGCGCGCCGAGGCCGACAAACGCATTTATGTCCAGGGCCAGGAAGCCGAAGCCATCGGCGGCGAAAATAAAGCCAAGGCCACCATCGCCGCGGTCAACGCCGACCTCGCCGAAAAAGAAGCCGCCGCCCGCCAGCGCGGCGAAGTCGCGCGAAGCATGGCCGAAGTCGAAGTCCAAAAAGCCAAGGCCAAGGCCGAAGCCGAACGCCTCACCGCCCTCGAAGTCGTCGTGAAAGAAATCGAACGGCGCAAAATCGAAATCGCCGCCGGCGCCGAGGCCGAGCGAATCCGCCGAATCGCGCAGGGCGACGCCGACGCCATCTACGTCAAATACGAAGCTGAAGCCCGCGGCATCGCGAAACTTCTCGAAAGCAAAGCGCACGGCTACGAAGAACTCGTCAAGAGCTGCGGCGGCGACGCCAAGGCCGCGGCAACTTTGCTCATGGTCGAAAAAATCGAACACATCGTCGCGACGCAAGTCGAGGCCATCAAGAATTTGAAGATCGACAAAATCACCGTCTGGGACAGCGCCGGCGCGAACGCCAGCGGCACATCAACGACGGCGAATTTCGCATCGAGTCTGATCAAGAGCCTGCCCCCGCTGCACGACGTCGCGAAGATGGCCGGCGTCGAACTGCCCGACTACCTCGGCCACGTCCAAGCCGACAAATCAGAAACTCCGCCGCCCGCCGCGAAGAAATAATTTCCAATGATTGGAAAACCCGGCGCGGCAAAATTCCAATGATTGGAAATTCTGGCGGCGCAAGTTTCCAATCATTGGAACTTCCGTATCGCGCCCGGGCCGCCGCTGGTAATCCTTCCGATGCTCGCCGTGCTGCTGCGGCGCGAGACAAAAGCATGATCGTCGTGATTCGCGAAATGGTCTCGCACGATTTTCACCCGCACGTATGATGTGGCGCCATGGAGCGAAGTTCGGAGATGAGTATGCGTTGTTCTTGCGTATCGTTCATTTTGATTTTTGCCGCGCAATTTGTCCTGGCCGCCAGCCTGCGGCCGCCGGACATAAGCCACGTGCCCGTCACCACGGCCGTGCGCGGAGTCCCGGTTCCGCTCTCCTGCACGGTGGACAGCCACGGTGCCGTGCTCACGCAAATCGTCGCCATGGTCAGCCTCTCGGATGTCGGCACGCCGTTCACCTATCCGCTGACCGCGCAGGCCGGCAACGCCTTCACCGCCGTCGTCCCGGTGTCGCTCATCGAAGGCGTCCACGTCTTCTGGTACTCGCTCGTTGCCTCGACGGATGGCGGCGGAAAAAGCAGCACGCCGTGGCAGCGCGTGGTGATCATTGGCGCCGGCACGACGCCGCACACCTCGTTCTGGCAGCGGCCGCTCACCTGGATCATCGGCGGCGCGGCGGTCGCCGGCGGCGGAGCCGCCGCGATCATCGCCGGCAACGGCGGCGGTGGCGGTGGCGGTGGCTCTCACAATTCGCCTTCCGGCTCGTCTTCGCAATCCGGCACATCCGGTCAATCGGGCACGTCGGGCTCCGGCATTTCGCCTCTGGTTCCGCTGGTCATCGTCCTGCACAATTCGACCAGCAATTCGCCGACGCCCCCGCCCCCCACGCCCCCACCGCCGTGCATCCTCACCGGCCAGGAACAGGTCAGTTATATGAATCTCGATTATTCATCGGCGGCCATCATCGTCAGCGTGTGCGGCACCTGCTCGAACGCCACCATTTCGGCAACTGCCTCGTGGGGTGCCAGCGACCTGATCGCGAACTTCAACAATCCCGACTGCATTGCCGACGTGCCCACGCTGAGCCTCCCCAAGCCCGACGTCTCCGCGCCGCCCCCCGGTGCCTACACCGTCAGTGTTTTCAGCAACGGCCAGCTCGTCAATTCAACATCATGGCCGCCATCCTCCTTGCAGCCCTTCGCCAAATCCAGGAAATGAAAAAACCGCCCGCGGAACTTTCCAATCATTGGATGAAATCGCGGGCGAAGACTTCCAATGATTGGAAGCTTTCAGGAATCGGTCACGGGGCCGCCGACCTGACGGAATAGATTCTTGTGGCGGCAGAATTCGTGTCGGTGAACGTGAAGACGAAATTCGTTTCGGGAACGCCGGCGATGAAGCTGCCGAGCGGCAGGAGGGATTGCGGATTTTCGCCGGCGGAAATCGAGTAGGCGCGGCCGGCGATGGTCGGGAACGAAACGTTGGCGGTGCCGTTTGAATCACGCGCGATGTTTTGAATGCCGAACAGCGACGCGGAGTTTGTCGGATCGGTTCCGGCGATGCATTCGGCCAGTTCGTTCGCGCCGTCGTTGTCGAGATCGTTGGTGGCGGTGACGGTGGAGAGATTGCCGTAGTGCCAGAGTTCCCAGTAGTCGGGCAGGCCGTCGGCATCGTCGTCGCGCGTCTTGGAAAATTCCTCGATGTCGCCGCTGGCGACGATCGCGAAGGCCTGCGTGGCCTGCGGGATCGCGAACGGCCAGACGGAAATTTCGACGATGCCGGTGGACGCGACAGGAAGATAAACCTGCTCGACGTTGTTCGAATGATCGAAGTCCGTGTTCGCAACCGATTCGCCATTCGAAATTCCGTTTCCGTGATAGATCGCCAATGGCGTGCGGACGATCAGATCGAGATCGTTGACGAGTTGTTTGCCCGCGCCTGGCGTGCCGGGATAGTCGGTCCATGCGAGCACAATTTTAAGCGGCGCATTCGTGGAGCGGACGTTGATGTAGGCGGTGAACGGCTGCGCCGGCGTCGCGCTGAACATCGGCGGAACGTCGGCCACGAAGAGGCGCTGCACGGTGTCGGTGAACGCAAATCCGAGACTGAGATTGGGCCGGCCCCATCCCTGCTCGCGCGACGGCGCGGGACCGACGCCACTCATCGAGCGGCACGAATTGATCAGCATCGCCTTCACGAGCGCGGACGAGACGAATGGGAACGCGTTGCTCGCGACGGGCTGCCGCGAAGGATAGTAGCCCTGCGCAAAATAATCGCGGACGAGCGCGGCAAGGCCGCAGATCATCGGCGACGCATAGCTCGTTCCAGCGCCTCCGGTGGTGGTGCAGTTCGATGTCACCATGCTTCCGTCACTCGATGCCGAAACAATGTTGTATCCGCCGGGCGCAGCGAGGTCGGGTTTCACGCGGCCATCAGCAGTCCAGCCGCGGCTTGAAAAATAGGCGATGGAATCCTGGCTTGAATCGTCGAGCGACGCGGCAACGCTCAAACCGTTCTTGGCATTTGACGGGCTCAGGACCTGGTCGTTTCCCAAAGTGCCATCGTTTCCCGCCGCGCAAACGACCAGAAAATCGCGATGCTCCCACGCGACCGAATCGAGGTCGCGCGATGCCTGAGTGTAGTAATTTCGCGGATTGAACGTGCCGTCCTCGTTGTCGCCCCAACTGTTGTTGTGAGCGCGCGCGCCCTGAAGCCACGCCTGTTCGAGCGCCGGGAAAAAATTCGTGACCGGGCAGCCGAGGCCGATGAGGTCGGCGCAGACATCATAAGCCGTGAACCCGCAATCCTGGATGATGAGCTTCGCCGCCGGCGCCATGCCGTTGAGCGAATATGTTCCGAGCGGATCGGTGATGGACGAGCCGCACGCATCGCCGCTGACGTGCGTGCCGTGGCCGTGGTTGTCCCACGCGAGCGGGTCCGCGGGATCGTCGCCGGCGTACAGAAAATCCGCCGCGATCACTTTTCTCAACGACAGATTGACGTTCGTTCCATCAACGCGATTCGCCGGCGGCCACGTTCCGTCCGTGTCGCGGAAATAGCAACTGTCCGCATCGAGGCCCGTGTCGCAGACCGCGATGACCTGGTTCGAGCCGTAGATTCCGTGCGCGAAAACCGGTGTTGTGCCGTTGTACGAGCCCGACTGGAGAATCCGCATGGAATTATCGTTGAGCAGCCGCGCGCCGCCGCTCCGCTCGACGAGCAGAACGTCCGCATCGCGCGCGACGCGATCCACGAAGGCTGGCAGCGCGGACTTCTCGACGCGTGCGGCGACGTACGAGAAATCCCCCGCGCGATGCGCGGAGATCACAACCCCGGCCGACTGGAAGCGCGCGACGCACGCGGAGAGATCGCTGTCCGGCAGCAGATGAACGCGCAGCGGGATCAAATCGCAATCGCAAGGCGCCAGCGCGCCCGGCGTCATCCGCATCGCGACATCGAGCGGCTCGAACACGCGGACATTTCCCCGGCTCCACGGTTCGTCGGCCTCTCCGCCCCGCAGTCGCGCAATCCAGCCGCGATCGGCGACGTAGGCGAGCAGGTTGATGCCGCGCCTGCGAAGCGCACTTCGCGTCGCGGCATCGGGAATGCCCGCGAGTCCGATCAGGACCGGCAGCGTTTCGTTCGTGCCGAGATTCCGCCGTGCCGCGACAAACCGCGCGGACGCATTCGTGTCCGCGTGATATTCGCGACCATTGAAGTGAATCCCGCCGCGCGCTTCGAGCCGCGGAGCCAGCGCGGGCGGCAAGGCCCCGCCGGGAGGACGCGTATCGCTCTTTGTCATCGTCAACCGATTCGCATCCGATCGCGCGGAATCTGTCCGATGTGAAAATTCTGCTCCTTCGCGATTCGAGCGTTCTGTCGTGGCAGAAAAGATCATCAACGCGAGCACCGTGATGATCACGATCACGCCGCAACTGATCTGGTAGCCGAATCGCATGGTTGCAATCTACGCTGCCACGCGCACGCGGTAAACGCAGTTCAAGATCGCCCGCGCGGTCGCCTCCAACCATTGGAACTTTGCGCGACCGCAATTTCCAATGATTGGAAATGACGGTTCGTTGTCACGAAAGCGGCAGCAGCAGCGCGAAGAGAATTCCGGCGGCGGCTGTTTCGAGAAGACGACGGACCTGACTCTCCCGCCGCGGCGCTACGAACGCGATCGGAGCCGCGGTCGTGCGGCGCCCCGCCACGGGACC
>CAIVKH010000343.1 GCA_903906425.1 uncultured bacterium
GACCGCGGCCCGTATCGGAAGACACGGAAGCAGCAGGCCGAGGAGAAATGATGCGCGGATGAAATTCTTCATAAGGAATACTTCAACATCGGATGGCCAATTTCATTTGCGATCAGAGTGGCGGGTACAGTTCCAAATTGCTGATTTGCGGCGGCTTGTCCGAGTCGAGAATGTTCAACCGGAAAACCTGCGCGGTCACGGGCGGGAAATTCCTTACGTTGCAATCGCGATCCAGCTTCAACCCGGTCAGGATCGGCCTCCATTCGTTGCCCTCCTTGTATTCGAGGGCGCAGTTCTTGATGCCATCGAAAGGTGTCACGCGCATCGTGGCGACGGTCACGGTTTTTTCGGCATCGATTTCCAGCCAGCCTTTCGGCTCGGTATTACGCCAGCGGCTGGGCTCGTCAGCGTCCACGGCGCCCGCCGCGGATTTCTGCTCGGCCGATGCTCTCACCGGCCTGTTCAGCAACACCGAAACATAATCCGTATGCGGTTTGCCTTCGATCGTGAGCGCCACCACGTTGGCGATGGCATTGGGCGCCTTCTTCGGCAGATGAACGATGAGCCTGCCCCGATCGAGTTCGGTCTTGAGTATGTCGTGCTTGCCCGGCCCAAGCAGCTCCGCACGTTTCACCTCGTTGATCAGCGGGACGGTCAACCGGCTGTTGGCGGGCCAGTCGAAAATGTGCAGATATAGCGTGCTGCCTTTGCACGTGGCGGTGCCCCACGGCAGATAGGTGAACGGCCCAGACTTCGAGCCGTAGATGGAGTCGCCGTAAATCCTCAGCCACTCGCCGATCTCACGCAGACGCTGCGCGGAGTCCTCCGGGATCACGCCCTCGGGCGACGGGCCGACATTCATCAATACATTGCCGCCCATGCCCCACGCGGTGATCATGTACGGTAGAAGTTTGTTCAGCGGTTTCGCATCCGAGTGCGTATAGCCCCAAGAGCCGTTGACCGTTCCGCACAATTCCCAATCGCCCGCAGGACGCAGCGTCGGCATATGTTGTTCTGCGGTTCCGAAGTCGCCTTTCACGCCCGGCAACCGCGGATCAACGATCAACTGCGGCTGCGTCTTGAGAATCTCGACAACTTGCGCCGATTCCTCCGGCGTGATTCCTTTCGCGCCATCACTATCGAACCAGAACTCCCCAAGCGTTCCATAATTCGAAACTAGTTCCTTCAACTGCGGCATCGCCACGGTCTTGATGTAGTCGTGAATATCGCCATCCTGAAACGCCGGATCCCAGTGCGGACATCCTGCGCCGCCGCCCTTGTGTCCCCAATCGGCGAGAAAAGAATAGTACGTTCCAAAGCGGATGTCGTGTTTCGGGGAGGCTTCCGAAAGTTCTTTCACCACGTCGCGCTTGAAAGGCGTCGCATCAACTATGTTGTAGGAACTCGCCTGCGACTTGAACAAGGCGAAGCCGTCGTGATGCTTCGTCGTAATCACGACATATTTCATCCCCGCATCGTGCGCCAGCGCCATCCATTCATCCGCGTTGAACTTCACCGGATTGAACTGCGACGCAAATTTCGAGTACTCGGCAAACGGCTGCTTTTTATTTCTCATGTGCCATTCGCCATCGGCCGGGATGCTGTAAATCCCCCAATGAATGAACATCCCGAACTTCGCCTCGCGCCACCACGCCATGCGCTCATTGCGCTGCGCTGGAGTTTCGTTTTCGATGGGCGCAACGGTTGGCTGCTCCCCCGTCTTCGGCGACGCGGGCGGCGGAACGAACTTGCCCGCCAGCGCAAAATTGGTTTCCGCTGCCGCCGCAGCCATTGTTGCAACCAGCGGCACCAGCAGCATGGCGGCGAGGAGTACGAGAATGTGTTTCATGGTTGTTCCTCTCTGCTTCATTTCACCGTCAGTTCCAGTCATTGGAAGTTTCCGCCGCGCAAATTTCCAATCATTGGAAATTCTGCTTCTCTGCCGGAATGAACTCGCCGACCGACGGGCCGAAATCAATTTGCTCGCCGTCGGGCTGATGCGCGAGGCGGAGCGTCAATTTGTAGCCGAGTTTGTCCTGCCGGTAGTCGATGCGGATTTTCAGAGGCGTGTCTTTGACGAGGTTGATCGAGTGCGCGGAGAAACGATCTTCTGCGGTGTGTCCCGACCATGCGATTTCTTCAAAGCCGTTGATCCACAGCGCGACATAGTCGTCCGCGTTGGAGACGAATTTGTATTCGCCGGAAATTTTCGGAATGAACGTGCCGGTGAATCGCGCGGAAACAAATTCCGGGCCGAGCGGAGGCGTCGTCGCAGGAAATGGCGCGGCTGGTCCGTCGAGGATCGGATTGAATTTCGTGACGACCGTTGTGATCACCGGCTCGCCGCTCAAGGAATTGTTGTTCCACCACGAAGCCTTCATGCCATCGCCCGCGACGGCGCTCGATTCCGCGCTCTTCTGCGGAACCACGGCGATAGTCGGGCTTGCCGAATTGTTCGCAACGATCGCGTCGTCCGCCTTCAAATCGCCGATGGCGTACTGGATGCCCGCGAGATTGAGTTTGAGCAACCGCGAATCCCAACAGCCCTCTTTGTTGTGGCCGAATCCATTGACGAACACGCGCCCTTTGCCGGCCTGTCGGATCCAAACCACGGGATTGAATCCGTCCGTGCGGAAGCCTCGCCGCTTACCTTTGTCGTCTTTCGCGGTCACGGGGTCCGACATGTCCATGCTCACCAGCACGCGCACGTTTTGGCGGCCCGTGTTGTTCTGGTCATACTGATATTGCTCGTCTTTCATCGAGAATCCCGCGGGATCAAAGCAGGCCGTGATTGGGTGCTTCGGCTCCTCGACCTTGAAGCGCCACGCGAGATAGTGCCCCCACGGATGCCCCGCACCAGCGCCGCCCACCATCGCCTTCGCCTCGGGAAAATCCCCGAAGTTGGACACCGCCGAATGGATCAGCACGATCCCCTTGCCGCCGCGCACGAAATCGAGCAGGGCCTCGCGCGCCGCGCCCGTCGGGATCTTGAGCTGCTGGGCGTTGTTCAGGATGATCGCGTCATAGGCCGCGAGCTTTCCGGCATCGAACACATCATAGTCATAGCTCACTTCCGCGCGGAACGCCCCGGTCTTCTCGCCGAGAATCGTAAGCGCCTTTTCCGCCACCAGAATCGAATCGTGCGTAAAATTCTCGCTGCGCGAAAAAATCAAAACCTTTCGTGGCTTCTCCGGCTTGGCGGCCGGCTCGCCCGGACACGCCTGCGTGATGCTCGCAATCATCTCCGGTGTGATCTTGGTCAGATTGGTCGCCATGAAATCAGGAACGACCGGTTCCGCCGCCGACGCACACACGCGGAAGAACATGCTGCCGAGGCAGAGCACAGAAATACGCGTTACGACACTCAAAAAATCGGCAAGACTTCGCATTCGGTTCTTCATTCGGCTACTCCTTCGCACAAGAAACTCGATTTGATTTTCCAACAGACTGATTCTCCAATGACTGGAAATCTTCGCCGCGCAAACTTCCAATGATTGGAAATAGATCGAAAATGGTCGCGCCACGGATCATTTTATAGCCGAGCCTTGATGGACTGGACCGCCATTGAAAGCGCCGAGGTGCGGTTTCGCCGAATTGGAAACAGGATTGCCCGACCTTTCGGATGCAATTGTCCCGTCCACGTTGATCCCGATTTGAGCAACAACGTGCCGCCAGGCTGGAATGTGGTGGCGTTGCCGTTTGTCAGCGACAGCCACGCCGCGGAGGGACTTCCGCCATCGCGAGCGTCATCGCGCGCGATGGAATCAACGTGGTACATGGCCGCTTGGACAATTGGAGCCAGTGCGAGAAGCATGATGGCAAAAAAAGAGAGCAGTGAACCTTCTCGTCTGCAACTAATGCTTCGAGGCGCGGAGCACATATGTTTTTCCGGCGATCGTTGAGAAGGAACAGATGTTCGTTTCCGTCGCGACAGGAATATTTGCTTTGCTGACCTGTTCAATGGCTGTGATGGATGACTCGTTCCACGGGCTGACGAGTCGTGCGGTACCACCGACGGCGGAGTGAATTTTGATCTCGCTGACTTTTCCGCCGATCTGATCGGCTGTAACTGCGAAGCCGCCTTGCGCGGGCAGGTCGGTGAAGTGCGCGTCGGTGTCGGCGGGCCACGCGGGGAAAATTCGGATTATGTCGCCGACGCTTTGGAGCAGCAGTTCGGTCACGAAACGCGAGATTGCGACTTGTTCGGTGATGAAATAGCCGTGACCATTCCAATAGAAAAGGCCGTTCGGTTGTTCCTTCGAATATTTTCCAATGTCGGCTCCGGAGAAGCACATCTTCGCGTTGGCGATGGCTTCGTCGCCGAGGCCGAGGCGAGCGCGCGCGATGTTGAGCATGACGTTGGAGTTGGCGTGCGATGTTGATCGTTCGACGCGATTGATCGTGCGGCGGCCGAGCCCTTTGAGTTCGTCGCTGGAGACCCAGTTGATGATGCCCGCCGGGAAAATTCCCTGAATCATTGTTCCGTGCCGGTCCGCGCCGACGTTGAATTTCGCGCCGGCCCACGGCTCGATTACGGTCTGGTTCCCTTGATCAGGATCGGGCTGCGTGCTGTAGGTGGGCACCTGCGCGAGGTTCGCGCCGAGCCGCTTGGCGAACGCGTCCTCGCCCTTGAGCACAGCGGCTTCGCGCGCGATTCGCAAGGCGGCGGTGACAAAGTGAATGTCGTAGCAGACGTTGAACTCGTTGAAGTCGCCGAGTTCGGGGAAGAAGCTCGGCCCCATCCGCCGCTTGCCTTCGACGAGCGGACACCTTTCGAGAATCGAGCAATAGAAGAGGCCGAATTCTTTGATGAGCGGATAGACGCGGTCGAGATGCGCGGGCGTGGGCGCGAACTTGTAGTAGTCCCAGATGACGCTGGCCGTGTGACCGGCCATGCCCCACGTGTAGCCCCACGGCAGGTACGATTGTTGATGTTTCCATTTCGTCTTGCAGTTCGCCGGGTCGGGCTCGAAGGGATAATTGTCGCTGAAGAAGAACGCGCCTTCCGCGCCGACGAAACTCGTCTTCGCGAACCAACGGACGCGCGGCAGCTCGCGCGTGAGCGAGTCGATGAACGGCTCCAGCAATTCGGGATGGCCGACGGCCGCGGCGGCGAGATAGGTCTGCTGGATATTGTAATTCAGCTTGAGCGAATTGTGCCACCCGGCCAGATGATCGAAGCACGCGGCCAGCCCGATTGCGTTCCCGTTGCTGCGCGAAAATACGCGGAAGAAATAGAGCATGCGATACCACCAGTTTTGCAACTCCGCATCGCCGAGCTGCACGCCGCTCTTCGACCAGAACGTCCGCCACGCGTCCTCATGTTTCGCCACGACGCGATCATCCGCGAGCGTTTTGCTCACCAGCGCGACGGCCGCATCCAGCGGCTTTTCGGAATCGCGCGAAGTCACCACTGCAACGGCCTGCGTCGCGCCGCGCTTGCCCGCAACGACGTAAACATCCAGCGCGCTCACATCCGCATCGCCGGGAATGTTCTGATGAAGAAACTGGTAATCGCCTTTCGTCCCGATTTCCGCGCGGCTGATCCACGTTTCTAGATCCTTGCCTTTCAGAAAATCGAGAATGCCCTTCAGTGAAACCGGCCGGTCCGAATGAATGAGCACCACGTTGTCCTGCGCGAGCACGCGCAGATCCGTGGACGCGCCGTCCGTCTTCACCGAAGCCACAGCCTTCGCAAGATCGAGCGCACCGCCGCCGATGGCTTTCGCCTCGAACGGCCCGATCACAATTTCCGCGCAAGGCAGCGCCGTCGGATACGGCTTCTCCCAACTGCCGACCGCGCCATGCCGGTTCGTCAGCGTCCCATTCGCGGGATCGATCACCGCCATCGGCGGATCGTTTTCCGTATCCACCCGCAAATCCCAGCAATCATTTTTCGCGAGGCGAAGCCGAAGCTCGTTGCCCGTCGAATAGACGATGGCATTCAGCTCGCCATTGCCGACAACGAGACCGCATTTGGAAATGTCCGAAAGTTTGTCCACCGTCACCGCAGAAGCGGCCAACGCCTCCGGGTAAGGAACGCTCGCAACGGATGCCTCAGTCGAAGGTGGCAATTTCGTCGCATCGTTTTCTGCGGCCCGCAGCACGACCGGCAGCGCGAACAAAAAACCGATGACCATTAAACGCACAATTCGTTTCATTCAAATTCTCCATTTATTTCCAATCATTGAAAAGCTCGCGCCCTCAAATTTCCAATCATTGGAGAAACCAGCGCAGAGACAATGTCTGCCATTGACCGGATGATGTCGTTTATTGACCTGTGCGTTCCGTCGATTCAACTGTTATGGGTGTTCGCATGTCGAGGCACTCGGTGCTGTTTGCTGCACCTGAAGAAACGAAATCCAATTTGTTAGAACTGGGTTGGTAGAAGCGACGCAGACACATGCTGCGCCAGCGATCACCAGAATTTCAAATGAAATCATCGAAGAATCTCAAAATGAGTGATCTGCGGCGTAAATCGCCTGGTTCGTTTCTGTCCGCCAGTGGCCCGCATGGCCGCGAAGTGTGTTGACGCGGAGGGGAACGATTGTGATTGTGATGAACTTTCCGGGGGGTTCAGGTGTCATAAGCGCGACATGAATTTGCGACTTTGGAACCAGCCGGCCACGATTGTGAAATGATATGCCCAAAACAAACGAGAAAACGCGCGCGCAACAGGACGAAACGGGCCGCGGGAAACCGGCCATTGATGCGGCGGCGTCCGCGGCCTTTCGCGACAACGAACCGACCGAGAGCGTCAATCATTTCTTCAAGCCGGAAGACTGGATCGCCGCGCTGCTGACCACGCTCATTTCCGGCGCGATCTTTTTCTACTACATGGCGCCGGAGGTGACGCTCGAAGATTCGGGCGAACTGGTCACCGGCTCGTTCACCTTTGGCGTTCCGCATCCGCCCGGCTATCCGCTCTGGGCATTCCTCGGTTACGTTTGGAGCCATCTGATTGTCCCGTTCGGAAACCCGGCGTTCCGGCTCTGCTCGCTGTCGGTCGTGACCGGCGCGATGACCGTCGGGACGCTGACGATCATGATGACGCGCAGCATCCGCCTGCTGCTGCATTCGCTGCCGTGGGCGAAGGATGTTTCCGAAAGTCTGCAGCACTGGATCGCGGTGACCATCGGTGCGAGCACGGCGCTGCTGTTCGGGTTTAACCGCGGCGTCTGGCTGTGGGCCAGCGTTTCGGAAATGCGCGTGATGAATGTCTTTTCGTTTATCGTGACAGCCTGCTTCTTTTTCGCGTGGACGATGCAACCGTACCGGCGTGGATTCCTTTATACTACGCTTCTGCTTTACGGTCTCAGCTTGGCTAACCATCAGACCATCGTCGTCATGGGCGTCCCGTTCGCCCTTGGGACGCTGGCCATCGGTCTCGATCAATTTTTCGATGTGCGACGGAAGAATCCCAATGATCGCGAGGTGATCCGCCTGCTGATGACGAGTCTGGCCAGCGCGTGGGAACTCGCGGCGGCAGGTTTCTTCAGCCTCATGGTGCTGGCATTTTCGTTGGCGTGGCTGCACTTCCAAACCAGCGAAATGGACAAATATCATTCGATGCTCATGGCGGGTATCGTGCTGGGCGTACTCGGTTGCGGCGTTCTTGCGGGCGGCATGCTGACGAAGTGGTGGAGCATCAAGCGCGCCCTGCTTTGTACGCTGATGGTCGTTCTGGGACTTTCGTTCTATCTGTACATGCCGCTTGCGGCATCAACGAATCCCCCGATGAATTGGGGCTATGCTCGAACCGCCGAGGGTTTTTATCACGCGGTCAGTCGCGGCCAGTATGAGAAGATGGCTTTTGCGAGTCCCTTCACAGTGGAAGGGATCAAGCAGTTTGCGCTCAAGATATGGATTTTCACGTCCGCGCTGATTCACCAATATTCGCTGCCCCTGACGTTGCTCGGTCTCGTTTCGCCCATCGTCGTGGGGATGTTCTGGTGGCGTTGCAAATCCCGCGGACGCGCGTGGATGACCTTCGTCTGGGCGGCCTTTGTCGTCGCAAGTATCGGGCTGCTTTTCATCATCAATCCAAAGACCGACAAGCAGGAGCAGGAAATCACGATCAAGTTCTTTGCGCCGGCCCACGGCTTCTATGCAATGATGATTGGTTACGGCATCGCGATTCTCCTGAGCATTCTGGCCTGGCGCGGGCAAAAGAATGGCGCGCTTGTCGCGCGGATCGCGTGCGTGGCCTTGCTCGGCCTGCCCATCGTGACATTCACCCGCAACTGGTCGTTGTGCAACCTGCGTGGACACGACTTCGGCTATCTCTTCGGCTATCTCATGTTCAACCCTGGCGGAGGTTATCCCAAGATGGACAAGGATGCCGTGCTCTATGGCGGCACCGACCCAGGCCGTTTCGTTCCGACTTATATGATCTTCTGCGAAAGCCGCGTTCCAGCGAAGGACCGCTACAACGACAAGTTTGTGGATAACTCATCCTTCTATTACCACGACACGAACTTTGACCGCTCGGATGTCTATATCATCACCCAGAACGCGCTTGCCGACAACACCTACATGTCTTATATCCGTGACCACTATGACTTCAGTCGTCCCGATGCGGACAAGCCCAATGAAATCACCATGCCCAACGGCGTGAAGACGCAGAACGGACTCGCCAAGTTTCCCGGATGGGAACGTGCGATCTTCAGGTGGGGCTGGACCCATCTCGGCCGGAAAGACCTCTATCCAAAGGAGCCGATCTATATTCCTAATCCGGATGACAGTAACAGTGCATTCAAGGAATATGTCGAAGCCATCCAATCAGGGAAGATTCAGGCCGGTGCTGATGTTAAGATCGAAAACGGCCGCGTGAATGTCGAGGGCGTTGCCGGCGTGATGGCCATCAATGGCATCCTGGCCAAGTGGATTTTTGATCGGAACAAGGACAAGCATTCATTTTATGTCGAAGAAAGCTATGTCATCCCGTGGATGTATTCCTATCTTACTCCGCACGGCGTCATCATGAAGCTGGAAAAGGACCCGGTGCCGTCGCCGCAGGAAAACCCGAAGCTTTGGGAGGGCATCATTGCCCGCGACAAGGCCTACTGGAACAAGCTTACCGGCGATTTCCTCGTCCGCCCGGATTTCAAGCGAAACTCCGATGCGCAAAAATCCTTCTCCAAGATGCGCTCGGCGCTTGCAGGGCTCTATGACGCGCGGGGACTCTATTCCGAGGCTGAGTATGCCTTCAAGCAATCCCTTCAGCTATGCCCCGACAGTCCCGAGGCCAACTTCCGCCTTGCCGATCTTTACACCCGCCAGCGGCGCTTTGATGAAGCCCGCAAACTTATCCAGACCTATCTCGCCTTCGACAACTATAACAACAATGTGCGGTCCTATCTCGGCAACATCGTCAACATCCAGGCGCTTGATGCCCGCCGGCAGGAGTTGGAAGCGCGGACCCAGCACGGGATGAACCTTGAGACCGCCCTGGAACTTGCCCGCGTCTATCAACAGTTGAACATGGATCCGCAGTTCCAGGGACTGACCC
>CAIVKH010000344.1 GCA_903906425.1 uncultured bacterium
CATTGGAAGTTTGCGCCTGCAATGATTTCCAATGATTGGAAATCTACGCGCGTGTCTTCTGGATCAGCGCGGCATCGGCCAGCACGAGCGCGGCCATCGCCTCCACAATCGGAATCGCGCGCGGCACGACGCACGGATCGTGGCGGCCTTTCGCTTCGAGCGTGACCTTGTTGCCGTCGAAATCCGCGGTCATCTGCGCCTGGCTGATGGTCGCCGGCGGCTTGAACGCGACGCGGAAAATTATCGGTTCGCCGTTGCTGATGCCGCCCTGGATTCCGCCGCTGCGGTTCGACGATGTTCCGAGCCGCGAGCCTTTCTTCACGAAGGGATCGTTGTGTTTGCTTCCGCGCAATCGCGTACCCGCAAACCCGGAGCCGATTTCAAAGCCTTTCGTCGCGGGAATGGAAAGCATCGCGTGGGCGAGTTTCGCCTCGAGTTTGTCGAAGACCGGCTCGCCGAGTCCTGCCGGGATTCCGCGGCAAACGCAGGAAACAATTCCGCCGAGCGAATCTCCGTCCTTCTTCGCGGCGACAATCGCATCCCACATTTCTCCGGAAACTTTCGCGTCGGGGCATCGCACCTGGTTTGCATCCACTAGCGCGCGGGAAATTCGTTCGGCGTCAATTTCGTCGGCGTCAATTTCGCCGACGGCGCTGACCCATGCGACGATTTCGACGCCGAGCGCGACGTGCAGCCACTTCTCCGCAATCGCACCGGCGGCGACGCGGCCAATGGTTTCGCGCGCGCTGGCACGGCCGCCGCCGCTGGAGGCGCGGATGCCGTATTTCATTTGATAGGTGAAGTCCGCGTGCGATGGCCGCGGAATCTTTGCCATCTCCGCATAATCGCCGGGACGCTGGTCCTTGTTCGGCACGAAAAGTCCGATGGGCGTTCCAAGCGTCACGCCATTTTCCGTTCCGGAAAGAATCGTGACCGTGTCGCTCTCCTCGCGCGCGGTTGTGACCTTGCTCTGGCCCGGCTTGCGGCGGTCGAGCTGCGGCTGGATGTCGGCCTCCGTCAGCGGCAGGCGCGGCGGGCAGCCGTCAACGATGGCGCCGACGGCCTTGCAATGGGATTCGCCAAAGGTGCTGACCCGAAAAACTGTTCCGAATGTGCTGGACATGGCGCGCACCGTATCGCGCGCCGGGGCGCGGTGCAAGGCTGGCTACATCGTGCGCGCTGAATCCCGCATCTTGTTACTTGCATCGCACGGGCGCGCCGAACACATAATCCGCACCATGCTCGGATCAGAACACCATCACGGCTACTCCGCGATCATGCACATCGCGCAAGGTTACGCGCTGGTGATTCTCGGCCTCACGCTGTCGCTTTTTCTCTACGTCGCCTCCATCGAACACTGGACGACCGCATGGTGGCTGTGCGTGCATTGCTCGTCCATCGCGCTGGTGGTCGTCGGCGGCTGGTGGTGGTGGCACATGCCTCCGCTGACCGCCAATTGGGTCCGCGCAACGGAACAATTCTCGATGGCCGCGCTGCTGGAAGCCTACATGATCCCGTTCGTGCTCTGGTGGCGGCTCGCCCCGCAATCGCCCTTCTTCACCGCAAACGTCATCGTCGCCTTCGCGGCCTTCGCGTGGCTGCTGCTCGCGCTCGGCGCGATCATCGTGGAGACCGGCCACATTCTGGCCGACCGCGAACTCGCCCGCAACGGCCGCCTGTGCATGTGGCTTGGCCCGCCGCTCATCCTCGTGCCGCTCGGCTGTGCCCTGGCGGTCACCACCTATTTCTTCCTGCGCGCCGGCCTCCCGCCGGGCCTGCACTCGATTCGCGTCGGCCTGATGTGGCCACGATGGGTCGTGCTGGTGATGATCATATCGCCCGTGCTGGTTCTGGGCGCGGCCATCGATGCACGCCTCCACTGCCTGCGCGCCGCGCGATGGCTCGAAAAAAATCCGCGGCCGGCTTGAAACGCCCGCGCCCGCCCCGCGATTTCGTCGTGACACGCCCTCACCGGACGCAATACGTTTGCCGCATGAAGCGTTGCTTCCACATCCTTTTGCTCGCCGCGCTATCGCTCGCCGGCTGCTCGCAAGAGCGCTCGCGCGCCGTCAACGAGCAGTCCGCCGCCGGCCAGAAGGACTACCGCCAGATGATTCAGCGCGCCCGCACGCGCCAGAACGCGCAGAACACGCTCGCGCAGATGCAGGAGGCCCTTCAGAGTTTTCAGCGCGACATGGGCCGCCTCCCGACCAACATCGTCGAACTCGTCACCCGCAACTACATCAGAACCATCCCCGCGCTTTCGCCCGGCCAGCAATTCGCCTACGACCCCGCCCTCGGCCTGCTCACCATCCAGAACGTCCAGCGCCCGCCCGACACGCTCTCGCCGACACTCCCGGACGCCCCCGAAATGACCAACCGCCCGACGCTCTCGCCGCAGTCCTGACCCCGCCCGCCTAGACGGATGGATGGCGCGCCGATCGCAAAAAAATCGCAAACTTCCAATCATTGGAAAAACTCGCAGCGCAGACTTCCAATCATTGGAAAATTGCGTTTCGCAAACTTCCAATGGTTGGAAAAGACCGGCGCGAAGATTTCCAATAATTGGAAATCACGGTGTTTTTTGATCGTACTTCCCGCCGGTCCCCTGGAATTAGATCGCGGCCCGCCGGAGGCGGGCCGCGCGAGGCTGCGCGAAATCAACAGCGTTTGAGCAAGACCTGCTTTTCGTATTTCATCACGTCGTTGATCCATTCGCGGTCGGCGGGCGTTTTGCTTTGCGCGCAGAGCTGGTCCCAGACGGCACCGAAGGGCATCGTTTTCATTTCGTC
>CAIVKH010000345.1 GCA_903906425.1 uncultured bacterium
GAAAAACAGCGCGCCGCCATTCGGCGTCGAAACCGGCCCTGCGCCCATGATTGTCAGCGGAACGGGCGCATAATTTGTGCTCAGGTTCGCCTGGATCGCCGCGCCGTTTGTCGCGGCAACATTCGTCGCGCCGCCGACCGCGTAGGCGTTGCTCAGCGACAGCGTGCACTGGGCGACATTCACGAAAGATGCGAGGCGGTTGCTCGCGCTGAAAATGAGCGTCCCGAAATTTGTCACGCCCTGACCATCGGAAATGGCCAGCCCCGCCGGCCCGCCGATCGGCGCGGAAACAACGAGCGTACGGACCCCGGTGTTCGTCGCGCTCGACAGGATGAATGTCGAGTTGTTCGACACCGTAATCCTGCCCGCGACCGTCGCCGCGCCCGGCGAAAACCATTGCTGGATCGAGCCGCCGTTCAGGATCAAATTCGAAACCGTCACCGTTCCACCCGCCGCCGCCTTCATCACCAACGAACCGATCGGATCAATCGCGAGCGAATCGCCGGCAAACACAACATTGCCTGTGGCGGAATCCGGCGTTCGCAGCGCGAAGTTTGTCGTCGAATAAATCGTGCCGCCCGCCGGCGCAATTCCGCTGAGCCAGTTCAGCCCGTTGGTGAGCGACGAAAACCCCGCCGCATCGTTGCTCGTCAACACGTCCGCGCCTGCCGGGCCGGCCAACGCCGGAGCAAGCAAAAGACACAATGAAATGAACGCCGGACCCGATCTTACGCTGCTTGATTTCATACTTGTTCTCCCGATGAAACAGGCTGACTGAAACGTTCCGACATGCTATTGCGCGCGCCCCTTCCGTTGCAAGGGCTTTGCGCGGCTTTCCAATCATTGGAACTTTCCGCCCCCGTAATTTCCAATCATTGGAAGCTGGAAATCGCCGCGGGAATTCTGTCTGCTGCGGTGATGAAGAAATTTCGAATTCCGGTTCTGCTGCTGGCGCTACAGTTGATCGCGCGCGCCGAAACGCCGTATTTCAAAATCCAGGTCGTTGACGAAGCGACCGGCCGCGGCGTGCCGCTGATCGAACTGCGCACCGTCAACGACATCCGCCTCGTCACCGACAACTCCGGCCTGGCCGCATTCCACGAGCCGGGCCTGATGGGCCGCGAAGTCTTTTTTCACCTCAGCGGGCCGGGCTATTCGAAGCAACGCGACGGATTCGGTTTCACCGGCGTCAGGCTCACGCCGCGGGCCGGCGACTCCGCAATTGTGAAACTGAAACGCGACATCATCGCCGAACGCATCGGCCGCACGACCGGCGAAGGAATCTATCGCGACACCGAACTGCTCGGCCTCCCCTGCCCTCTTCCGAACCTCAATCCGTCCGGCGTCATGGGGCAGGATTCCGTGCAGGCGGTGGTCTATCGCGGCCGGATTTTCTGGCTCTGGGGCGACACCAACGTCCCGAATTATCCGCTCGGAAATTATCACACCACCTGCGCGACCAGCGCACGCGACCTCGATCCCGAAAAGGGAATCGCGTTCGAATATTTCATGGACAAGAACGAGCCGAAAAAAATCCGCCAGATGATGCCGCTGAAGGGCGAAGGTGCTGTCTGGCTGTTCGGCCTGCTCGTCGTCACCAACAACGCGGGCCAGGATGTTCTGCTCGCACATTACGGCCGCTACCGCGGGCTCCAGCCCTGCGAGGAACACGGCATTGCGAGGTTCAACGACGACACCGGCATTTTCGAAGAAGTCACCACGCTGAAAAATCCCGAAGGCTGGCGTCACCTGCGCGGAAATGCGTTTCGCGTCACGAACAGCGACGGCGATTTCTTCTATTTCGCCTTTCCGTTCTGCCACACGCGCGTGAAGGCGGCGTATCAGGATATCATCACGCCAGCCAGCTACGAGGCGCTCCGCTTCGACGAGGCCGCGCACGAATGGCGCTGGCAGAAGAACGATCCGCCGACGACGCAGGACGACGAGGAAGCACTCTTGAAAAACGGAAAAATGAAACCCGATCAGGCGCGCTTCGCACTCAAGGATGCGGAAAGCGGAAAGTCCGTGCACCTCCACGGCGCCTCGGTTTGCTGGAACGACTATCGGAAGAAATTCGTGATGATCGCGCTCGAAAAAGGCGGCGGCCCGTCATATCTCGGCGAAGTCTGGTACGCCGAGTCCGACTCGCCCGCCGGTCCGTGGACAAAGGCCGTCAAAGTCGCATCGCATCCGCGCTATTCATTTTACAATCCCGTCCATCACGCCTTCCTCGACCGCGACGGCGGGAAAATCATTTATTTTGAAGGAACCTATTCGCTCGAATTCTCCGGCAACCCCATCGCCCCCGCGCGCTACGACTACAACGAACTCATGTACCGCCTCGACCTGTCCGACTCGCGCTTGCCAAGGTAGGGCGCGCTCGCCAAGCGCGCCGGACGAGGCTTTCACTTTTTTCGTTTCGCGTGCGCGATCGCGGCCAGGATTCCGATCTGCTGTGCGATGGTGAAAACGGCCCAGATGGCGACCAGAGAAATGACCGAGCCGAGAATATCTTTCTCGTGCGGATCCGGCCGGATCATCGCCCCTCCAATCACGGCGGCCACGCAGCCGAGAATCCATAAAAGCGATTTGCCGAACGTAGATGGCTTGCGCTGCTGCCGCCTCCATCCTTCGCGGCCCGTGAGGAACAGAAGGCCGAAGATGAACACGGCGAACGTGACGCCAACCCCTTTCGCAGCGACATCCGGATCGCGAGGAATGTATCGGCACGCAACCGCCACCACCGCGCAAAAGGTGCAGAACAAAACGATGTCCCCCATCGGCCCGTCTTGTTTCTTTTTTTCTTCGTTCAAGATCGCTCCCGTTGTTGCGCGGCCGGAGTTTTCCAATGATTGGAAGAAACCGTCAACGGAAGTTTCCAATCATTGGAGGCGAGCGCACCGGCCGGCGCCCGGCGCTCCTGTTTCGCTTTTTTGTTTTTTGTGGCGGCGGGTTCCGTATAGTCCGCGCCATGTTTCCAGACATCGAACAGCAGTTGAATGTGGCGCGTCGCCGCGTCGTTGATTTTGTTTCGCCGGAAGAATTGAAACGCAAACTCGCGGAGGCGGAGAAAGCCGGCCGGCCGCTGCGCATCAAATATGGGGCCGATCCGTCGGCGCCGGACATCCATCTCGGCCACGTCGTCGGGCTGAACAAGCTCCGCGAATTTCAGAACCTCGGCCACACGGTCGTTTTCATCATCGGCGATTTCACGGGGATGATTGGCGATCCGTCGGGCCGCTCGGCCACGCGCAAGCCGCTGACGCGCGAGCAGGTTCAGGCCAATGCGAAATCGTACCAAGAGCAGGTTTTCAAAATCCTCGATCCGTCGAAGACGGAAACGCGGTTCAATTCCGAATGGCTTTCGCCGATGACGTTCACTGACGTGATCCGGTTGTCCGCCGACGTGACCGTCGCGCAGATGCTGGCGCGCGATGATTTCTCGAAGCGCTACGCGGCGAACCAGCCGATTTCGCTCGTCGAATTTTTGTACCCGCTGGTGCAGGCCTACGACTCGGTGATGATCCGCGCGGACGTCGAACTCGGCGGCACGGATCAGCTTTTCAATCTGCTGCTCGGCCGCGAACTCCAGAAGGCGAAGGGGCAGGAGCCGCAGGTCGTGATGACGCTGCCGCTGCTCGAAGGTCTCGACGGCGTAAACAAAATGTCGAAGAGCCTCGGCAACTACATCGGCGTCGCCGAACCGCCGAAGGAAATTTTCGGAAAGACGATGTCGGTGAGCGATGAACTGATGTGGCGGTATTTCTCGCTCGTGCTCTGCCTGCCGGACGAGGAAATCGCGGTGCTCAAGTTGAAACATCCGCGCGAGGCAAAGGATGAACTGGCACGCCGCGTCGTCGCGAAGTTTCACGATGCGGCGGCGGGCGCAGCGGCATCGCAGGAATTCGCACGTGTTTTTTCGCAGAGCGAATTGCCCGCCGATATTCCTGAATTTCAAATTGCGGAAGCATCGCTGCCGCTGCCGCAGCTTCTCGTGCGCTGCAAACTTGCCGAAAGCGGCGGCAAGGCGCGCGCTCTTATCGAACAGGGCGCGGTGCGGATTGACGATCAGAAAATTTCCGACCTCAAATCGCAGGTCGAAATCCGGAACGGAATGATCATCAAATCCGGTAAGCGCGGCTTCGCGAAGATCGCCCACTGACGCGCCGATGAAGAAGACTTTCACGGCGGGTGGCGTGGTTCTGAACGCGAAGGGCGAAGTGCTCGTCGTGAACCAGCGCGGAAATTCGTGGTCGTTGCCGAAGGGCCACGTTGATCCCGGCGAGGACGATCTGGCGGCGGCCCGCCGCGAAATCGCGGAAGAAAGCGGCATCACCGAACTCGAATTCATCAAGCCGCTCGGAACCTATTCGCGCCATCGCATCGGCAAGCACGGCGGCGAGGACACCAGCGAGTTGAAGCAACTTCGATTTTTTCTTTTCCGCACGACGCAGACAAAACTTGCGCCGACCGATCCGGTGAATCCCGAAGCCCGGTGGATCGCGCGGGATAAGGTTTCGGAATTACTGACGCACCCGCGCGACCGGGAATTTTTCGATTCGATCGCTGGTTCGCTGCCGTAATTTCCACCGCGATAATCTGCGATCAGAAATCCCACGCCCAGGTAGCGGTGGCGGTGGCGAAATAGTGCGGTTCGGCCAGGTTGCTCTTGAATTCGGCGGAACGGCGCGTGAGCGCGTACATCAGCGACAGGCGCGAAATGCTGAGTGCGACCCCGTATTGAAATTCATCAACGAAGTGTTCGATCTGCGATGAGGAATACGTCACGCCGCTGGGCCTGAATTGACCTTCGAGGAGCGCGTTGTAGGCCACGCCGTAGCCGCCGGCCCGCGCGAAGGCGTAGAATTCGCGGAGACTGTTCGCGTCGCCGCCGGCGTCGTTCGCGAGGCCGGCGAGCGGCTGAATGATGTTGCCGGGCGTGCCGTAGTCGTTGCCCATCCAGCCGAGTTTGACCAGGCCGCCGGCCCACCCGTAGGTGTTGTAGCCGGCCGCCGCCTCCGCGCCTCCGACCACTTGCAACCAGTCCGTCTGTTGGTCGGTTTTTTCTCGCCACGCGAGCGTGTCAATCGCGGCGCGATATTCCAGCGTCGGCTCGCCGCCGTCGGAGATTTGGTGCTGCCAGCCTTTCGGATCCCGCCGGTTGCCGGGCGTCACATTGTGAAGCGACGTCTGCACGTCATCGGCAAGCCGAAGCCCCAGCATCCCGACGGTCAGCTCAGTGCTCAGCGACATCGTCGGCTCCTTCGCGTCGTCGGTCCTGCGGATTCGCCCGGACGCGAAAATGAGCGACGCGTAGGGCCGGTCATCGGGGATCGCCGCCGAATTCGTGATGTCATGCGGCGTATACGAGAGGTGCCGCCTATGATGAGCGTGTGCTGCTTGTTCGGGAACTTTTCCAGCGCGCCGGTCCAGCCGAAAATCAAATCGTCGAGCAGCCGCGTCGGCGCGGCCAGATGCAGCGCGTCCACCCGAGGTCCGCCCCATTCCAAGGACATGCCACCGGTATAATCCCAATCCTTGTTGCGTGGCGGAAAGAGAAAATCGTTGTCGAACGTCACGCCCGCGGAAGACACCTCCGCCGCCCGCCCGCCGAGGACGAACGCTGCCACCATCAGAACCGCCATGCCCTTCCATTCCATGGATGAACCCCGCGCACAAACGCAACGAGCGACAATTTACCGCGACTTGTCGCGACTTCCAGTGACTGGAAATTTGCGCGTCCCTGGTTTCCAATCATTGGAAGTCACGCCGCCGCATTTTCCCAATCATTGGAAGTCGCGGTTTGTTTCGCGGGAATGGCCGCTTGTGAAATCGGCGGACGAAAGGCAAATTCGTCGCCAGATGAAAAAAATATTCCTGATCGGCGCGATGCTGGCCATCGCCGCACGGACAACCATCGCGGGCACAAATGAGCTGGCGCAGATTCGCGAGCAGTTTTGCGCGTATCACCTTTCGAAATCGGCTGAACAAAATCCGCTGCGGACCGAGTTGCTGCGGTTCGACCGGCACGGGGCGACGAATGAGCCGCCATCGCTTGCGGAGGTTCGGCCGTTGATCGAAAAACAAAATGCGGACGGCTCGTGGGCGGACATTGATTACAAGGATCAGGACCGCTCGTCGTGGGGACCGTCGCGGCATACGGGCAGGATCGCCGAGCTGGCAGCGGCGTGGCGGTGCGCGCCGGCGGATGACCCGCTTCGCGCGCGCAGCGCCGCGGCGATTCATGCGGCGCTGGCGTTCTGGAAGACAAACGATTTTCAGTGCCCGAACTGGTGGCACAACCGCATCGGCGTTCCGAAGACACTCGGCGCGGCGGCGATTTTTCTCGGCGATGAGCTGCGGCCGGACGAACGGAATTTTCTGACGGATGTCATTTTAAAGCGCGCGGGCTTCGACATGACGGGACAGAACCGCGTGTGGCTGGCGGGCATCGAGCTTGATCGCGCGCTGCTGCTGGACAACGCGAAACTGGCACGCAAGGCGGCAACTGTAATTTGGATCCATCTTTTCGTCTCGGCGGCCGAAGGCGTGCAGCCGGATTTCAGTTTTCACCAGCACGGCCCGCAGTTGCAGATCGGCGTCTATGGCCTTTCGTTCGCCGGCGATATGACCAAGTGGATGACGATTCTGCGCGGGACTTCGCTGGCACCCGACGCAAAAAAAGCCGATGTGCTTCGAGGCTACATGAACGACGGGATTGCATGGACGATGTGGCGCGGGCGGATGGACGCGAGCTTCATCGGCAGGCAATTCGATCTGGATACGCTGGCGGCGCACGGCCGCTCGGCAACGATGGCGCTGGCGAAATTCGATACGCTGACCGGCGCGACAAATCGCATCGAGCCGCAGGGCAATCGCGCGTTCTGGCGCTCGGATTGCATGGTTCACCGACAGCCGGAATTCATGACGTCGCTGAAAATGTGTTCGGATCGCGTGATCGGTGCGGAGTCGCTCAACAGCGAAAATCTTTCGGGATATTTTGCGGGTGACGGCGTGCTGCTGGTCACAAAATCGGGCCGCGAATATGAAAATATTTTTCCGCTGTGGGACTGGCGGAAACTTCCCGGAATCACCGCGCCGCAATCGTCCGAACCGCCGCCGCCATTTGCAAATTACAAGCTGGCGACCGCGTTCGTCGGCGGCGTTTCGGACGGCACGAACGGCTGCGCCGCGTTCGATTATTCCCGCGACGGCGTGCGCGCGCACAAAGCATATTTCTTCCTCGGCGATCAAATCATCTGTCTCGGCGCGGGAATTTCCTCGACGCAGGCGCTGCCCGTTTCGACGAGCGTAAATCAATGCTGGCGACGCGGCGAAGTGCGCCGCGACGGGGCATCGGTTTATCATGACGACATCCGTTATCTCGCGCTGAACGAAACAAAATTTCAGATTTCGGACGGCGCGGTGACGGGAAGCTGGCTGAAAGTTCGCGACAATTCCGCCACGCCGCGCGCGCCGGTCACGGGAGAAGTTTTCACGATCACGATTGATCACGGCGTCCGGCCCGCCGATGCGGAATACGCCTACGCGATTTTGCCGGGCGCGCAAAAGGAACTGATGTGCCACGTCATTTTGAACACGACCAACGTGCAGGCCATCGCGGACGATCACGGAAACATGATGGCCGTTTTTTACGGCCCCGGCGATCTGCGCTGCGAGGGCCACGCGCTGACGGTTGACCAGCCGTGCGTCCTCATCGCCCGCTACGATGAGCACCCGATCATGTATGCCGCCGACCCATCGCACAAATTGGGACGGCTGGCATTTTCGTGGGACGGCCACTATCGCTACATCCATCCTCCCACAAAACTCGATGCCGGACGAACCACGGCATCGGAGATGTAGTTGGCGAGGTCGCCCCGACCGCGTGCGCCTGATTTCCAATGATTGGAAATTGCGCTTCCGAAAACTTCCAATGATTGGAAATCAGCGATGAGCCGGTTGCGCGCGGTGGTGTCAGCGCGACGGGCGCGGCGTCGAGAGAATCACGACCATACAGCCGGTGAAAACCAGCGCGGCCGGCGGGATGTCGGCGATGCGCGGTTTTTCGCCGAGAAAAAGTGCCGCCTGAATTCCGGCGAAAATAAATTGCGATGCGCTGGCCAGTGTGACGAGCTGGCCGCGCAGTTTGCGCATCGAGTAGTTCAACAGCGTGTGGCCGGTGACGGTCGGGATCAGCGCGAGCGCGAGCAGTAGCGCGTATTCGCGGGCGGAATAAATTTGGAAAACTTTCGTGACCGGCAGCGCGAGCGCGAGGCTCATCGCCGCGGCCAGCGCGTAAAGCGGGACGACGTAAAGCCAGATGCCGGGGATGCCTCGGTTGGCGCGCGCGGCGGCGAGATAAAATGTGTAGAGCAGCATCGAAACGAAGCAGACGAGGTCGCCGTGAAGATGCCGCCGGTCGAATTGATAATCGCCCGCGCCGAGCCAGACGATGCCGACGAGTACGATCGCGGTGCCGATGAATTCACGGCGGTTGAGTTTTTCGCGGAGCTGGAAATAGAGGATGAACGGCATGATGACCGGCGCGAGATTCACCAGCAGCGTGCCATTTGCGGCGAGCGTCATGCGCGCGCCCGCCGTCCAGGTGACAAAATGAACGGCCAGCAACACAGCCGCGATCAGGAGGCGGACGACATAGCCACGCGTGAACCAGCCGCGCTGCTGGCGCGCCTGGCGGAGAAACATCGGCAGCATGACGAGCGCCGCAATCGCGAGGCGATAGGCGGGAACCAGCGCGGGATGAACCGTGCTCTGCTTGATGAAAATGACGGAGGTCGAACAGGCGAACACGCCGAGAAACAGAAGCAGTATGTCTTTTGCGTGCGTTCGCGGTTCGTTCATGCCACGAAATTGCGGTGTCCGTCGCCAAAAACCAAGCTGCAACAAATCGGGCCGGGCGGAAAATTACTTACAAATTAAATCGGTAGCCGAAACCACGAATTGTTTCGATGTGCTGCGCGGCCTCGCCGAGTTTGCGGCGAAGACTCGTGATGTGAACATCAATCGTGCGCTCGGTGCAGGCGTGTCCGCCGCCATGCATGACCGAGATGAGTTTCTCCCGGCTGAAGACCCATCCGGGTTTTCGCGCCATCGCTGTCAGCATCCGTAATTCTGTCCGTGTCAGCTCGACGGCGCGGTCGTTCACGGTCACTTCGTGGCGGCCCGGAACGATTGCGATTTCGCCCACATAAATTGGCTGCGAATCATCCAGATCATTCGCGTCGGGAGAACCGGACGCCGCGTTTGTCTCGATATTCCGCAACATCAAAACTGTCGAATCGGAGACGCCTTGTTTGCGGAGCGAATCGCAGAGCGCGAGCCCTTCATTCGTCGGCACGAGCATTCCAATGACGACGAAATCCGCTCCGCTCTTCTGCGTGAGCGAATGCAAGTCCTGCCCCAGCGATGCGGAAGTGATCTCGAAAAATCCACGGGGTGGAGGCTGGGCCGTGCGGCTGCCGTGCCGCATTCCCGCATCGAACATTGTTTTTTGCGCAATCATGGAATCGTATCCGCAGCGAAGCTTAGCAATTCGAGTGCCATCATTGGAGGCTTGCACACGGCAAAGTGTGTGCAATGGCCTGGAAAGTAAGGTAATGCCACCAACTTCACGAATCTACAATAATTGCCGCGCTGAAGCTGAGACATACAACAATGAAACGAACTATCCGCCATGCTACAAAATTGTTTCGTTCATGGAATCAGGGATTCGCCGGGGCGAAAGAGGAAAAATGCCCGCTCTTGTTGCTTTGCTACTGACAAAGCACGCGTATATTCCGGCGCATGAGTGCGGCACGATCATCATTCTTTTCCAGCGCGCGCGGATCACTTTCGCTGCTCATCGCGATCAACCTCTGCTGCTACCTCGACCGCTACATCCTCGCCGCCGTCATTCCGCGGCTGAAACTGGAATTTCTGGCCGGCGATCCCGACGCAAACGGGAAAGCCGGATTGCTCACAACTGCATTCCTCGTCACCTACATGCTGACCGCGCCGCTTTTCGGCTGGCTCGCTGATCGCTTTTCGCGATGGACGCTCATCGGCGTGAGCGTGGCGTTCTGGAGCCTCGCCAGCGGCGCATCAGGACTGGCGGCGGGATTCATCATGCTTCTTTGCACGCGCATTTTTCTCGGCGTCGGCGAAGCGGGCTACGCGCCGGCCGCGCCGACGATCATCAGCGATTTTTATCCGGTCGAAAAACGCGGGTTGGTCATGTCCTGGTTTTACATGGCGATTCCTGTCGGCAGCGCGCTCGGCTTCGCGTGGGGCGGACTCGTCGCCGAGCATCTCGGCTGGCGCTGGGCGTTTTATCTCGTCGTCCCGCCCGGCCTGCTGCTCGCGATGATTGCTTTTTTCATGAAGGATCCGCGCCGCGCAAAAACGACGAAAACAGTCGAAATCGCGCATCGCGCCGGAATCGCCGATTACAAACGCCTGCTAAAAATCCCGTCGCTGCGCACCAACATCATCGCGCAAACCGCGATGACCTTCGCCATCGGCGGGCTTTCGGTCTGGCTGCCGACCTACATTCACGAAGCGCGCGGCGAACCGCTCGGCCGCACCGATATGATCTTCGGCGGCATTCTCGTTGTCGCCGGACTTGTCTCGACGCTCACCGGCGGCTGGCTCGGCGACCGGCTCCGCGCGCGCTTTCGCGGCTCGTATTTTCTCGTCTCCGGCTGCGGCATGCTGATCGGATTTCCGGCCACCATCGCGATGCTCTACGTCCCGTTTCCCGCGGCATGGATTTGCATCTTCGTCGCGATCTTCTTTGTCTTCCTGAACACCGGCCCGGCAAACACCGCGCTCGCGAACGTCACGCCGCGGGCCATCCGCGCATCGGCCTTCGCGCTCACAATTCTGGTGATTCATCTGCTCGGCGATGTTCTTTCGCCTCCGCTGATCGGTTGGATCAAGGACCACGGCTCATGGAATCTCAGCTTCCTAACCGTCAGCGCCGCCATGCTGGTCGCCGGCGTCATCTGGCTTTCAAACACGCGCTCGCTCATCCGCGACTCCGCCGCCGTCGAAGCCGCCGAGGAAACGACCAGCCCCGCCGCGTGATCGTCTTTCGCAAACTTCCAATCATTGGAAATCACGAACGCGCAAACTTCCAATGATTGGAAGTGCGCTGGGGGGATCTTCTATTTCGGTGACGCCGGGACGAATTCGACCCAGTCCAGCAGCGCCTCGGCCTTCGTGCCGGTGTACTGGCTGTTGCACGAGACGCCCACGCCGATGCGCGATGGGATTTCGCCGAAGGCCTTCTTGAAAATGTCCGCGACGTTCGCCTCGTCAACGTACCAGCCGTTCGTGGCCAGGTCGGACTTGTTGCGCACGCACTCCCAGCAGATGCTCACGACGCCCGCCGCATATTTCGCCCGCCCCTCGGTGCCCTTCGGCGTGTCGGTCTCCCAGCGCAGCGCCACCGACTGCTGGCTGAACATTCCGCCTGCGCTCACATAAAGGCCGATCGCCTGGTCGTCGCGATCCGTCTTGCGCCCGTCCGCGCCCTCCGGTAGCGCCACGGCCTTCCACCGCCAGCGCATGACCGGCGTCTTCGTCAGGTCCACGGACAGCTTGCCGCTCTTGAACGTCGAACTCGCCTTGTCCGACGTCATGCGCAGCACGCGGTTCGTGCCATCCTCAAACCCGCAGGTGAACGCCGCCTTCGCCACGCCGGGCTTGCCTTGAGTTTCCCAGTCTCTGGGCATCGTGCCGAACGACTGCCTCCAGCCTTGCGCGAATGTGATCTGCGCGGCGGCGAGTCCGAAAATCGAAACCATCGCAACTGTCTTCAGTGTTTTCATGTCGGTGATCTTGTAGCCGGTCAGGTCCCGATGGAGAACATCGAATCCAAGTCGTGCTTCGAATAGGCGCGGAACGCCAGCATCGTTTCGCTGTCCACGATGCCATCCACCTTGAGCATCGCGCCGGTCACCATGTCGGACATCGTCTCGTTGTCGGGCGTTCTGACGATGGCGATCAGGTCGTACCGGCCGCTGACCGAATAAACCTCCGTGATGCTTTTCATACCCGAAAGCTGGACGGCGATGTCGTTGACTTTCTTCCGGTCAACTTTCAGTGCGACGATTGCTGTGACCATTTTCCATTTTCCTTTCTGAAAAAATCAAATGCGCTGCTGGCGAAGATACCACAGACGGGCGGCGAGAAAACGCAAATGAGCGGTCAATCAATGCGCCGACGTCAGAGTCGGTTGATCTGTCGGATTTCGAGCGGCTACTGCGTGAGTAGCGCGCAGATAATCCAGACGACGGTTCCGACGCCGATGGCGAGTGCACACCAGGCGAAGGCGCGTACGGCGCGGTTGACGACGGGCGGGAGCCGCTCGCTCATGTTCTTTTCGAGTTCGCCGCTGGCAACCATGCGTTCGTATTCGCCGGGTTTGTCGATCTTGAGTTCCTCGACGTCCATGCGGCCGGTGAAGATGACGGTGTCCATCGGGAATTTTTCGGGGCGCAGGTGGGTGTTGAAGAAGTGGATGGTGAAGATGAAGCCGCAGGCGAGCAGGGCTTCGTCGCTGTGGATGATGGTGGCGACGTTGACGGCCCAGCCGGGCAGCAGGCGGGTGAAGAATTCGGGGAACCACAGGATCAGGCCGGTGGAGCCGATGACGATGATGCCCCAGAAGACGGCCATGTAGTCGAATTTTTCCCAGTAGGTCCAGCGGCCGTATTTCGGGCGCCCGCCTTTGCCGAAGAACCAGCGCAGGGAGGCGATGAATTCCTGGCCGTCGCGCTTGTTGAAGAGGAGGGAGTCGGGGCCGAAGAAGAGGTTCTTGAGCGAGCCTTTGGCGCGGCGCTTGAAGACGAAGATGTCGGTGATGTGGGCGACGTAGAGCAGGAACATGCCGGCGGCGCAGAGGCGGTGGATGTAGCCGGCGGACTGGAAGCCGCCGAAGAAGTGGGACATGATCGAGGCCCAGTGCGTGTGCGAGAATTTCAGGGTCAGGCCGGTGAGCGTGAGGCCCATGAAGGTGGTGATCATGACGACGTGGCTGAGGCGCTCGAATCGGGAGAAGCGGGTGAATTGCGGGCCTTTGTGTTCGCCGTGGAAGCTATCGCGCTGCGCACGCCGCATCTGAATGGTCTTCGGCAGCCACAGCAGCGTGTGAAGCCCGCTGACGACGAATACGCCGACGAGCAGCGAGGTCATCGCCCAGAAGGTGCAGAAGAGCCACGGATATTTCTTCGCGTCGTGGTGGCTGGCATGCGTGAGATAGGAGGTGAACTTCGGCGTCGCGTTGGGATGGCATTTCTGGCAGGTCGCGAGTTCGTTGGTCGCGCTGAGATGTGACGCGGGATTCGTTGCGGGCAAAATGTCGTGCGCGCCGTGGCAGTCGTAGCATTTGGCGGTCTTGGTGTAGCCGAGGCGGGAGACTTTGCCGTGATAGGTGTCGAAATAGCGCTCGGCGATCTTTTCGTGACACTTGCCGCAGAGCGTCATCGTTTCGAGCTGGAAGGAATCCTTGTCGGTCCGCGTGATCGAGTGGGCCACGTGGCAGTCGCTGCAAACGGGCAGGTTGTTCGTGGACTTCGAAATCGAGGCAGAGTGGATGCTGTTCTTGAATTGCTCCTCCATGCCGTGGTGACACTGCGCGCACGTCTGCACGATATTCGTCCGGTTGACGGTCGAGGCTGGATCGGAGGCGGGCAGTTCGCCGTGGGCTGTATGGCAGCCGATGCACGTCGCGGTGACTGTCAGCCCGCTCTTGTAAAGTCCCTTGCCGTGAATGCTCTCGCGATAGCGGCTGACGATATTCGTTTCCGTTCCTTTGTATCGCGTCGCCGCCTTCTCGCCCTCGCGATGGCATCGCGCGCAGAGATCCGGGACGTTCAACGCGAAGATCGGCGAGCCTTCGTCCTGCCTGCCGCGAACGCCGTGATCGCCGTGGCATTCATTGCAAGTCGGCGCGTTGGCATCTTTCTTCGCGATCAACTGCCCGTGCGTGCTCGTCGCATATTTCTTTTGTTCATCGGCATGACACGCACCGCAATTCACCTTGTTGGTGATCGTCAGACATCCGCGCTCCTTCGATTCCCGCACCTCGCTGTGGCATTGCGCGCATGTAACTTTCACATGCTTCGAGGCGGCGAGTTGTGCGGCATCGACATGAAGCGAGCGGCCGTCTTTTGATTTGATGTCCGGCTTCGAGTGGCACGCCATGCAATCTTTGTCGGCCAGCCCGTTCTCGTAATAAATCTTCCGCACCTTGTGCGGCTGATGGCAATCAACGCACGCCGGCAGCTTGTGCGGAGTCTTTTCCCACAGCTCGCCCTCGATGACTTTGCGGTGGACCATTTCGATCTGCGAATGGCACGCGGAACACGTCGCGGCGATGTTCGTCGGATTGATCGAACTGTGCGGATCGGTGTGCGGCAGAATCTGGTGCGGAGTGTGGCACGAGGTGCAGGTGGCAGCGACGGTCAGGCCCTTCTTCAGCAGGCCCACGCCGTGGATGCTTTCGGTGTAGTTCTCGATGATGCGATCCACCGGTATTTCGCGCTGCACCGCCACCGGCGCTCCTTCACGGTGGCACTGGCCGCAGACGAACGGAACGCGGATCGGATTCACCGTCGAGTTTGGATTTTTCGGCGGAAGAATTTCGTGGCCGCCATGGCAGTTCTGGCATTTCGGCGCAAGCGGATCGCCTTTCGCCGCCGCCTGTCCGTGCAAACTCTGCTTTTCCATCGCGACGACCTTCTCGTGACAGATGGTGCAGTCCACCGGCTTCGGTTTGATGTCGTCGTGCGGGAAATCGGCCTTCTTGTAAACCGTGTGGCACTGGATGCAATCGAGCGTGCGGTGCGACGAGACTGCGAATGTGTTCGTGTCAAACCGGCACGGCACCTCCTTGCCGTTGACTTTCTTCGTCAGCGTCGGGTCGCTGTGGCAGTCGAGGCAATCGCTGTTTTTCTGCGCCAGCGTGGTACTCGCCCACGGCAGAAGCGACATGGCCAGAACACAGACTGAAAACGAGAATCTCACATCTCATGCATAAACGCTGGCGATTCCATTCAGCAATCACCCGATCCCTGAAGCGGCGCTAGTGCATTCCCCTAATGCTCACGACGCGACAGGCAACTACCACACCGTGTGACGGCACCGCGGCGCGGCCGGACCGGAATTTCCAATCATTGGAAAAGTCCGGTGCGCAACCTTCCAATGATTGGAAGTTGCGGTCCGCAAACCATCGGCACGCCAGGCCCGCGGCGGGCCGGCGGAGCCGGGCCGCTAAAATCTTTGACCGGGGCGCGGGCGGGTGTTAGAGACGAACGGAATTTGCGGCGGTTTTTTGCCGCGTGAGGCGATGATGGCCAGGGTCGTTTTGGAACACGTGTATAAAATTTATCCGGGCGATGTGACCGCCGTGAGCGACGCGAATCTCGCGATCGAGGACCGCGAGTTCGTGGTGCTGGTCGGGCCGTCTGGCTGCGGAAAATCAACGACGCTGCGGATGGTGGCGGGGCTGGAGGAGATCAGCGGCGGGGCGATTTTTATTGATGGAAAGCGGGTCAACGACGTGCCGCCGAAGGACCGGGACATCGCGATGGTGTTTCAGAATTATGCGCTTTATCCGCACATGAGCGTGGAGCAGAACATGGCCTTTGGGCTGAAGCTGCGGCGGTTTCCGAAGGCGGAAATCGAGGCGCGCGTGAACGAGGCGGCGGAAATTCTCGGCATCCGGCAACTGCTGCATCGCAAGCCGAAGGAACTTTCGGGCGGGCAGCGGCAGCGCGTGGCGGTGGGCCGGGCGATCGTCCGCAAGCCGAAAGCGTTTCTGTTCGACGAGCCGCTGTCGAACCTCGACGCGAAGATGCGCGTGCAGATGCGGACCGAGATCAGCAAGCTGCACCAGAGGCTCAATTCGACGATGATTTATGTGACGCATGACCAGACCGAGGCGATGACGATGGGTGACCGGATCGTAGTGATGAAAGACGGCGTGATCCAGCAGGTAGCCGAACCGCTCGATCTCTATAACAATCCGGTGAACCAGTTTGTCGCCGGGTTCATCGGCAGCCCGCCGATGAATTTTTTCACGGGTACGCTCGAAGGACTCGGAAACAAAATGTTTTTCAACGAGGGGACGTTCACGATGCCGCTCGACGAGGCGTACGCGCGAAAAGTCGCGGATCGGCTCGGCCGGAAAATTGTGTTCGGAATCCGGCCGGAGGACATCGCGGAAAGCAAAGATGGATCAGGCGTGAGCGCGACGGTCGAAGTCGTCGAGCCGATGGGCGCGGAGACCTACCTTTATTTGAACACCGGCACGCACAATTTCATCGCGCGAGTCGGTGCCACGCACACGGCCGCCGTGAGCCGGAAAATCGCCGCGACGTTCAATATGAGCAAAACGCATTTTTTTGATCCACAAACAGGCGCGACGGTCGCATAGGATTTGCCGCACGAAATGGCCCACGTCGTACATTTGTTTTCCATCTTCGCGCAGTTCGCGGTCGTCGCGGGCATCGCGTTCGGCGTTTTTGTTGTCGTCGTCAGTCATCTCCGCTACCAGGAAATGTTCAAGGAGGCTGCCGTGCTCGAGCGCGGCGGTCCGATGGGACTGCTCGAAAAACAGTTGTCGGACCGCATCGGCACCGCCCATCAGGAATCGCACCCATTTTCGTTGATGTTGATCAAGGCGCAGCAGTGGGATCAGGTGAATCATGCCGGAGCCGGTTCGGCTCTCGTGGAATTTCTTCGCGAGAAAATTTCGAAATCGCTGCGGCGTACCGATGCCTTCATTGATTACGGGCCGGATCGTTTCGCGGTCATTGTCGATGTTCCGCTAACATCCGGGCCGGCCGTCGTGAGCCGAATCAACGATGCGATTCGCAAGGAGGTTTTTCGCCCAGCCGGTGGCACGCCAGTCCGCATAGCGGTTTCCGTCGGCATTTCCGCGTGCCCGGAGGACGGACACCGCGTGCAGCTCTTGCGCGAAAATGCCGAGGCGTCGCTGGCGACCGCGCTTGCTTCCGCCGCGCTCTCGCAATTTACGTCGCGACCGCCTGAGCCGCCGCCACACCAGCACGCGCAGCAGGATTTGCCAGAAGATCAGCGAAGCCTCGTTGATCCGCTCACCGGCGTACTGCGCGAGGAACTTCTCGAATCGACGCTGCAAAAATATGTCGCCCGCTACCGCGATTCGGAGTTCCCGGTCTCGGTCATCTGCCTCGATGTGGATTATCTTCGCCGATACAACGAGCAGTACGGGCAGAAGACTGGCGACATGATCTTGAAGCAGATCGGAATTTTCCTCCAGGGCGCATTGCGTGAGGCCGACCTGATTGCGCGTTGCGATGGCGATCAGTTTGTCGTCGTTCTCTGCGCCACTCCGCAGGAGGCATTCCTCGTCGCGCAGCGCCTCGCGCTTGCGATCAAACGCTTGGCATTTCAGACATCGGGGGCACCGCTCAAGGTGGCGGTCAGCGGCGGCGTCGCCGGTTTTCCGGACCACGGCGGCGCGGGCAGTACGCTTTTCATCGCCGCGAACACGGCATTGGAGGCCGCGAAGAATCGTGGCCGTAGCACGGTTGTCATGTATCATTTCGAGATGAAGAGCGCGAAACCGGTCAAGGAAAGGAAAGACGTGTTTTGAGAGCGATGCAATTGAAACTTGGTGTGAACGTTGATCACGTCGCGACGTTGCGACAGGTGCGGGGCGTGGCCTATCCCGATCCGCTGGCCGCCGCGCGACTGTGTGCCGCCGCCGGCGCTCACAGCGTCACCGTGCATCTGCGCGAGGACCGCCGGCACATCCAGGACGCCGATGTTTTCGCGCTGCGGAAAGCCGACGTGCTGCCGATGAATCTCGAAATGGCGAACGCGCCGGAGATCGTGAAGATCGCGCTGCGCGTCAAACCGGACGAAGTCTGCATCGTGCCGGAGCGACGGAAGGAACTCACGACGGAAGGCGGGCTTGACGCCGCGGGACAATTCGAAGAACTCGCGCCGACGATTGACAAACTCAGCCGCGCTGGCATCCGCGTCAGTCTTTTTATCGCGCCGGACGCCGATCAAATTGACGCGGCGGTCGCGCTGGGCGCACCGGTTGTCGAATTGCACACCGGGACTTTTTGCGATGCGAAAGGCCGCGCGGCGCAGCACGAACTCACGCGCCTCATCGAAGGCGCGGCGTATGCCGGCGCGCGGCGGTTGCAGGTCAACGCGGGCCACGGCATCAACCTCGCGAACATCGGCGACATCCTGAAAATGCCGAACCTCGACACGCTGAACATCGGCCACAGCATCGTCGCCCACGCCATCGAAGCCGGCATGAAAAGCGCCACCCGCGCGATGCTCGACGCGATGGAGGACTACGAAAAAGTTCAGATCGATTGCGAAAAACAAATCGCGAAGCGTCGCCAGGAAATCTGGACCGCCGCCCGCCGCGCGTTGCGGGCCGACCGCTGAAATCCAAGAATTCAATTCGCAAGCCGGACTTTCCAATTGTTGAAAATCTGTGCGGCCTCTTTCCAATGATTGGAAGTGACGGCTGCGGATTTTTCCAATCATTGGAACCAGCGAGGAGGCGTTTCCGGAAAAACATTTGTGAGTGAATGACTGCTTGATGCGGGGCGTGTCGCCGTGTATGCATTAGACGCAGTTTGCAGACGTCATTCACCATCGGGATTCAATTATGAAGACAACGAGAGCCTTGCGTCCATTTCTGTCTGTCACGTTTCTCATGTGCGCCCTGGAAGCGCGCGCACAAACATCACACTTGTGGGACGGCGGTGATCCATCGAATGGGAACTGGTCGGCAGCGACGAACTGGGCACCCGATGTGACGCCGCCAAATCCAACGACGAACTATCTGGCGTTCGCGGGCGTGACGCGGCTGTCGAACACGGCGGATGTGCCGTGGACGGCGTTGGGCATCATCATTTCGAACAACGCGGGCGGCTTCACACTCAACGGCAGCGACCTGACGTTGACGCAGTCGGCAAGCCTTCCCAACACGAATGTCTTCACGCACAACGGGGCGAGCAATGTCGTCATCAACAATAAGATCATTCTGCCGACAACGCCCTTGCCGAATCTCCGCAGACAATTCTATGTCAACGGCGCGGGAGGGGCGACGTTCAACGGGGCGATCACGAATACGGGGACGGATACCAGCGAGCTATGGATTCGCGGAACGGGTTCAGGCGTGGGCACGATCAACGGGCGCATCACAATTGGCACGAACAAACTTTTCCGCACAGACATGCCGGTGACGTGGGTGATCGGCACGAGCAACAATATCTGGGGGATCACCGAGATGGACAATACGGGCGTGCTTCGCATTGCAGCGGCGAATGCCCTGCCGACAAACACGCTGGTGCAGTTTGACACGGGAATTCCGCGGCTGGACCTGAACAATTTCAACCAGACCGTGCTCGGTCTCACGGGCACGGGCATGGTGCGCACGGGTACGGGCGCGGGTTCGACGCTGACGATTTCGGATCTGGGGGCGACAAATACATTTCCGGGATTCTTCGTGGACAACGGGCGGCTGACGAAAATGGGAAGCGGACGAACGATCCTGACTTCGACGAACGGGACGTCGATCACGGGCAATGTCGTCGTGGCCGAAGGCGTGTTGCAGGCAGGCGCGGCAATGGGAACACAGTATTACAATTCGCTGGGATTGAATGTGGGAAATCGCACGATCTTCGTGAACGCAGGCGCAACGCTGGCGTTCAACAGCCGCGACACGCTCACCGGCGTCACGCCGATGTCCATAGCCGGCATAATGACGAACAACGGATATCAGATGTTGGGACCGGTGACGCTGAGTGGCGGGACGATCTATGGAGGCGTGGGCAATGCTTCACCTGTGTTTCAAAACTACACATTGAATGGCGATATCACGGTGACGGGAACGACGGCATCAGCGATCGTCGGTTCAACAGCGGCCTATCCCGGTTTCCATCTGACCAAGGCGGGCGGGGTGATCTTCAATGTGCAGGACGTGACACTAGATCCGAACGTGGACTTGACCGTCTCGGCACAGTTATGGAACCAGCACAACACGGGCCTGCCTGGATCGCTCATCAAGACCGGGCTGGGAACGATGCTGTTGACAGGAAATAATCCGTTCACCGGCGGGACCACGATCAGCAACGGCACACTTGCTCTCGGAACGTCGGGGAGCATCAGCAACTCGACGGTCACAATCGGGTCAAATGGCACGTTTGATGTGAGCGCCATTGCACTAGCCCTCGGCAGTTACAAGCCGCCGCCGGGTGAAAACGTCCAAGGCTTCGGCACGGTGAATGGGTCGGTCTTTCTGCCAAATGCCGCGCCCTTGGTCTTGCCGGGAACAATGGGAACGCCCGGCACCTTGACGATGGCGAGCGATTTCTATCAGTCGCCGAGCTATACGAACTATTTCGATCTGACCAACAGCCTGACGATTGGCTCGGGCATCAACGACCTGCTGGTGATCAATGGGAATTTCGATCCCGCGGGCGAATTCGATCCGATAGGCGCTTCCATCTATATCAATCCGCTGGCGCCGCTGATCACGGGCACCTACCGGCTGATCAACTATGGCACCAGCCAGCACACCAATTTCAACACGACCGTCCTCGGCGCGACCTCGCGCGACACCTGGACGCTGGACACGAGCATCGCCACGCAGGTCAATCTCATCGTCAGCAGTGGAACGAATCTGGCATTGCGCTGGAGTGCGAACAATTCCGCGGCGTGGGATCTCGGTTCAACCAACTGGACGGTGATCGCGGACGGAACGACGGATCGTTATTTCGACGCTGATTCCGTTCTGTTCGATGACAGTGGCGCGGCATCGAACATCGTCGCGCTGAACACAACCGTGAAGCCGTCGTACATCGCCGTGAATTCGTCGTCCAACTACACGATCAACGGCAGCGGAAGCATTGCGGACGGTTTCGGATTTCTTGCGCCGATCACAAAAGATGGCAGCGGTTCGCTGACGATGGGAACAGTGAACAGCTTTAGCGGAGGAATTGTTGCGAGTAATGGCGTGCTCATCGCGGCGACAAACAACGCGTTTGGTGCCGGCGTCGTCGCGCTGGCGGGTGCGAGTATCGCGCAGACGGGCGGGAGTTTTTCAATCCGCAACGTGATTCGGTTGGACAAGCCGGCAACGATTGATTCCGGCAGCGGCAATCTGACGATCAATGGATATTTGAGCGGCTCTGGCAGCGTTACGAAGATTGGTTCAGGCTCGGTTGCGCTGACGGGCGCTCCGCCCGCGAGCGTGTGGACGGGAAATATCGTTATCGCGCAGGGGAATCTCGCGAACAACTCGCCGGCCAATGCGTTCCCGTTCGGATACACGGGCACGAACCGCACGATATACGTTGCATCGGGTGCGATTGTCAGCAATGCGAACTGGGCGTGCAATCCGCTCGGTATCGAAGGACAGAGCCTGATGAAATTGATCGTGAGCAACGGAACGTACTGGGTTGCGTCTTCGAATCAGATTCGCGAACTCGACATGTACGGCGGTTACGTCACGCCAAACGGTGGACAAGTTGACGGCCTCGATTTTCGAACAAACATCGTCCTCAATATCTTCACAAATCCGACCCCGTCGGTGATTGATTCGTACGTTAAGTTCCACAACACGATGATCGTGAATGTCCAGCACGGGCCGACGGCGACGGACGTGGTCTTCGGCGCTGTCGCTGGACTCAATCTACCGTACTATCTGGTGAAACGCGGTGCGGGAACGCTGGTGTTCACCGGAGCAGGTGATAACGGCGGAACGCTCTTCCGGCATGAAGAGGGGATAACGATCATGGCCAAGACGAATTCGGCAGCCGCGCATTGCGTCGGCAGTACGAGCATGGTCGTGGTGGCGGGAACCGTCCAGCTTGCGGGTTGGGGCGATGATCAGATCTATGCAGGCGTTTCCGTTGATCTACTCGGCGGATTTCTCGACATGAATGGCCGCAACGAAGGCTTTGATCTTTTCCGAGGAACAGGAACGGTGATCAACACCGCGGCAGCCACGTTGAGCACGTTGACGCTCGATCAGAACAACGGTGCTGCATCCACATTTGGCGGAGCGATCAACGATGGAGCGGGTGCCATCAAACTGGTGAAAGCGGGCACGGGTGCGATCACGTTCAGCGGCACGAATGTTTATTCTGGCCCGACGATTGTCAGCAATGGAGCGATTTACGTTGATGGTGCAACCATCGGCAGTTCGTTCAGCGTGGGCAACAATGCGACGCTGGGCGGCGCGGGCACCATCGGGGGAAATGTCGTTATTTCGAACTATGCTCAAATCACCGCGAACCGCACGGGGCTGCCGGGCACGCTGAACATTTCATCGAACCTCACGCTTTTCACAAACACGATTCCGGTCAATTTTGATCTGACAAACAGCACGACAATTGGCGGTGGCGCCAACGATCTCATTGCCGTCGGTGGAAATCTCGATCCGAACGGCGCGAGCATTCAGATCAATCAGATCACTCCGCTCGGCGGAGGTTCGTATCGTTTGTTCAATTATGGCGGCAGCAAAACTTCGTTGTTCAATTCCGTTCTTATTGCAACGAATCTGACGCGTCTCGGATGGGCGTTGGATGAAGCAACACCGGGTCAGGTGAATCTGACTGTCAGCGGGAGCTTCCTCGGCTTGAAGTGGAAACCGCAAACCTCAACCAACTGGGACAACAATGTCGGAACCAACTGGCTTGACCTTGTCGGAACGACGAACACGGTCTTCCGCGATGGCGACAGCGTGACGTTCGATGATTCCGGTGCGACGACGAACAACATTGGCATCGTTGGGATCGTCCGGCCGAATGCATTCACGGTGGATTCATCGAGCAACTATTCCATTGTGGGCGCGGGAAAGATCTCGAGCATTGCAGCGCTGACGAAGAGTGGCGCAGGAACACTGACGCTCGGCGGCACGGCAAATGATTTCATCGGCTCGGTGGTCGTTTCCGGCGGCGTCATCAAGGCTGCATCAGCAGGTTTCTTCGGCAAAGCTTCCGGCGTTACGATTCTCCCGGCGGGTCAGGTGAACCTGAATGGCGTCGCGCAGACCGGCAGCAATTATTACTACACGGTCAGCGGTTCTGGTCCGGATGGGCGCGGTGCAATTGTGAACACGAACGTGTCGCTCGCCAATAATTCATCTGTCAAATGGGTGGAGCTTGCATCGAATGCAACGGTGGCTTCGCTGGGAACATTGGGTCAGGCCAATGAAAACGGCCGTTTTGACATCGGTCTCGCGGGAGGCATTAACGGGAATGGGTTCACGCTGACGAAAGTCGGCTTTGGGCCGCTCGATATGCGTGGTTCGGCGACAAACCTCCAGCTCATCATCGCCGAAGGCATGGTCTATCGCGAGGACGGCACGGAGCCGCTTGGTTCAAACGTGATTGTGAATGCCGGAGCCATTCTAGGCGCTTATGGCGCACGCACGACCGCAGTGCCCGTGAAGCTCATCGGCGGAATCCTGGCATCGCGACAAGGAGGGGGTGCATGCACATGGAGCGGGCCGATCACGCTGGCGGCGGATTCTTATGTTTCAACAGCGCCGGGATTCGGCTATGCGAACGAAGACGTTTTTGTTTCCGGTTCGATTTCCGGTCCGGGCAAGCTTACGAAACGCGGCGCTGGAGCGTTGCGGCTTTTCAACACGAACAGCTACACCGGCGGCACGCTGATCGAAAACAGCACAAACGGCGTCTTGATTCTCGCGAGCACGAACGGCCCGGCCATCGGCGGCGCGATTCAGATTGGTCACACGAACGTGGGCGGCGGTGTGGCGTATCTCTACACGTCGAACAACAATCAGTTCGCGGCAGGCGCGACGTTGTCATTCAGAGGTTCGCCAAGCGACTGGGCGTGGCTGAAACTTTTCGGCACGACGCAGTATGTGGCCGCGATCAACAGCGACGATTACGAAGGCGGCATCATTGACCACGTCAATACGGAGACGAATTTCAACTCGGACAGCTCCCTGGTGATCACGGGGCCGGGCGATTCGTACTGGTCAGGCGCATTTCTGCGCGACACAGGCACCAACATCGTTGCGGGAAGGCTTAAGATCGTGCAGGGGGGCAATGGCACGTTGTCGCTGGCGGGCGGAAAATCGAACGCTCTCTTTTCCGGCGGCGTCACCGTCAACAGCGGAACACTCAATGTGAAGAGCGCGTATTCAGCGGGCAAAGGAGCGATCACGATGAATGGCGGCACGCTCGCGCTCGACGGTTCGGGTTTGAAGGAAGACCTCATGGGAACGACGAATGTCAACGCGGCGGCGAGCAACGGGATCTCGACGGCCGTCGTGTTGTGGCCCGCGCGCGCGTCGCTGCCGGCGGATGGTCCGCCATACATGCAGTATTCGTATGCCGGCTACATCATCAACACCTCGTCCGTGCCCGTGACGTGGACTTTTGCTGAACAGTTTGATGACAACAGCTACCTGAAGATTGATAACACGATTGTTCTCAACGACGGAACCTGGAACAACCCAACCATCGGCACCATCACGCTGGCACCGGGACTGCATTCATTTGACCTGCGCCTGCAAAACAACGGCGGCGGCGGCGGTCCCACAACGAACGGGTGGTGGGTGGACAGCAACTACGCGGTCGGCGTTGATTTCCAAGGATTGGCAATTTCCAACAAGGCAGTTTTCCAATCATTGGCAGACAACGGCAGCGGTTCGCTGCTCGTCACGGACGTACAGATTCCGAATAACATTTCGATTCTCGCCGACGCGACGATTCGCGTGTCGAGCGTGTGGGGACCGACGAACATGATTCAAGGTCCGATCACCGGCACCGGCGGGTTCACGAAGAAGGGCGCGGGAACGCTGGATCTGACCGGCACGAACAGCTACGGCGGCGCAACGACCATCGCGAACGGAAAACTCTTTGTTGACGGTTCGCACATCGGCGCGGGTGCATACACCGTGCTGACGAATGCGCTACTGTGGGGCACGGGTGTCATCAGCGCGGCGAGCGCGACAATTCAGGGCGGCGGCCAGATCGGTCCGCAGTCCGCGAATGTGACCGGCGCGCTGACCGTCGCAGGGCTGACGCTCAACGCCGGCGCAAAAATCACGGCGCTGTTGAACGGAACGAATCCGACGCATCGTTCACTCGGTCCTCTTGCGACATCGCCAACGGTTTTCCTGTATCCGCTGCTTTCGTCGCCGGCAACCACCGGCACGAATGTGCTCATCAGCTACGGCACGAACTTCGTCGGCGCGATCAGCGACTTTGCGGTCAGCATTCCGAACGGCGGACAAGGCGGCCTCATCAACGATATCGCCAACTCTTCGATTGATCTGGTCATCACAAACACGGGGCTCGGCATAAAGTGGGACGGCACGCTGGATGCGCAGTGGAAGCTCGCGGGGCCCTTGAATTGGAAATCAATCCGCACCGGTGGCGCGGCAATCTTCAATGCCTACGACAGTGTTCTTTTCGATGACACCGCCGGCGGAACCTACGCCGTGAATCTCGGTGATGTCTGCCCTGTTTCATCCATCAACGTGAGCAACGCCGCAAATGATTATGTCTTCGCCGGCGGCGGAATCAGCGGTAACGGCGGCCTGACGAAAGATGGTCCGGCCAGGCTCACGATCACCGGCAGTGCGCTGAACTATACAAACACGACAGCCGTGTTGAACGGCACGCTGAAACTCGACTCGCTTCTTTCGTTCAACAGCGGAATCGCGAACGCTTCGACAGTTGAACTGGCTGCGGCCAGTTGGAGTTGGACCGCCGGCACGGCTGGCCACTCCTTCGCTGGCGGCGTGTTTAAGAAGACCGGCGCGGGCACGGCATCGATCTATAACGGCATTTTCAGTGGTTCCAGCTTGTTCTCCGTGGAAGGCGGAACGCTGCGCAACGACGGCAACGCTTCCGTCTGGACGAACAACAGCGCGGATCTTTATGTCGCCACGGGCGCGAATTTCGATTTGCGCGGCGATCCCGTTCGCTTCAACACGCTGACCGGCTCCGGCACAATCACCAATTCATTCGGCAATACCCAGGTTGAAACGATGACGATTGGCGTGAACAACGGCTCCGGCATTTTCAGCGGCACCATCGTTGACAGCACGCGCATGATCGCCGGCGAAGGCAACGGATCCATCGCGCTGCAAAAAGTCGGCAGCGGCACGCAGACATTTGCCGGCGCCAATTCTTATGTTGGCTCAACCGTGCTGGATGGCGGAAGGCTCATCTACACCGCCGACCAGCCGAACATGAAAGGCGTCGGTTTTGGCATTGTCGCGAACAGCACAAACCTGAGCGTGCTCGATTTCACCGCCGCAAACGTGGCGTGCAGCGGCCTGACGAACTTGTGCAGCAGCTTCGGGACAAATTATGTGCTGATCGGAACAGGCCGCGTGCTGAACATCACCGGCAGTGTCTTTGTCGGACCGGCGGCCCCGACAGGCACGATTCCATCCATCGTCGTGATGACGGGTGGCGGCGCGCTGAACGTTGGCACCGCCGCGGGTGGAACGTTCCAAGTCGGCGGCAGCGCGTTTGGCGGCACCACCAACAAGGGCGATTACTGCGTGCTCGACTTGACGGCGCTTTCCAGCGCTTTCATCAGCGTCGGCTCCAACGGCACCGTTCGCGTGAACAATCCGCAGCCTGGGAACGCGTCGAATACCCAGTCGTCCCTGCTTCTTCCGCTTCCGCCGGTCGGCGACGCAACGCCCGTCTCAACGATCATCGGCGCGAATCTTTTTATCGGCGACAACGGCGCCTTCAACGGCACCCAGACGCAGCAAATCAACACGGTCGTGCTTGGCACGGGCCTGACCACGCTCAATGTCAGCAATATCAACATCGGCACGGGCGGTCGCGACATGGGATGGCTCACCTTCGCCACCACGAATGGCACGGTCAAGATTCGCTCCGCCGACGGCGTCAGCCGCAACACATCCTTTAGCCTTGCCACCGGCGGCGCGGGCACGGGCACGGGCGGCGCGAACGATCTCGTTGATTTCACCGGCCACAGCGCCGACCTGCTGCTGGGGACATTGAACATCGGCAATCAAGCCCGCGTCGCGAATCTCGCCGCGGATTTCAAATTCGACAAAGGAGTTCTTGATGTAACGGGTGTCACCATCGGTTTCCGCACGGGCACGGTCCCATCCGGCGCCATCCTGACGAACACGCTGACCATCGGCGGCGGCACGCTCGTCGTCGGCAGCGGTGGCGTCGACATGGGCGGAATCGTCAACACGAGCACCACCGCCAACGTGACCTACGGAACGCTGAACATCAGTGGTGGCAGCGTCACGATCGGCAGCAACGCGACGTTTGGCGCGGCGATACGACTCGGCAACAATACATCGCCCACGGGTCTGGCCTCGGCGGTTGACGCGCTCATCATCACTGGCGGCAGCGTCACCCTTGGCGGCGGAATCATCAAGGGCACGGCCACGCGCACGACCAACAGCATCACGCTCAACGGCGGCTCGCTCGACATGCAGGGCAATGCCATCGGCGGAGCGCTTGCAATCAACAACCTCAACTTCCAGAGCGGCACGCTGGCCGGCGTCGGCGAAATCAACGCGGGCGCCGCGTGGACCAAGAGCACGACCGGCACGCTGGTCATCGCGGGCAACAACGGCATCTCCGGCCCCGGCACGGTCAACGGCGGAACGCTTCTGGTCAACGGCTC